>JAIETI010000003.1 GCA_019745365.1 Gemmatimonadaceae bacterium | reverse complement strand
ACTCCTCCCAGAGCGCGTGCTCGTTGGCGAGCCCGTACGCGGTGGCGACCTCGTTGATCTGGGCGCCCGCGGCGAGTTCGCTGACGAAGTCGCACATTCCCTCGCGGAGCGCGCGCGCGAGGAGCGTCTCGTTCCGGCGCGACGTCTGCTGATAGTGGCAGAGCTCGTGCGCGACGATCGCGGGGAGTCGTTCGACGGGGGCGAGCACGTCGCGATGCCAGGCGCTGAGTCCGGTGAGCGCGCTGTCGGTGGTGCGGCCGTACATCTCGACGCCAATCAGAAGCCCCGCGTCTGAAGTCGTGCCGCCTGAGGTCATGCGCCCGACGACGAAGTACACGTCGGGGAAGACCGCGTCGGGGTGGAGCGCCTTGAGGCGTCGGAAGGCGGCACGGATCGTCGAGTCTTGCGTGGCGACGCGTTCGGTGCTCGCACGGATCGATGCGTAGTAGCGCTCCGCGCTCGCGACCGTGCGTGTGAGCGCGGTCGCGTCCGTGATCCGCAGCGTGGTGAAGTCGCGGAGCCCACGCGAGCCGGGACGCAGGTAGAGCGAGTCGAACGCCGATGCCGACCCGAGGGTGGCGCGAGCGTCGTAGGCGGCCCAGAAGCGGGGGATGTCTTCGGTGATAAGGCGGGCGCGCTCGGGGTCGTGGGTTGGGCGCGACTGGGCGGGGCTCACGGAGGCGAGCGCCAGCATGAGGAGCGCGGCCGCGGAGCGGGGAGCGATGAGGAGGGGGGGACTGGGCATCGGTAACGGAGAAGCTACGGGTCAGTGCGTGGGGCGACCACCGCCGTGCAGGTGCGTATCTTTGTCGGGTGCATCGACTGATTCGTCGCGCCCGCATCGGGCTCATCGTGCTTGGGCTCGTCGGCGCGCGCGTCGAGGCGCAGCAGCTCGCGCCCGTGACCGAGGCGCAACAGTGCCGCGGAGAGCGCATCAGTAGGGTCACCTTCAAGGGGATCCGGCGCGAGCTACTGGACAAGCGCTTCGCGTTCGCGGCGCGTGCGGTCGAGGCGACGGTTGAGGCGCTCCAGCCGCCCACGAGAGTGCGAATTGTGCGCGGCTTTCTATTGCTCAAACCGGGGCAACGATGCGTGGAGCAGGCGCGCACGGAGTCGGAGCGCATCCTGCGAGCGCAGCCGTACATCTCGGACGCGGCCATCCGTGTGATGCCGGACTCGGCGGGGACGGTACGGTTGGAGGTGGAGACGATCGATGAAATCGTGCTCTACGTCGAGGCCTGGGGCACGGGAGGGCTTCCCGCGGGGATCGAGGTCGGCACGGGGAATGCCGGTGGTGCGGGCGTTGCGGTCCGCGGACTCGTCGAACTCGGGCGCGGAAACGAGTGGGGGTGGGGAGCGCGCTACCGCGATACCCAGTTCGCCGGGCGGCCGATCATCCTTGATGTCAATGTGCGGTCGCGCCCGCTGGTCGACGGATGGAATGTGACGCTGCAACGCCCGTTCTACACGAACTTCCAGCAGAGCTCCTGGTCGGGCACGCTCAATCGCAACGCCGACTTCTCCACTTTGCGCGACAGCGCGATTGGCCATGTGTCCGTCGAGTATCAACGCACGCGCGGCGCGTTCAGTTGGAACCGGCGCTTGGGTGGGATCACGGCGCCATGGAACATCGGCGTCGGAGTCGATTGGGAGGAGGCACGCGCGCTGCGGACGGTCCAGTTCCTCCAGAATGGACCGGTCACGATCGATCCGCCGGATGCCGTGCGCAACCGATATCCTTTCTTCGATGCGACGCGCGCTGGCGCGAGTGTCGGCTATCGACGAATCCGATTCCGGCCGATGCGCGGTCTCGGCGCTCTCTCCGCGCCGCAGGACATCGCCCTCGGCGGCGAGCTCTGGACGGGGGCACGGCAGGGGATCGCTGCGCTGCAGCGAGAGCCGGTCGATCGCATCGGCTCCATCGGTGGATGGTGGGCCGCGGGAAGCGCACGCTCGATGCTCCGCCTCGGCGGGGGGAGTGAGTGGATCTCGGCGCGCCGCCGCGCCCTCCCGGCCCAGCGTACGGTGAACGGTTGGCTCGCGTGGTTGGGCAAGGTCCGTGCCGGTGACCTGACCCTTGTCTCACTCGGAGGGAATTGGGCCGCGAATGCGCGGGAGCCGACGCAGCTCACCTTTCGGAACGACGACGGGCTGCTTGGCCACCGCACGAGCAATCTCGGTGGCGCGGCACGACTCATCGTGAATGCGGAGCATCGCGAGCAGGTACGGAGTCCGATCCGGCGAACGGAGCTGGCGTTCTCGGCACTCTACGCCGCGGGCCGATTGTGGGCGGGCGATGCGCCGTTCGGCGTGACGCTCCCTTGGCAACACAGTATCGGGGCGGCGATGATCGTGGCGATCCCGGCTGGGTCGAAGCAGTCGCTGCGGATCGAGTACGGGCGCGCGTTGCGCCCGCCCGCTGGCCAGCGTGGCTACGATGTGCGCATCTTGTACTCGGATTTCACATCGCGATTCTAGTGAGGATTGGATGGTGCAAGCGCACGAGATGGTGATGGCCTCACCCGGTGACGCTACGCATCAGGTGATGGGCGACTTCGTCGGCCATTGGCTGCCGGGCGTGGCACTCCTCTTCTGGGCGTTCGTTTGGCTCAGGCGGCTGCGGGCGAATGCTGGTGCGAACACGCCGCAGCCGCTCGAATCGTCCCTGCCGATCATCGTCGTGAAGATCCTGGTCGGCGTGATCGGCATTGCGGTCCACGTCCCGCCTGCGCATTGGCCTGAGATGTCCCGCGCGATGGCGTGGCAGCACCAGTCGATGTTCGGCCCGATCGCGCTCTCGGGGGCGGTCGATCTTCTGGAGCGCCGCGGCCACGTAGGGCCGCGCGCAACACATACTGCGCTGCTCTTCGCGTTCGCGATCATCGTGGTGCT
>JAIETI010000141.1 GCA_019745365.1 Gemmatimonadaceae bacterium | reverse complement strand
GCGTTGGCCAGGTAGAGCACGCGATTCGCGAAGCGGAACGTGCCGCCCGTCGTGATCTGCTTCACCGTGTAGTGCCCCGGGTACTCGGGCACCGGCAGCGTCGCGGGATACGGCCGCGGGGAGCTCGTGTACTGCGACGCTGGGGTCTCCAGGCCCAGCGCTTCGTGCGGACGCTCGGCGTTGTATTCGGCGCGGAACGCATTGAAGGCGCGCTGCTGCGCGGCCATCGTGGCGCGCGCGGGCCGGATGGCGCGGCGCTGGAGCGAGCGGTGCATGCGCTCGTGCGCGCCATTCTCGCTCGGCATCCCGGGCGTGATGCGCTGATGCTGGATGCCGAGGCGCATCCACCACACGCTGAGCTTCGAAAGGCCATGGATGCTTGTCGTGGCGAACGGCGGGCCGTTGTCGGTGCGGATCGCGCGCGGCAGGCCGTAGGCGCGGAACGCCTGCTCGAAGACGGGCCACGCCGTGCGCGTCTTCGTGGAGTAGCGCCCGTGGCAGTCGAGCAGGTACCGCGCGTGCAGGTCCGCGATCGTGAGCGGATAGCAGTAGATCCCGTCGCCCGTGCGGAACTCCCCCTTGAAGTCGGCGGTCCAGAGATCATTCGGCGCGACAGTGTGGATCGCGGGCGCGCCCGGATGATCCGGCCGTGGTCGCCGGCGCCGCGGCCGCCGGGCCAGGCCCTCGCGCGTGAAGAGATCGGCCACCGTGCTCGGGGCGGGCCAGTCGTGCCGCTTCGGATGCCGCGCCTTCAACACCTTGAGCAGCTTGCGCGCGCCCCAGTCATCGTGCTTGATCCGGAACTCGCAGAGCAGCGTGGCCATCTCGTCCGACATCTTGTGCGGACAGTGGTGCGGAGCGCGACTGCGATCCGCGAGTCCGCGCCGCCCCTCCTCCGCTTCGCGGGCGACCCACTTGTAGCCGGTCTTGCGGCTGATCTGGCGGTGCGCGCAGAGCTCCGTGAACGAGCAGCGGCCGAGCCGGACGTCTTCGAGGAACTGCAGGCGTTGGTCCATCGGGTTCGTCTCCAACCAAGGCATCGGCCCGCCTCGCAGAAAGAGGGGTGTCGATGCAGTTTAGAAGGAGTGTTACCCATGTTGCCGGACGCTTTTGTTACCTATGTCCCCGACTGCACAATAGAGACTCGTGACCACTCAAGAATTCTATGATCAGCTGGCGTCTCTCTACGACCTAGTCTACGACGACTGGGAGGGGAGCATGGCCCGCCAAGGTGCCGCGATCGGGGAGCTGATCTCGAGCACCCTCGGCACCGACCTAGCGCCTGCGCAGATCCGGGTGCTCGACGCGTCCTGCGGCATCGGGACGCAAACCCTCCCACTCGCGCGCCAAGGGTATCGCATGACGGCATGCGACCTCTCACCTGGAGCCATTGGCCGTCTCCGCCGAGAAGTCGGGATCCGGGGGCTTACAGTCGAGTCGGTGGTCGCCGACATGCGCACCCTGCGCAGCAGCGTGCCCGGCCCGTACGACGTCGCCCTGACGTTCGACAACTCGTTGCCGCATCTGCTCTCCGACGCAGAGCTCACGGCGGCGTTCTCGGAGTTCCTCGCGGTCCTTCGCCCAGGCGGCCTCTTTGCTTGCTCGATCCGGGACTACAGTCAGGTGAAGCGCGGACAGCCGAGCATTCATGCTTATGGCGAGCGAACACGGGAGGGGGTACGCTACCGCCTACGTCAGGAGTGGAACTGGGATGGTCCGACGCACTACCATGCAACCATGGTGGTGGAGCGCGAGCACTCAGGTCGCTGGACCGAAGCCGCGTGTACGACGATGCGCTATTACGCCATCCTGGTGCCCGAGCTCATGGGCCTGCTGCAGGAGGCGGGCTTCGCGGATGTCCATCGGAACGACGCGATATTGTATCAACCGGTGCTATTCGCGCGTCGTGCAGCCTAACAACCCGGTGCACTTGGCGGACCTGTCCTGGGTCTGGCCGACCCGCCCGGGCCGTGGTAGACTATTGAAGGAGGCGGCCCGGGCGGGTCGACCTCTTGTTTACCCGGTCCGCAAGTGACCGGGAAACGTTAGGCCGCTTCGCATTTTGCTAGGAGACACGCTATGCGAGTCCGGACTCACATCCTTGCGGTTCTTCTGCTCACTGCTATCCCAAGCGCGGTCTCAGCCCAGGATCAGGGCTGTAACGCGCAGGTCACCCTTCGAGTCCGCTCCGCAGTGCCGGGACGGGAAGTACGGTTCACTGGCGCCTTCTTGGTCGATGATTCTGTCGGAATCCAAGTCGTCTCATCGGCAACAACGCCACTCGAAGTAGTCGGGACGACCGCGACGTCCGCAATGGGCATGTTTACGACGCTGAAACAATCCGGCGAACTCGAGCTCCAGCTCGTGCTTGGTCTGAGCCGGGATTCTACGCGGTTGATTACCGCTGTCGGTTCCGGTGTCACGGCGCACTACGCGTCGACGATCGATGTGGGCGGAGGTACCGGGCCCGATCAGTGCACGATGTCGAGCGGTCACGCCCGCGGTGTAAGTGGTCAACCTCGCAAGAGTCGCGCACAGTAGTCGGGCGGCCACTCAGCACAGTGGGCCGGGCAAGTGACCATCATTCGACCGAGTCAAGGTGCTGTTCGAAAAGGAGGACGCATGAGTTCCGCGCGTGAACACGCCGTTGAGGCTGCGCGTCGCTGGCCGCTCTGGTTCGGGATGCAGATGTTCATCGGTTTCTATGGCGTGAACGCGCTGCTTGATCAGGTGCTCGCACTGGTGGGCGCCACTGGCTGGGAGCATTCGCCAGTGTCGACCCTCGCGAGCGGGGTTGGTGTCGCGGTCGCGGTTACGGTCCTTCTTCGCAGCGCGAAGCACTGAGTGAGCTCGGCCTCGCATCCGGCCTAACGAACGGTTGGTGCCGACGTGGCGTGGAGTTGACCCGTTTCGGTGGAGCCTTACTCTCTGTGTGAGAGGAGGAGTCTCCGATGTCCCGTCGTCCTGCCGCC
>JAIETI010000030.1 GCA_019745365.1 Gemmatimonadaceae bacterium | reverse complement strand
GAGTCTTCCTGCGTGGGCCATCGTGACGCCGAAACGTCACGCGCACATCGACCGGGTCACCGCGCTCCTCGACCGGTGGGCGGCGGAGATGCATCTCGACGCGAACGAAGCGAGCGCGTGGCACGACGCCGGCCGCTGGCACGACGCCCTGCGTGATGCCGATGAAGCCACGCTGCGGCCGCTGGTCCCCGGTGGCGCGGCGCTCCCACTCGGCGTGCTGCACGGACCCGCCGCGGCCACGCGACTCGCCGCGGAGGGCGAGACCCGCGCGACGGTACTCGATGCCGTGCGCTGGCACACGGTCGGGCTCCCGACGTGGGACCGCACCGGGCGCGCGCTCTTCATGGCGGACTTCCTCGAGCCCGGACGGAGCTTCATGGTGGCGGACCGCGCCTTCCTCGCCGCGCAGCTCCCGCACGATTTCGACGGTGTGTTCCGTCAGGCGGTCCGCATGCGCCTCGAGTGGACGCTGCGCGAAGGAAAGGGGATCTTTCCCGAGACGGTCGCCCTATGGAATTCGATCCGATAGTCCCGCAGCGCATCCGTCGACGGTGGGGGCGCATCGTTCTCGCCGCCGTCGTCGTGGTCGGCGTGGGGGTCGGTGCGGTCGTTCGGCGGGGAGCGCGGCCGCGCGTCGACGCCAGTGCGCCCACGCCGGGCCGCGTCGAGGTCCCGGAACGCGTGATCCCAGACACGGTGCGCGTGAAGGTCGAGGTGCTCAACGCCAGCGATGTGCGCGGGCTCGCGCGCCGCGCCACGGAGGCGCTCCGCGACGCGGGCTTCGATGTCGTCGCCATCGGAACCGTCGCTAAGGCCGACTATCGGGATTCGGTACTCGTTCTCGACCGCAGCGGTCACGCCGATTGGGCGGCGCTCGCGGTGCGCACGATGCGCCAGGGACGCGCCGAGGCGCGTCCCGATAGTTCACGCTACGTCGATCTCACGGTGCTCATCGGCCGCCGCTGGACGCCGCCGCGCCAAGCGTTCGACCCGTAGCTGTCCGCACGCCGCGGCGATGTCCATCCCCCGGCTCCGGCGGATCGCCGTCTCGACCTGAGCGGCGCGCAGCGTTCGCGCGAAGGTGATGATCTTCTCCGGTGGCGTCGGCGTGAACCCCATCCCGCCACCGGGGTGCAGCGGGATGAGGTTTACGAAGGCGCGGCACGCGCGCGCGAGCGCGGCAAGCTCCCGCGCGTGCGCCGGCTGATCGTTCACCCCACCCAGCATCACGTACTCGAAGGTCACGCGCCGATCGAACGCCGCCGCCGCTGCGATGACGTCCGCGAGCGGATACTTGATGTTCACCGGCATGAGCGTGTGCCGGAGGTCGTCGGTCGGCGCATGGATGGAGATCGCCAGTCGGAACTGCTCCGGCCGGGCGGCGAGTGCCTGGATGCCCGGGAGCACGCCGACCGTCGAGATCGTGATGTGCCGTGCGCCGATGCCGAACCCGGTCGGGCTGTTGAGGATGCTGAGCGAGGCCGACACGGCCTCCCAGTTCATCATCGGCTCCCCCATCCCCATGTACACGATGTTCGTCGCGCGGATGGGCGGGTCGAGCAGCGCGAGCTCGCGGACCTGCCCCGCGATCTCACTCGCGGTGAGGTTGCGCGCGAAGCCCATCACCCCCGTCGCACAGAACGCACACTTGAGCGCGCAGCCGGCCTGGGAGGAGATACAGAAGGTCATCCGATCGCCGTCGGGGATCGCGACCGTCTCGATCGACTGGCCGTCGTGCAGCCGGAACAGGAACTTCCGCGTCCCATCCGTGGACGCCTGTTGCGTGGTCAGCTCGAGCCGTGGGAGCGTGAAGTGCTCGGCCAGCGCGGCGCGGAACGCCTTCGGCAGATCACTCATCGCGTCGAACGACGGCGCGGGCGCGGCCCAGAGGTGCCGCGCGGTCTGCCGCCCGCGGTACGCGCCCACGCCCTGCGCCTTCGCGAACGCAACGAGGGCGGCCGCGGCCTCTGCCGGGGGCAAGGACAACAGGTCGACGCGATCGGTCACTGGCGGAGCACTCGCATCGTGAAATGATACGTCGCGCCAAGCCCGCCCGCGCTCTCTTCGCGCATCACGCCCACCGCGTAGTCGGCGCGGTGCACCGCGATTGCCGCGCGCAGGCGGTCGTTCGCGCGACCGAACGCCACCGTGTGCAACCAACCGGCGCGCGCCTCCAGCCACTGCCACCGCGCACTGAGGAACGGGTAGCGCTCACTCGTGGCGCCGACCGTGCGGCTCACCGACCACCCCGCGCGCAGCTCGCGCGTCGTGTCCACTCCGACGACGCGCCCGTCGGCGGCGGCGGAATACGTCGCGCGTTCGCCCGCGGTGGTCGAGGCCGCGAGGAGCGAGCCCACCCCCGCCCGCAGATCGCGGCGCCCGAAGAAGCCGCGCGTCGTCAGGCCGAGGTCGCCCGCCATCGTCGCGCTCCCAGCGTTCGCGAGTGCGCCGGAACGTCGTCGCGCCGCTGCCCCGATCGTGACCGGACCGACGGTGCGCGTCAGGATCGCCGAGACCATCGTCGTCCCGTATCGGATATTGCCGAGGCTCTGTGGATCGCTCTCCGTGCGCGAAAGATCGGCGACGGAGGCGTGCACCAGACTGAACGCGGCCGTCGTGTGCTCACCGACGCGACGCGCGACGGTCAGGAGCTGCGCCGAGGCGCCCACGTCGACGGGCGCGGTCATCGTCCCGCCGGAATAGCGCCAACGCCGATGCGCGGACAGGGCGACGGATGCCGGGTTCCAGAGCCCCAACGCGCCAAGCGAACTCAGCGCCGGCGCCTCGGCCACGAGCCCGAGCGGGAACTGCAGGAGGTCCCGCCCGGGAACCCCCTGCGCGGCCGCAGGCACGCAGGCGAGCCCGAGGGCGAGGGCACCGGCGGCGCGTCGCGTGATCCTCATCGTGGCGAAGGGTACTGCATTCGCTCCTCGGGTCAACCCGCCGCTACCACCAAGTTGCTGCGAACACTAGATTTAGCTCGCGTTGACCACTGCGAATCCCCCTCTCACGCTCGCGGCCGTTCTGCCGCCCGAGCGCGTGCGCGCCTCATTGCTCGCCACATCGCGCGAGGCGCTCTTTGCCGCTCTCGTCGATCTCGCGCTGCCGACCGCGTCGGCGGCGGAACGCCGCGTCGCACTCGCGGCGGTCCTGCACCGCGAGTCCGAGCTTCCGACCGCGATGGGGGATGGTCTC
>JAIETI010000193.1 GCA_019745365.1 Gemmatimonadaceae bacterium | reverse complement strand
GTAGTGCGCGACAAATCGTCTGAGTGGAAGGCCATCCGCGGTTCGGAGTCCGCAGCGAGATTGCCAATGGGCATCTTGGCGGAGGCCGTGTGCGAACCGATGAATCGCCCGGAAGGCCGGCGGAGCGATGCTCCTGATGCCGTGGTTACTCGCCTCGCGGTCCGCATCGGTGAACTCCACGATCACTCGTGGGTCGCGGCTGACCTCCACAACCTGCTCCTACTCCTCTCGCCGAGCGACGTCGCTACGCTTATTCCGATCCTCGGGCGGTTCGGTTCCGGAGGCAACAGTGTTCCGATACCAGTGGTGCGGACTAGCTCCCCCCCAGCCGTGCGCCAGGCCGTCTATGACCTTGCGCAACGACTCGGGAAAGGCCTCGTCCTTCGGGTAGATGGGGTGAATCACCTCGGACGGTCGGTGAAGGTCGCAGAAACGATCGCGCTCGAGTCTGGCGTCGCCGCTCAAGACATTGACTTGATCGTTGATGCGAAAGATTTACCCCGTTATGTACCCCTAGTTGAACTTCACGATTCGTTTCCGGTGATTCCCAGCTGCCGTAGCTGGACGTTCTTGTCTGGTACTTTTCCGGGAAGTATCACGGACCTGAGCCCGTCGACTCTTCTCCACACGCTTGACCGCACGGAGTGGAGTTCCTACAGCGAACAAATCCTGAACCTCGGAGGTCGCAGAGTGCCGTGGTTTGGCGACTACGCAACGCAGCCCGCTGAGTATCAACCCTCTGCCCCATTTAGACCAAGTCCGACGCTTCGATACACCACAGCAGGAGGCTATCTGGTCCTGCGTGGGCGACGAGACGCTCCGGAGGGGTCCACTCAGTACATCGGCCACGCTCGCGTGCTTCAGTCGCATCCCGAGTTTGGTTCGGTGGTCAGCGGAGACTCAGAGGCGTACACTCGCAGGATTGCGTCTGGAACATGCGGTACCGGCAACCCAGAGACTTGGAGAGTTGCCTCACTTCAGCGGCACACCGCTGTCGCGTGCGCGCAGGAGGCGGCGGTGCGAGCCGCCGTCACGTCGAGCGCATAGCGTTGCGTGACGAGAGGTGAAGAGTAGCTGCTCGAACTCCATTCGCCTCGCCCGACACGATGACAAACGGCTCAGACGCCGACTGCTACAGTCGCACCAGACAGCACTCAATGCGAGTTCTGCGATTCGACCACCAGCTTGATGGGGTCAGGAGATTGCGCCGTCGTTTGCGGGCCCTCGTTCGCCCTACCACTCAAACCCCACCGCCACATTGATGTGGTCGTTGGTACGCGTCGCGCTCGCATAGCGCGTCCAGATCCGTCGCCACTCGGCGCCCAGCACGATCCCGCCGCCGGGCCGGAGTTGCAGGTGCCCCGCGCTCGCTTGATTCCGCAGGCGGCCGCCCGCGCTCACCAGCACATCCGTCGGGTCATCCACGCCGCTCCCGAACCCCACGGTCACGCGTTCGCTCGGGATCAGGTTGAGCTGCGCCCACCCACCGCGCGTGCTCACCGCGACGCCGTTCACACCGAAGTTCTGCCCGATCCCGCCGCCTCCAAGGCCGCGCAGCGCCTTGCCGTCGAACGCCTCGCCGCGGAGCTCCACGAATCGCGTGAGGTGCACGCGCGCATCGGCACTCACCATCTGCCCCACGATCAACGAGTCGCCCTTCGCCGCGAACCAACCGCGATGCGCGCCGACGCCGAGCTCGCCACCGGCGCGGTCGCCGCCCCACCGCACACGCACGCGCCCCTGCACGGTCGGCCGCTTGCTGCGTTCGGCGATATCGAAGTCGGTATCGAAGAGCCCCGTCGCATCGCTGCTCATCGGCGCGAGTACCGCCCCCTGCACACCGAAGCGCACGCGCCCTGCGGTCTCCAGCGTGCCGCGCAGCTGTGGGATCCAGAGCCAGAGATTCCCCGCCGAGGTGAACCCCGGTGTGCCCACACTCGCGAGCGAGATCGGGTTCAGCCCACTCGTGAGCGGCGACTCCTGGCCGAACAGCAATTCACCGTGCCGCCACGTGAGCGTGCCGCGCGCGGTGCGCAGGCGAATCAGCGGAAAGGTCCGCCCGCCGCTCGACGGCCGCTGTCCTCCAAAAAAGTCCACGTCGATATCTCCGCGGAACTCCGCCCCGAACACACTCGGCACCACCACCGCCGCCCCGAGCGTCGTCTGACGCATCGCGCCACCCACACCGCTCGCGGGGAGTCCGCTCGCGGTGTCCGGCCGCACGAATGTCGGCACATCCGTGTTGTTGGTGCGCGCGGAATTGCTGAAGCCGTTCATCAACACCCGCCCCGAGAACTCGCCTCGCACGCCGGAGCGTGTGCGCAACGATGACTCGCCCTGCGCCGCGAGCTGGCCTTGCAGTTCGCGGATCGCGGCCTCCGCGCGTTCGAGTCGGGCCCGCACGCTGTCGGGATTCAACGCCGCGGAGTCCGGCCGTTGGGCGGCGAGAGGAGCGGTGACTGTGATGGCGGTCACCAGCGCGACGAAGATCGTGCTTGACCCTCTCGGGCGACGCGGGGTAGCGTTGTTCATCTCTGACACCGGGATCGTGGTGGGCACTGTGCGACGCGCGCGAACGCAGCTCCGTTGGTGGTCCGCTCTGACGTGCATCCTGACGGCGAACGCCGCACTCGCGCAAGGCTCCGTGAGTGGACGCGTGACGATGTTGGAGCGTCCCGGCGAGACCACCACCGACATCGCCAATACGGTCATCTATCTCCTCCCCAAAGGGCAGAGCCGCGTCGCGACCAAGGAGCAGCGCACCCAGGTCGCGATGAACGGGCGACAGTTCCAGCCGCGCGTGCGCGTGGTCACCCCGGGCACGAAGATCGGCTTCCCGAATCAGGATCCCTTCAGCCACAACATCTTCTCGAGTGCCGCCGACGCGACCTTCGACCTCGGCCTCTACGGCACCGGTGGTTCGAAGGACGCTCAGTTCAAGAAGCCGGGCGCGTACCCGGTGTACTGCAACATCCACGCACGGATGTCGGCGTACATCATCGTGGCGCCGACGCCGTGGACCGCGCAGGCAGGGAACGACGGCCGCTGGACGATCGAGCGGGTGCCGGCGGGGAGCTACGAGGCCACGGTGTGGCACGAGCGCGCCGGCGCGCCGGTGACGCTCGACTACGTACTGCACGACACGGCTGGCGAATGGCGCATCATCAATGTCATCGCCGAAGGCGTCAGTGATCTCGCGCTGCGTTCAACGCAATACGA
>JAIETI010000081.1 GCA_019745365.1 Gemmatimonadaceae bacterium | reverse complement strand
ACGGTGCTTTAATAGGCAATTGGACGCTTGCCTAATAGGCAATTGGACGCTACGCTAATAGGCAAATGGACGCGTCCTCGTGAAGCCCTATCCTCGCCCGCTCGCTGCTAGCCTGAAAGCCGCGCTCCGTGACACGCCTGTGGTGTGTCTGCTCGGACCGCGGCAGTCGGGCAAGACCACCTTGGCGCGCATGCTCGCCCCACGCTACGCGTACATCACATTCGACGACGCGGCGACACTTGCCTTCGCCGAAGCCGATCCGACGGGCTTCGTCGACGCGTTACCGCCACAGGTGATCTTGGACGAGATCCAGCGTGTGCCCGCGCTGCTCCGCACGCTGAAGCTTGCCGTGGATCGCGATCGGCGCCCCGGTCGCTTTGTGCTGACGGGATCCGCCAACCTCCTGCTCCTCCCTGACCTCGGTGATTCGCTGGCCGGGCGGATGGAGGTCGTTCAGCTCCACCCACTCACAGCCGCCGAGCATGCGCGGGCGAAGGGACGGTTCTTGGCTGCGCTCTTGCGCGGGCGCGTCCGGACCTCGATCGCGCCATCCGCGCCTCAAAGCGCGAACGATTTGGCCGAGCGTGTTGTGGCAGGCGGGTTTCCTGAGGTGCTGGCGCGCTCGCCGATCCGTGCGCGAAGTTGGCACCGCGCCTACCTCCGAACACTGCTCGAGCGCGATGTGCGCGACGTCGCTCGCGTGCGCGATACCGCTGCAGTCGGGCGCTTGCTAGAGCTGCTCGCGTTGCGCACCGGCGAGCTGCTCAATGTCACCAGCCTCGGCAACGAGCTCGGCCTCCGTCGAGAGACCGTCGAGCACTATCTCGCGGTGTGTGAGCGCCTGTATCTGGTGCGCCGCCTGCAGCCCTGGCATCGCAACCAGGCGAGCCGACTGATCAAGGCGCCCAAGGTGCACCTCCTCGACAGCGGGCTCGCATCCACGCTGACCGGAGTCACGGCCTCGGACTGGACCACACAGCGCGACCGCTTTGGACATCTCGTGGAGTCGTTCGTCGTGCAGCAGCTGGTGGCGCAAGCTGGGTGGACTGATCCCGACGTACGATTCTGGCACTACCGCGACAAGGATCAGGTGGAGGTCGATCTCGTGATCACCCGCGGCCGCCAGACTTGGGGGGTCGAGGTGAAGTCGTCAGTGACGGCATCGCGCACCGACGGGCAAGGTCTTCGGCGGTTGGCGGAGCAGTGTGGTGCGGATTACCGTGGCGGGGTGGTACTGTACGCGGGATCGATTGCGTTTCCGCTGGACGACAAACGCAACTTCGCGGTGCCGCTGGCGCGGCTGTGGGAGACATAGTAGGCGGACGTCATCGATTGTCCTCGCGCGCGGCTCGCGTGCCCCATGGCGGTGCGGCCAGTCGTGCGACGATCTCAATGGGTAGCACAGCATCCGCACCAACCAACAGTATCGAGTCTGCTTCCGGTGGGAGGGTTTCTATGCGTACGACGTTGAAGTCACGGACTACCACTAAGCGCGCGGCCGCGACGCAGTCGCTCGTCAGTCGGCGCTTGCCGACGGATGTTCCGCCCGTGCACCCGGGCGAGATGCTGCTAGAGGAGTTTCTCAAGCCGCTCGGCATCTCGCAGTCGGCGTTCGCGATTCGGCTCGGCGTGTCCTTTCCCCGGTTGAATGAGATCGTCCGCGAGAAGCGCGGCGTGACGGCCGACACTGCACTCCGACTGGCCCAGGTCACGGGGATGAGCGCGGACTTCTGGCTGGGCCTCCAGCTCGACTGGGATCTCTGGCATGCGCTCCGGGCCAAGAGTGTTGTCGGCATTTCGCGACTGGAGCGGCTGCGACCGACTGGCTGAGTTCCTGCTGGCGGCGAATCGCTGCGTAGCGGGCTAATCGGCAATTGGACGGTGCCCTAATAGGCAATTGGACGCTCGGCTGATCCGGTCCTTGAGCCGAGTCAGCCGCGTGGCAGCTCCCCCGCTTCGAGCCCTTCTATGAGATCGAGGAGCTCAGCGCACTCCCACACTTGATTCCTCGCGCTACTTCCATGACGGGCGAGGATTCCACTCTGTTCGAGCTGCTCGAGCGCATCGTACACGGCCGACTTTGCGCGCCCGGAACTGGCGATTGCGATGGGACCTGTGATGATCGGGTGTGCGGGGAGGAGGTCGATCAGCGCCCACGCAGCTGCACCGCGGCGCGGAGCACTCGCATGGCTGCTGAGTTGCAGGCGCCAACGTTGCGTGAGTCGATCGACCGCACCGGCGTAGGCTTTCGCGAGCTGTGCCGCTGCGGCGCAAGCATCTGCGAACTGCCGGATCCATGCCGAGTAGTCGTCGCCGCGGAAGTCGGTGAGCCCACGGATGTAGCGGTCCCGGTCGCCCGCGAGGATGACCGAGATCGGTGGCACATAGGCGGGTGTCATTCCGCGGCGTCTAAGTACCACGTGGATCAGCGCGCGACCCGTGCGTCCGTTGCCGTCGTGAAATGGATGGATCGTTTCGAACTGTGCGTGGACTAGTGCCGCCTGAACCACGGGCGGGAGGATCGTATCGTTGATTGCTCGGCACAGATCATCGAGAAGAGCGGCTACATATTCCGGCGGTGGAGGTACGAATTCTGCGCCACACGGGTTGTAGTTGTTGCCGCCGATCCAGTTCTGCTCCGTTCGAACTACACCGGCGATGCGAGGTGTTGTTGAGGCCGCCATGAGCCGTGCATGGATGTCGCAGATCTGCGCCACGCTGAACTCGGGGATCGCCGCCGCGCGCTCAATGGCGAGCTGCATTGCGTTGATGTTACCGATGATCTCGACGGCCGTGGAGCTGATCTTGCGGCCGCCCTCCGCCTTGGCCTCGGCTCGAGCGAGCTCGCGCGCACCGAGCTGGAGTCCCTCGACTTTTGATGAGGCGATCGATTCGGTGCGAAGCAGCAAGCGCGCGAGCGGCACGAGGGCCGGATACGCAGCTGCATTCAGTGCGGCAATTGCGGTCTCTGCGTCGGAGACCGCGCCCGACGTTCCGGCGTCGATCGACAGCTCGAGCGCAGCGAGCGTGCTGGGAATGAAGGCATCGTACCGGCACGCCCGGCGAAAGCGTGGCGGGGCGTTCGCTATCGGATTGTGAAGCCAGGTGGCGCGATGATAGCTGCCGGGCAAACTAAACTCCCTAGATAGTCATAGTTTAGCTTATTGGCTAAAACGAACTATGTCAAGAGGTAAGTCCGTCGAGCTCACCGTTCCCCCACGATTCCAGCCCGATTGGCAACTCGTTCAACTCCGCCCTCGCTTCGACCCACCTCGGGTAGTGCTTTCGCAATAGAGCGACGAACACTTCGCTGCGAGCAAGCGCGGCGACGAGCACCGCTCGATGACAGACAAGCCGCGCGCCGGGTGGGATCGCCTTGCTGCGACCGGCGCGATCGTCCGCACCTGGGGCGATGCGTATGGCTATCTGTTGGTGGCCACCGGGCGAGCTGAGGTGAT
>JAIETI010000015.1 GCA_019745365.1 Gemmatimonadaceae bacterium | reverse complement strand
CCAGGCGATCGAGGAGAACCGCGACGAGGTCCTCCGCGTGCTCGCGGGCGCAGATCTCGTCTTCATCACCTGCGGCATGGGCGGCGGCACCGGCACCGGCGCCGCGCCGGTCGTGGCCGAGATGGCGCGCGAGGCGGGTGCACTTACCGTAGGCATCGTCACCAAGCCCTTCCTCTTCGAAGGACGCAAGCGCATGCGTCAGGCCGAAGAAGGGATCGAGGAGCTGCGCAAGCACGTCGACACGATGATCGTCGTGCCGAACGAGCGCCTCCTCGCGGTGGTCGGGAAGAACATCCCCTTCCAGGACGCGCTCAAGAAGGCGGACGAGGTCCTCCTCCGCGCCACGGAAGGCATCTCCGGTCTCGTCACCAAGTGCGGCATCATCAACGTCGATTTCGCCGACGTGCGCACGGTCATGAAGGACGGCGGCACGGCGATTATGGGCACCGGCGTTGCGACGGGCGAGAATCGCGCGGTCGAAGCGGCGCAGGCCGCGATCTCCAGCCCGCTCCTCGACAACATCTCCATCGCTGGCGCCACCGGCGTGCTGATCAACATCATCGGCGGCGAGAACGAGATGAGTCTCGCCGACTTCCAGACGGTGGGTCAGGTCATTCAGGAAGCGGTCGGCGACGAAGCGAACATCATCGTCGGTGCGGGCGTCGAGCCCGCGATGGTCGGTCAGGTGCGCGTCACGGTCGTTGCCACGGGCTTCGACAAGGGGAAGGCGGCCACGGCTGCTACCAACGTCACCCCGATCCTCACGCGGCAGCCGCAGCCCGCAGTGGTGCCGATCGACACCGCGCGCGTGGCGCGTGGTTCGGCGGTGCCTCGTCCGCTCCCGGTCGAGGGGACCGCGCCGCGCGTGTCGCGGCCGGTGGTGGGACTCGATGATATGGAGATCCCGACCTTCATTCGGAGACAGATGGATTGAGCCGCGGCGTCGTGCGGGCCGCGCTGTTCGCCGGCGCGGTCGTGCTCGCCGCGCTCGCGTTGCAGTCACCACCGCCGAAGTTCGCAGAACGCCGCGCCAGCGCGCGCCTCGGCCCCTGGTTCAAGAGCGACACCCTCGACCGAGGGGAGTCGCTCTCGGCGCTTCTGGGACGCATCGGGCTCTCTGACAGCGCCACCGCCGACGCCCTCGACGCCGCCAGCGAGCATCTCGACGATCGTCGCATCCCCGCTGGGCTCTCCGTCGAGGTGCGCGGTGACTCGAACGAACGCGCCCCCAGCGACATCCTGCTCCGCCTCAGCGGCGAGCGGCGGCTCCGCCTGGTCCGCGCCCCCGATGGGCACTGGACGGCGCGTGAGGAGGCGGTTCCGTGGGAGGTCGACACCATCGTGGTGCACGCCGAGGTGCGCTCGACACTGTATGAGGCGCTCGATGTGGGGGCGGCGGACCTGCTCTCGCGCCGCGCGCGTGCTGAGCTCGCGTGGGAGCTCGCCGACATCTATGAGTACCGCGTGGACATGAGCCGCGACCTGCAGGTGGGGGATAGCGTGCGCGTGGTGTTCGAGCGGCGGCGAAGCGGCGAGGGCGAGGTCCGCATCGGACCGATCGTGGCGGCGGGGTTGGAGCGCTCGGGAAAGGAGATGCAGGCGTTCCGACGTCTCGATGAACGCGGCCGCGCACAGTTCTACGACGGCGAGGGGAGGTCGATGCGCGCGTCGTTTCTTCGGGCGCCACTCTCATTCCGTCGCATCTCCTCGGTGTTCGGGATGCGGAAGCACCCGATCCTCGGCATCTGGCGCGCGCACCGCGGCACCGACTACTCCGCCGCATCGGGGACGCCCATTCGCAGCATCGGCGACGGCACGGTGGCATTCGCGGGGCGGCGGAGCGGCTACGGCAACACGCTCGAGATCCGGCACCCGAACGGCTTTCTCTCGCGGTACGGACATCTGCGTGGCTTCGCGCGTGGGGTGCGCGCGGGTACGCGCGTGACGATGGGGCAGACGGTGGGCTACGTCGGGGCCACCGGGCTCGCCACGGCCCCGCATCTGCACTTTGAGATCCTCGTGGGCGGCGTGCAACGCGATCCGCGGTCCGCGCTTCGTCAGAATGCCGGCGCCCCACTCGCGGCGGGGGAGCGCGCGGCCTTCGATGCCCGGCGCACCGCGCTCCTCCCGCTGCTCGCGGCGCCGAATGGCCCGGTGCATCCCCCGCCCGCGCAGTAGTTTCCTCGCCTGATGCGCTGGCTCGCTGTCGTCCTCGTGGCCCTCCTCGTGGCCTGGTGGCCCTATCGTCCCTCGCGCGCCGAAGGGCGGCTGTGGGGGCTGGTGGCGTTGCGGGCGATCGCCTGGGCTGCGCTCCTCGCGATGCTCTTCAAGCTCCCCGTGGGGCGGAGCACGACGTTGGCGCCGCGCGTGGCGCTCGACGCGTCGCTGAGTTGGCGCGCAGGGACGACCGCCGATGGGTGGACCGCCGCACGCGCGGCCGCAGGGAGCGACAGCGTGCTCCTCTTCGGCGACTCGGCACGCTGGAGCGCGGCCCTCCCGGCGGAGCCGACGGACCGGCATTCGAACATTGGCGCCGCCGCTGATCGCGCGATCGCCGATGGACGGCCGCTGCGGGTGATCACCGACGGCGTGTTCGACGACGCCGGGGCGCTCGCACGGCTGCCGGTGGGCTCGATCATCGAGCGGATTGCGCTCCCGGCGCGTCCCGACCTCGCGCTCGCTGCGCTCGAGCTGCCGCGACTCGCGGCGGCGGGCGATACCATCCAGCTCAGCGTGACCGTCGTCGCCGGCGGTGCCGGGAGCCCCGCGTCGCGCCTCCTCCTCAGCGCGGGCGAGTGGCGCGCGGACTCGGTCGTCGGTGCACTCGCACCCTGGGAGGAGCGGGTGGTCCGCGCCGGGCTTCCGTTGCCGACGACTGGCGCACCGCTACTCGTGCGCGCGGCGCGGACGGGCACCGTCGATGCGACGCCGCAGAACGACTCGTTGAGCGCCATCGTCGAACCCCGCGGAGGCGCCAGCGCGGTGCTCATCTCCACCGCACCGGACCAGGACTCGCGGTTCGTCCTCGGTGCGCTGCGCAGCACGCTGCGTCTCTCGTCGCGTGGGTACTATCGCCTCACGCCGACCAGCTGGCGGCGCGACGATGGCCGCGCGGCCACCGAGGCTGAGGTGCGCGATGCGGCGCGCAGCGCACCGATGCTCGTGCTGCACGGCGATACGAACTTCCTTGTGGCGGGGGCGCTCCGGGCCACGACGCCTCGCGTGCTCATGCCCGCGATCACGCCGAGCGGTGAGTTCTATCCGACGCGCACGCCGACATCGCCGGTCAGTGCCACACTCGCGGCCGTGCCGTGGGATTCGCTCCCGCCCGTCGATGCCGCGCCGCTGGCTCCCGCTGCCGGTGATGCGCTCGACGCGGGCCAGGGCTTCAGGCTGGCTGTTGCTGAAGTTGTCAAAGACGGTGACTTCATGCCCTGCGTTGAGCAATTCGACGCAGGTGTGGCTGCCGATGTAGCCGGCGCCGCCGGTG
>JAIETI010000016.1 GCA_019745365.1 Gemmatimonadaceae bacterium | reverse complement strand
GTGTGGCGGTGCAGACAAACGTGTCTACAGGCTCGTTCTTCGACGGGTCGCTGCAGCAAGCGGTGGTGAGCGGACGGTGGTCGCCGAGTCCGTACCTCGCGCTCCGCGCGAACTATGAGGTGAATCGCTTCCGATTGCTGGGGACGCGCGACACTAGCTTGGTGACGCACCTCGCGGGCCCGGAGCTACGCGCGTTCCTCAATCCGCGTGTGCAGTGGAGCGCGTTCTACCAGTACAACACAGTGCAACAGCGCGGCACGTTGAACGCGCGGTTCAGTTGGGAGTTCTCACCACTCTCGTTCCTCTACGTTGTCTACAACGATCGACAGGCGATCCAAGATGCCGTCGCCCCACGGGCAAGCTCGTTGGTGGTGAAGGTCAGCTGGTTGAAGCAACTTTAGGAGCGAACATCTGACTCGGAGGTTGCATGCGTTCGTGGATCACTCGTCTCTTCGTTCTCGCGCTCGCGGTCGGAACAGCCGCTGGCGCTCAAGATGCGCCCAAGAAGAAGAAGGGCGACCGCAACCGACTGACGACCGACGATATCGCCGAGGTCACGTCGGTCGCCACGAACGCCTATGACGTGGTCAACCAGCTTCGCCCGCAGTGGCTCCGGCCGCCGGTCGGGCTCACCGCGTCGTCAAACGCTGGAGGCGAGGGTGGGGGAGCGAAGTCGATCGTGGTGTACATCGACGATATGCGTCAGCAGGGGCTCGACGATCTTCGCACGGTGCGCTTCTCGGTCCTCGCCGAACTCCGCTATCTCGATCAGAATCGTGCGTTGATCATGCGCGGCCCGGGGCACGAAGCCGGCGCGATCGAGGTCACGACGATCAACAAGAAGAAATAGCGCGTCCTGCGGTGCGGCCGGAGAAGATACAGCCGCCGAGGAAGGTCCCTTCGAGCGCGGCGTATCCGTGGACGCCACCACCGCCGAAGCCCGCGGCTTCACCCGCGGCATAGAGGCCGGGGATCGGCGCCCCGTTCGCGCCGAGCACGCGGCTCTGGAGATCGGTCTCGAGCCCACCGAGCGACTTCCGCGTCAGGATGTTGAGCCGCACCGCGATGAGCGGACCAGCCTCGGGGTCGAGGATGCGATGCGGACGCGCCGTGCGGATGAGGCGATCCCCGATGTAGGCGCGCGCGCCGCGGATCGCGGTGATCTGCGCGTCCTTGCTGTACGGATTCTCCAGCTGCCGGTCGCGGTCGGTCAGCTCGCGCTCGATGTCCGCGAGTCGCAACGTCGGCGCATTCCCGGTGAGCGCGTTCATCCGCTCGACCAGGCGGGGGAGTTCGCGCTCGACGATGAAGTCCTCTCCCTTGTCGAGGAACGCCTGCACCGGTGCGGGTACGCCGGCCGTCGCGCGGCCGAGCACCTTTCGCCAGCTCTTGCCGGTGATGTCCGGGTTCTGCTCGGATCCGGAGAGGGCGAACTCCTTCGCGATGATCTTGCGCGTCAGGATGAACCACGAATGATCGTGCCCGGTCTGCCGCAGATGGGCGAGTGTCGCGAGCGTGTCGAATCCGGGATATAGCGGTGGTGGGAGTCGCTTCCCCGTCGCGTCGAGCCACACGGATGAGGGTCCGGGGAGGATCCGGATCGCGTGGTTCGGCCAGATCGGGTCCCAGTTGTTGATCCCCTCGACGTAATGCCACATCCGATCGCGATTGATCTGTCGCGCGCCAGCGCGCTCGGCGATCGCGAGCATCCGGCCGTCCACATGATCAGGGACGCCGGTGATCATGCGCGCCGGCGGCGTGCCGAGTCGCGCCGGCCAGTTGGCGCGCACGAGCGCGTGATTCCCGCCGATCCCTCCGGAGGTGATGATCACCGCCGGCGCACGGAGCGCGAAGTCCCCGATCGCGACGCGCGAGCTCTTCTTGCCGCGTGCCACATCACTCGGCTCCAACAGCGCGCCGTTCACGTCCGTGCAAGCACCGTTGGTCACCTCGAGGCCGTCGACGCGGTGCCGGAATCGCAGGTCGAGACGCCCACGCGCAACGGCGTCCATCGCACGCGCCACAAAAGGCTCCACGATTCCGACGCCAGTCCCCCACGTGATGTGGAAGCGCGGGACGGAGTTGCCGTGTCCGCTCGCGTTGCTCCCACCGCGTTCCGCCCAGCCGACGATCGGGAAGAATCGGAGCCCCTTCTCGATGAGAAAACTCCGCTTCTCCCCAGCGGCGAAGTCGACGTAGGCTTCCGCCCAGGCACGCGGCCAGCGGTCCTCCTCGCGGTCGAAGCGCGCGGTCCCCATCCAGTCGGCGAGCGCGAGCGCGTGCGAGTCGCGGATGCCGAGTCGGCGCTGTTCCGGCGAGTTCACCAAGAAGAGTCCGCCCAAGGACCAGAACGCTTGGCCGCCGAGTGACTGCGGGGGCTCTTGGTCGAGCAGGATCACGCGCTTGCCAGCGTCGGTGAGTTCGCCGGCCGCGACGAGCCCCGCGAGTCCGCCTCCGACGATGATCGCATCGGCATCGTAGCTCATGACAATAAGATGTGCCGACGGCGCGATGTTGTCAGGGCGCGCGTCGCGCGCGCGCAAGCGCCTGCTGCGTCTGAGGGACTCCGGGTTTGAGCGAATCGGCCAGCGCGTACGCCGCGATCGCCGCGGTACGCGCGTCGCCGCGAGACTCATACAGTTCTCCGAGGAGGAACGACGCGTTCGCGACGAGCTGCGCGTTGCGCGGTTCGAGGGTGCGGGCGCGCTCCAACGCGGTGATCGCTTCCGCCGTGCGGCCGTCGCGCTGCAGGAGTACACCGACGCCGTAGTAGGCCCGCGCATGGTCCGGCTTTAGCGCGGTCGCGCGCTGGTAGTGTGCGATCGCCTCGGCGCGCGCCTCGGGCCGGTTCGCCAACAGTCGGGCGAGATTGTGATGCGCCATCCAGCTCGCATCGTTCCGCGCAAGTGTGGCACGGTAGAGCGTGATCGGATCGCGATACTCCCCACTCTGGCGCCAGCTCATCCCGGCGAGCAGGGCGACCGCGGCGACCGCAGCGGTGCGTGCCCACCGCTGCGGCAGCGTCCACACGGCGGCGGCGAGTCCGACCATCGGCGCGATGTTCGCGAGGTACTGGAAGTGATCCGCGACCCACGCATAGCGAAAGGGATACACGTTCACGAAGCCGAGCACCGGCGTGAGGGTGCCGCAGAACAGCAAGAGCACCGCGAGTGGTGCACGAGACCGCGCCCTGAGCAGCCAGCCCACGATCAGTGTTAGCGCGACGCCCACCGGATAGAGGAGCGCGGTCCACGAGGGGATGATCTCCCAGCGCGGATACGTGAAGATCAGCGTCGTCGGCCAGAACAGTGTCGAGGCGTAGTGCACGATCACGCGCCCGCTCAGCAATACGCGCTGCACCCACGACAGAGCGAACTCGGCGCCATTCGCTCCGATGAGTCGGTGCTCGAACCACGCCGTGAGTGCACCGCTCGCGATCGCCACGATGAACCAGGGGAGCAGCGGGCGCACATCGTGGCGGTACGCGAGACGGCCGTGCCGCCACCAGAGGACCACGAGCAGGGCGGCGGGGAGCGTCGCCGTGACCGACTTCGTACC
>JAIETI010000178.1 GCA_019745365.1 Gemmatimonadaceae bacterium | reverse complement strand
CCGCGACCAACGAGAGAAGCTCCTGGCCACCGGCGACTCCGGGATCTGTCCGACCTGTGCCCGTCCGCTCGGCGACCACTTCCGTGAGGTGATCGAGTTGCTCGATGCGCAGCTCGATTCGGTCAACGCCGACGGGACCTACTTCAAGGGGCGCCTGGAGCAGCTGGAGGAGATGCCGAGTGATGTCGGTGCGCTCGATACTACGCGACGGCAGACGCAGCACGAGGTGAGTGCGCTCGAGCGCTCGCTGGCGAAGGTCCAGGTGCGCGTGGCGCAGATCGAGCAGCTCGGTCGCGAGCTGGCGATCAAGGAGGAGCGGCTGGCGACGGTGCAGCGTGAGCTCGCGGGGATCCCAGCCGGCTACGTGAAGGCGCAGCACGACGCGTTGGAGCAGGAGTTCGAGCGACTGGCAGCGATGAGCACGCAGGCGAACCGTCTCACGCTCCAGGTCGAACGCGAACCCGTCCTCAAGCGCGAGCAGGAGAGCACGGTGCGTGGCCTCGCACTCTTGGCCGAGCGCGAGGCGCTGGTTCGGCGCGACCTGCAGACGACGGGGCTCCCCGATGCCGAGTTCGGCTCGCTGCGTGAGGCGCATGCGACGGCGGAGGCCACGGCGCGCCAGGCACAGGTCACGGCGCTCGCCGCAGAGTCAGAGCGTGCCCTGGCGCAGGCCGCGCTCGATCGGGCGTTGGCGACACGCGCAGAGCTGGCCGCTGCGGTCGCGCGGCTCGATGCGTTGGAGCGCGACCGCCGCCTCCACGACGAGCTCCACCGCGCGTACACCGACCTGCGCACCGATCTCAACTTTGCGCTGCGCCCGCAGCTCTCCGCACTCGCGAGCACCTTCCTCGGCGACCTCACCGACGCGCGCTATACCGAGCTCGAGCTCGATGATCGGTACCGGATCGTGGTGCTCGAGGACGGCGAGCCGAAGCCCGTCATCTCGGGCGGCGAGGAGGACGTGGCGAATCTCGTGCTCCGCCTCGCGATCTCCCAGATGATCGCCGAGCGCGCCGGGCAGCACTTCTCGTTGCTTGTGCTGGACGAGGTGTTCGCCTCGCTCGACGAGGCACGTCGTGTGGCGGTGATCGAGCTGCTCCGGCGTCTCCAAGACCGATTCGAACAGGTGATCCTGATCAGCCACATCGAGTCCGTGCGCGATCTTCTCGATCGCGTGCTGGAGGTGCGCTACGACGAGCAGACCGGTGCCGCGCGCGTGACCCGTGGCGATGCCCTCTCCTTCGACGCGCTCTCCGGCGCCGCCTGATGCTCGGCGATCTTCGTGGCCCGGTTCCCCTCTCGGTCGAGTCGATCGGGCCGCTCAATCGCCTGTTCAGTGATGCCTTCACCGATCGCTATCGGCGCGACGGGCTCGCCGGGGTGCGCGTCCCCCCGCTGAATCCGGAGATCTGGAGGTACGCGATCGTGGATGCGGGGGCGGGCGCGATGGCGTGGCAAGACCTCGCGGGGCAGCTGGTCGCGTTCAATGTTGCACATGCCTCGGGGCGCGAGGGGTGGATGGGGCCGCTCGCCGTGCACGAGGCGCATCAAGGGCGCGGCGTCGGCGCGCAGATCGTCCGCGCCGGGATCGAGGCGCTCCGTCAAGCCGGTTGTACCACGATCGGTCTTGAGACGATGCCGCGGACGATGGACAACATCGGCTTCTACGCGCAGCTCGGCTTCATCCCCGCCGGGATGACGATCACGTTGACCCTCGAGGCGGCGCGTGCGCCACGCCCGACGCTCCTCTCCGCGCTCGGCGTAGGGGAACGCGAGGTCGCGGTCGCGCGCTGTGCGCAGCTCACCGATGCGCTCAGCGCCGGCGTGGACTTCACGCGCGAGATCGCGCTGACGATGCGGCTCGGCATCGGTGATCTGATCCTGCTGGGGCCGAGCGATGCGCCGACCGGATTCGCGTTGTACCACAGTGCACCGCTTGTGGAAGGACGCGCCCGCGATGAACTGCGCGTCCTCAAGTGCGCGCTCCGCGATGCCGCCGCACTCGATGCACTCGTGCAGGCACTCGCGGCCGCCGCACAGCATGAGCATTGTCAGCGCGCCGCGGTGCGCGTGCAGGAGCATTTCGGGTGGGCGTTCCAAGCCCTCGTCGCGCGCGGCGCCCGCGTGCGCTGGACCGACCTGCGGATGACGCTCGCGGATGCTCCGGAGCGGCACCCGACAGCGGGGCTGCTCCTGTCGAACTGGGAGATCTAGCGCGGCGTCTTGGTCGAGGCGCTACGGGTCACGATGCGCTGAACGAGGAGGAACACACCGACGGTCAGGAGCCCGTGGATCCACCCGGGCGCCTGATACACGAACGTGCCGAGCGCCCAGACGATCAGGAGCGCGATGGCGGAGAGGAGTCCCAAGTCCATGCTGAAAGCTATTTGCCACCACGGGGACGCGCACCTACATTCTTCGCCAAGGAACGGAGCGGCCTACTTTTTGAGCCGATAAGTCCTCCGAGTGGTTTCCGATATCTCGGTGTACGTCACGCCCCAGTGCGGGGTAGGCGGAAGCCGGGTGAGGGGCTCATCATTCGACAGGGCTTCAAAAACACCGCTACGTTCCGCCCCTGAACGCCCACGCCCTCCGATGAGCGCTTTGCGCTCACGGAGGGCGTGGGCGTTCAAGGGCGGGGAACGACAGGAACGACAGGACGTACAGGAAGCACACCGGGGGGATAGCTTTCCTCTATGCCCTACGTCACGGCTACGCGGCGACTGACCTTCAACGCGGCGCATCGGGTGCATAACCCCGCGCTGAGCGACGCCGAGAACACCCGCCTCTTCGGCCCCTGCAACCACCCCAACTGGCATGGGCACAACTACGTGCTCGAGGTCTCCGTCAGTGGGGAGATCGATCCGGTGTCTGGCTACGTGCTCGACCTCGGGCTTCTCAAGCGGCGCGTCGAGGAATCGCTCATCTCGCAGCTCGATCACCGCAACCTGAACCTCGACGTCCCCCTCCTCGCGGGAACGAATCCCACGTCCGAGAACATTGTGGTGATGTGTTGGGGCGTGATCGCGCCCCTCGTGGCTCCGGCCACGCTCACGCGATTGCGCCTTTGGGAGACGGAGAACAACCAGGTGGAGTACGATGGACGCTGACGCGTACGAAGCGAGCGTCCGCGCGCAGCTCGGACTCCTCGGCGAGGACGTGGCGCGCGAGGGGCTCGAGCGGACCCCCGCGCGGGTGGCGAAGTCGATGTCGTTCCTGACGGCGGGGTATCGCATGTCGGTGGCCGACGTCGTCGGGCACGGCGTGTTCACCGAAACGCACGAGTCGATGGTGATGGTGCGCGACATCGAGCTCTACTCGCTCTGTGAGCACCACATGCTCCCGTTCTTCGGCAAAGCGCACATCGCCTATATCCCGAACGGCAAGATCCTCGGGCTCTCGAAGTTGCCGCGGATCGTGGATGTCTTTGCGCGTCGGCTCCAGGTGCAGGAGCGGCTGACGGAGCAGGTCGCGCGCGCGATCGACGAGGTGTTGCAGCCGCGCGGCGTGGGTGTGGTCATTGAGGCGTACCACTTGTGCATGATGATGCGTGGCGTCGAGAAGCAGAACTCCAAGACGCTCACCTCCTCGCTCCTGGGCTCATTCCGCGACGACGCGAAGACGCGCGACGAGTTCCTGCGCCTCGCGCATAGTCCGAGCGCGCCCCTCCGGTGAGCGCGGCACTCGTGGGGCGCACGGCGCTCGTCACGGGTGCCTCACGCGGGATCGGTGCGGCGGTCGCGCGCGCGCTGGCTGCGGACGGCGCGCGGGTGGCGGTCACCGCACGCTCCGCAGCGACGCTCGACGCGCTGGCATCGCAGCTCGGCGCAGGCCATCTCGCGATCCCGGCCGATCTCACCGATGTCGCCAGCGTCGAGGCGATGGCCGCGCGCGTGACGGCGTGGGCCGGCGGCCCGCCCGATCTCCTCATCAACAACGCGGGCGTGTTTCCGCGG
>JAIETI010000028.1 GCA_019745365.1 Gemmatimonadaceae bacterium | reverse complement strand
CGCTGCCAGCGGCGCTGCACGAGGCAGAGGCTCGGCGCTACCAGATTGCCGAGGCCGCGCGTGTCCCACTACGCGACGGGAACACTCTAACGGCGGTCGTGGTCCAGCCGCGGCGCCTCGTCGGCCGGCAGCCCACGGTGCTCGAGTTCACGATCTACGCGAATGCGGGCAATCGCGCAGTCGCCCTCGAGGCCGCGTCGCAGGGGTTCGTGGGTGTGGTCGCGACAACGCGCGGCAAGCGAGGCAGCGCCGGCCCGATCTTCCCCTTCGAATCCGATGGGGCGGATGCGCACGACCTCGTGGACTGGATCGCGCGGCAGCCGTGGAGCAACGGCGCCGTGGGGATGATCGGCGGCAGCTACTCTGGCTTCACGCAGTGGGCGGCCGCCAAGACCCGCCACCCCGCGCTCCGTACGATCGTGCCGACCGCGGCAGTCGCGCCGGGCATCGACTTTCCACGCGAGAACGGAATCGTCCTCTCCTTTCAGTATGCCTGGTCGCGCTATGTCGGCTCCGACGGCCTCCTTGACGAGACGAGCTATGCCGACGCCGCACGGTGGGCACGCATCGACAGCAGCTGGTTCGCGCGTGGGAGTACGTATCGTGCGCTCGATCAGATCGACGGTGCGCCGAACGCACTCTGGCGTCGTTGGCTCGATCATCCCGCGTACGACGGGTACTGGCAGGCGATGATCCCGACCGCGGCTGAGTTCGCGCAGATCGATATCCCGGTGCTCAGCATCACCGGCTACTTCGACGGCGCACAGCCTGGGACGTTGCACTACTATCGTACCCACCTCGCGAACCGCCCGACCGCTGATCACACCCTTCTCATCGGCCCATGGGATCATTTCGGGGCACAGCGTCGGCCGAGCGCAGTGCTGCATGGATTGCGTATCGACTCTGTCGCCAATGTGGATGTCATCGGCGTGGTGTATGCGTGGATGGCACATGTGCTGCGTGGGGCACCACGCCCGGTGCTGCTCGCCGACCGTGTGAACTTCCAGGTGCACGGCAGCAACCATTGGCGGCACGCGCCGTCACTCGCGGCAATGAGCACGGACACGCTCACGCTCCTCCTGCGTTCTGGTACGCGAGGCGACGACCATCGACTGGTGCTCGGCGATGACCCGAGTGCCGCGGATGGCTCGGTGATCGGCACACTCGATGTGGACATGGCCGACCGCACTCAGAGGAGCAGCACCTTCATCGCTCCGGGCGCGGACACCACGTTGGATCGCACGAATGGGCTTGTGTTCGTCAGCGAGCCACTGGCGACCGCGACGACGCTCAGTGGGGCGCTCACGGGAACGCTCACCGTACGACTGAACGCGCGAGATGTGGATCTCGCCGTCGAGCTGTATGAGCGAACTGCGGACGGGGAGTACTCTCAGCTCTCGTACCACCTCGGGCGGGCGAGCCTCGCGCGTGACCCCGGACGGCGGACGCTGTTGGTGCCAGGTATGACGGAGAGTTTCCCGATCACCGGCGCACGGGTGACCAGTCGCGTCGTGCAGGCTGCGAGTCGACTCGTCGCCGTGGTCCGCGTGAATAAGAACGCGCAAAGTCAGCTCAACTACGGTAGTGGGAAGGATCCGAGTGACGAGACGATCGCTGATGCCGTTCGATCGCTTCAGCTGCAGCTACTCAGTGGCAGTCGACTGCGCGTTCCGGTGTTGCGTTGATGAGCTACAAGAGGGGTGCGATGATCGTGCTCGCGTTCATCGCGTGGACGGGGATCGCCGGCGTCGGGGCGATCCAAGGCTGGTGGCTGCACCCCATCGCACCGCGAGGTGATGCGTCCGCGTTCGTGCGGGCGGCCGAGTCGATGGCGAAGGCGCACAGCACCGGGAACTTCGCGCTCGTGTTGATGCGCGACGGCGCGGTGTACGCGGAGCAATACGCGCCCTCGATCGACCCCGTCGATGCGGACACGCGTTTTCCGTTAGCGTCGATGAGCAAGTGGTTCACCGCCTATGCGGTGATGCAGTTGGTGCAAGCGGGTCGACTGGATCTGGATGCGCCGGTCGCGACGTATCTCCGGCAGTGGCAGCTACCGACGGGGCCGTTCGATGCCCGGCAAGTCACGATCCGTCGGCTGCTGTCGCATACGGCTGGCCTGACGGATGGACTCGGGTTCGGCGACTACCTCCCGAGCGAGTCTGTGCCGTCGCTCGGGGAGACGTTGCGTCATCCGCGAGCATCTAGCGACTCGGTGAGCGCCATCGCCGTGGGCCGCGCGCCGGGGGGTGGGTTCGAGTACTCGGGTGGCGGCTATCTGATCCTCCAAGCGATGCTCGAGGATGTGACCGGCGTGCCCTTCGCGACGTGGATGCGAGACTCTGTGTTCCAGCCGCTCGGCATGCCCCGCGCGAGCTACGCCTACCTCGGGGCACTGGACCACGCGGCACGGTCGTTCAACGCGCGAGGTGTGCTCGCGCCGACGTATCGGTACGCCGCCGCCGGAGCGACGGGCATGTCGGCCTCCCCGCGCGATCTTATCGCGTTCGTGAAAGCGCATCAGCGTGCCGCCGACCACGGCGCACGGTTGCGTCGAGTCACCCAGGAGCAGATGCGCACACCGCACGCCCGCAAGTTGGGGCTCGACATCTGGGGGCTCGGCATCGCGCTGTACGCGCCGACCGCGAGTGGCGACTACGTCTATGGGCACGACGGCGCCAACGCGCCAGCCATCAACAGTGCGATGCGCATCAATCCAGACAACGGGGATGCTGTGATCGTGCTGGTCACGGGACACCCATCATTGGCCACCGCGATCGCGGGCGAGTGGACGCTCTGGCAGACCGGTGTCGTCGATTTCCTCTCGATCGACAAGGCGCTGCATTCAGCGTTGGTGCCGTGGCTCCTCGGTGTGGCGACCATGGGCGTGATCTCGGGATGGTTGGCGGTGCGTCGTCGACGCGCGAGGTAACGCTGCGGTACCGTTCTCTGTCGCTGTGATTGCGCTCGCGGTCTATGTGTGCCAGCATCCAAGGATCGTTGCGGCGGAACGCCGCGCTCCCCCCGGCTCGCCCTCGTAGATTCGATCGATGCGCTACGTGATCTCCGCAACGCTCCTGATTGCCGCCGCCATTCACCTCTTGCCGCTCGCTGGTGTCGTCAGCGCCGCTCGGCTGACGTCGCGCTACGGTGTGTCGTTCGACGAACCGAATCTCGCCATTCTCATGCGCCATCGGGCGGTGCTCTTCGGACTCCTTGGTGCCTTCCTCGCGTTCGCCGCCTTCCGACCCCCCCTGCAGCCGTTGGCGTTCCTTGCCGGGCTCGTGAGCGTGCTGTCCTTCCTATACTTGGCTTGGTCGGTCGGTGGGTACAATCCCCACGTTCGTCGCATCTTCACTGCTGACATCGTTGCCCTCGTCGCCCTCCTGATCGGCGCGGCGGCCTCCGTGCACACTGCGCGTCAGGGCTGACGGTTCGCGACCCTCGCGTGCATCGAGGCGCTCCCGCGCTCAACCAGTCGCATCGCGGCTGCGCTTTCCGACGTATGGCAGTACGACCCTTTCACTTTTCCGGATAGTGAGGAGTGCCAGATGGCCAACGCATTGAACTGGTTTGAGATTCCCGTCACAGATTTCGCCCGCGCCAGGGACTTCTACGCGACAATCCTCGGGGTTCCGATCGAGTCGATAGTCATGGGTCCAACTACGATGGGGATGCTGTCAACAGACCCGAGTGCCGTCGGCGGCGCGATCGTGCACGGCGATGGCGGCGTGCCCTCCCGAAGCGGTACGATCGTGTATCTCAACGGCGGCGACGACTTGGCGCCCATACTGGCTCGCGTGCAACCCGCGGGAGGGTCGGTCGTTGTGCCAAAGACCGAGATCGGGAACGACTTTGGCTTCTTCGCCCATTTTGTCGATACGGAAGGCAACAGGGTTGGCGTCCACTCCATGCAGTAGACTGATCCAAGTGCGGCTGGGCAGGGTGCGTGTCCGTGCGGACCGAGCAACG
>JAIETI010000139.1 GCA_019745365.1 Gemmatimonadaceae bacterium | reverse complement strand
TCGGAGTCTGCCCCGGAGCTGTCCGCACCCGGGCCGCCGGCTGGGCGAGGCAATTCTCAACGGTGTTCGTCATTAGACACGACGAATACCTGTCAGAGAAGGTGGTCAACGACGACTCTAAGTTAGCGTCCCAATACTGAAAACTTGCTTCAGCGACGGAAATCGCCTCCGCTAGGGACGCCAGTTCGGCCGTGGTCAAGACTCCCTCGGCTGAGCTGAAGATCCCAGCCACCGCAGATGAAAAGTCGGAGGAACTCGACGACGCGTGGATCGCGTTCACGACGTCCCCCACGAACGGGTCAATGGCGGACCGCACTCGCGAGGTTGCCGGTGAGCCAAGCGGCGCGGATGAGGAGCGTTCTGACTGCAGTAACTCCTCGCAGTGTTCGCGACTCTTCGTGCGGCCGATTTGGCGCGCATCGCGCACCGAGAGGCGCAGTGAGTCCCGACCTAAGAACTCTCGCCTCGCGACAATGTCCTCGAGGATTTTGCACGGCCTGCGGGTACGGTCTCCCTTCGCGATCTCTCGGAAATAGAGATCCAGTCCCCGATTGTGCGCCTCTCCCGCCCACGACGCCTTGGAGATCTCCTTTTTCGCGGCATCTCTGCGTTGAGTCTGAACGGCACCAAGCGATCTCGTCGGCGCCGTGGCGAGCTCAGGGACCGCAGGCTTGGCGCTTGGAACGCCCGATTCGGTCGAAACACATGCGCCCAGAGTAAACGACGACACGATGCAAGTTACGACAGCGCGGGCGAGTCGAGGCCTCGGCATGCGAAGCGAACGGATCGTGGGACGTACCTCAGCGGCGCCGCATCTTGCGTGGCTTGCACCCTCCTGCGTTCTGCGGTCCTGCGGTCCTGCGGTCCTGCGGTCGAGCAAGGATCCATCGGCGAGCACGGCATGGCGCAAGTCACTCCCATCGAGAGGATTGAAAGGCGACTACTACCCGGACCGGACGGTACCATAAGCGGACCGTGAAGTCCTAGTCAAGTCTCACAGGTGAATAGGGCAGCACGCACTAGGCAAGCCTGCGGGCAGGTCTGGTGCGCCACAAGTCGTCGAACCGAGCGCTGTCTTGCCCCCACCCCCGCCCCACCCCCACCCTTCAACATGCGACGCCTCCTCCCGCTCCTCCTCGCGCTCCCGCTCGCCGCACAGTCGCCTGCCGCCCCCTGGCGCCCCTTCATCCCGCGCGAGGTGCGCGGCGAGCGCGCGCTCGAGACGGTCGCGTATCTCGATCGTTTCGTCCGCTGGCCCGGCAACCGCGGCTACGACTCGTCCATTGCCCACGTGGTCGCGGGGCTCCGCGCGGCGGGCTACGTAGAGGAGGCCACCGCGCGCGCCACCGACCGGCTCGCCTACCGCATCGAGCGCACCCCGATGCGCGCCCCCGCGTGGGAGCCGCTCAACGCTATCGTCACCATCGTCGGCGACAGCACTCCCCTCCTCCGCTTCGCAACCAACCGCAACCTCCTCGCCACCAACTCGTGGAGCACGCCCGCCGAGGGCATCGAAGCGGAGGTCGTCGACCTCGGTGATGGCACGCGCACCGTCGATGTCACTGGGCGCATCGCCTTCGCGGACCAGAGCGTCGGTCGCGTCTTCGCCGCCCAGGTGATGCGCCGCGGCGCCATCGGCGCACTTGGCTACGCGCTCCCCGACTACACCGAGCCCGAAAAGCATCGTACCAGCATCCAGTTCACCGGTATCCCCTACGACACCACCAAACGCCCCTGGGCCGTCGCGCTCTCACGCGACGCGCGCGACCGGCTCCGCGCCGCGCTCGCGAAGGGACCGGTGCGCGTGCGCGTGAGCACCGACGTCCGTTGGATCTCCCCCGCCACGGAGCTCGCGGTGATCGCCGAGGTGCGCGGTAGCACTGCGCGCGACCAGCGGATCGTGGTGAGTGCCCACGTGCAGGAGCCGGGCGCGAACGACAACGCGAGCGGCGTCGGCACCGCGCTCGAGATGGCGCGCGTCCTCGCGCGCGGCGTGCAACGCGGCGCGGTGAACCCCGCGCGCACGATCACGATGCTCTGGGGGCTCGAGATCACGATGACCGCGCGCTACCTGCGCGCCGATTCTGTGCGCCGGGCCGGCGTCCGCTACGGACTCTCCCTCGACATGGTCGGCGAGAACACGGCGCGCACGGGCGGCACCTTTCTCATCGAGAAGGTCCCCGACCCCTCCGCCGTCTGGACCCGCGGTGACGAGAAGCACACCGCGTGGGGCGCGCCACAGCCGTACGCGGCAGACCGGCTCGTCCCAACCTTCTACAACGAGTTCGTCCTCGCCCGCGCGCGGGAGGAGGCGGCCGGCACCGGCTGGGTCGTGCGCACCAATCCGTTCGAGGGCGGGAGCGACCACACCCCCTTCATCGACGCGAAGATCCCTGGGCTCCTCCTCTGGCACTTCACCGATCGTTTCTATCACACCGATCGCGACCGACTAGAGATGGTCTCCGCGGCCGAGATGGCACACGTCGCGCGCACTGCGCTGGGCGTGCTCCTTCCCGTCGCGCAGGCCGATGCCCGCAGCGCCCAACGCATTCTCGCGGAGACGGAGCGTGCGGCGATGGCGCGGCTCGCCGTGGAGAGTGCATTGAGCACCGATACCCTCACGCGCGGCGGGGCGATCACCACCGAGCGGACGATCCTCGAGACGTGGGGGCGCTGGTTCGCGGGTGCGCTCCGTGCGGCGGCGGAGGTCGAGGCGGTGCCGAGTCCTAAGGTGCGGGCGGCGGCTGAGCGGGCAGCGGATCGCGTGACGGCAGAAGCCGCGCGGCGGGTGAGCGGGCTGCGCGCGCCGTAGCGACTCATTCGCGCCCTCCTGAGGGTAATCTTGGGTCGAGGCCTCAGGCGAGTCATCGGGCCATGAACGCAATCGCCATTCCTCCTCACACCAGACTGCTCGAACGAGTGGTGGGATTCTCTCGCGGCGTGATTGTGTGAAGAGCTTCCAGCGAAACGCGGGCAAGCGCTCCTTTGCTTACCCGGGAGGACTGAGAGCGCAGAACGCCGCCGCACGGACCGCGGCCGACTCTGAGGAGTCCCGGTGCAGGGCAAGCGCCAGTTCTCTAATTGCCTCTTGGTAACCTAGAGGGACGACGAGACGTATGCGCCGATCGCTGTTGTGCGACATGATGATGCCACGGCCGCATCCGACCCGCCACTCCTGCGGTGCACCAGGATACAGTCGCGCAACGGTTGTGTCCGGCAGCAGGTCGTTGTAGGCGACCCAGTGTCTTCCAGTCTGAAGAACAAACAGCGTTCGCACAGCGAATACACGCGCTGGCACCGCCGCGAGTCGATCGCGTGACACTTCAATCGCGGCGGCAATTACTGCCGAATCGAGCACAATCGCGTACGGCCCAACAACGTCACTTAGCTGCGTTGGGAGAGAGAGAAACCTCGTTTCGCGTATGCTCGCCGCAGCAACCGACGCCATCGAGCCCTCGCACTGAAGAAGCGTCCGAAGCGCCGAGTCCCGCTCCCGGCGCTTTCCTTCCCCTTCTGTGGCTTGTCCACCTGATCGAACGAGTGCTTGATCGAACGCCCGAATCTGCGCGGCTGCCTGGCGGCAATCCTGCTGACTCACCTGCGCTCGCAGCAGCATCGGAAAACAGATGGTCGCCAAGCCGGGAGCGAGCACGAACCGACGAAGGCCAACATGTCGCCTTAGCATCATGCGAAACTCCACTATCGGGTACCCACTGAACAAGTTGACTGGCGAACTGGGAACATCCGATCAATCTTCGCTTTCACCTCTTCGTCGAATCCTCGCCACGGCAGGAGCGCCGTTCGCCCAAGCGCGCGTTCGACGCGCTGCGCCAACCCGTCGTCGGCTTGCAGGAAGTTTGGCTCAAGCCAGAGAACGATTCCCTCGATCTCGGCGAGGAGGTCGTTCGCTTCTAGAAGTGGTTTCAAAACTGGCGAAGCGTGATCAGCATGCACGCCGCATAGAGAAAGGCCCGGTAGTGTTCGAGCT
>JAIETI010000012.1 GCA_019745365.1 Gemmatimonadaceae bacterium | reverse complement strand
CATTCCGCTCACGACTCGGCCTCGGTGCGTTCGATCTTCGCCACGCGTTGCGCGTGCCGACCACCCTCATAGGGCGTGTCCAACCACGCCTGCAGGATCGCCTGCGCATCCTCCTCGCTCACGAAGCGCGCGGGGAGCACAAGCACATTCGCGTCGTTATGCTGCCGCGCAAGCGTCGCCACCTCGGGACTCCACGCCACCGCCGCCCGCACGCCGCGATGTCGGTTGGCAGCATATGACATTCCGAGCCCGGTCCCACAGAGCAACACACCGCGGGCCGCGCGCCCCGACTCGACTTCGGCGGCCACGGGGTGCGCGTAGTCCGGATAGTCGGTCGACGCCGGCGAGTGCGTGCCGACATCGACCACATCGAAGCCCGCCGCGGTCAGCGACGCCTTGAGCTTCTCCTTCAAGGCGTAGCCGGCGTGATCGGAGCCGAGCGGGATGCGTTCTCCCATCAGGCGTCCTTGCGCGGCCACTGCGGCCAGGTCTTCACCAAGCCGCGCACGGCGGCGAGGCGCTGCTCCGCGACACGGTCTGCCGCGAGATAGGTGAGGATCCCCTCGGCCTTCGCGATCGCGTACACCGTGAGCACGGTGTCGTAGATCTCGTCCGCCTTCCGGAGCGAGCGCTCGCGCGTCCACCCCGCGAGTTCGCTGTACACGTTGATCACGCCACCGGCGTTCGCCACGTAGTCCGGCGCGTACATGATCTCGCGCTTGGCCAACGCCTCGGCGTGCTTCGCCGGCTCGAGCAGCTGGTTGTTCGCGCCACCGCAGACGATCTCGACCTTGAGCTTGGAGATCGTGTCGTCGTTGAGGATCGCGCCGAGCGCGCACGGCGCGAAGACATCTGCCTTCTCGCTGAAGATCGCGTTCCCGTCCACCGCTTTCGCACCGCATTCGTCCACCACGCGCTGCACGCGCTCCGGACGGATGTCGCTCACGATGAGCTTCGCGCCTACCACCGTGAGCTCCTTCGCGAGATAGTAGCCGACGTTGCCGCACCCCTGGATCGTGATCGTCTTCCCCGCGAGGTCCGACGACCCCCAGCGCGACATCGCCGACGCCTGGATCGAGCGGAACACGCCGCGCGCCGTCACCGGCGATGGATCGCCCGACTTGTTCGCGAGCCCCGCGACGTAGTCAGTCTCCATATGGACGTAGTCCATATCGGCGGTGCTCGTCCCCACGTCCTCCGCCGTCACATAGCGCCCACCGAGCGACTCGACGAAGCGACCGTGCGCGCGGAAGATCAGCTCGCGGTTCGTGGTGCGGTTGTCGCCGATGATGACCGACTTGCCACCGCCGAGGTTGAGGCCGGCCACCGCGTTCTTGTACGTCATCCCCCGTGCGAGACGCAGCACGTCGAAGAACGCCTCGTCATCGTTCGCGTAGTTCCAGAAGCGCGTGCCGCCCAGCGCCGGGCCGAGCGTGGTATCGTGGATGGCGATGATGCCGCGGTACCCGCTCGCCTTATCGTGGCAGACGACGACCTGTTCGAGCCCGAGGTCGACGATGTTCTGGAAGAGCTGCATGGGATGATCGAAGAGTTGAGGAAAGTCGAAGGTCGGTGCTACTGGCCCAATACGGCACGCGCGATGACGATCCGCTGGATCTCCGAGGTCCCCTCGTAGATCTCCGTGATCTTCGCGTCCCGGAAATATCGCTCCACCGGGTACTCTTTGACGTACCCATACCCGCCGAAGAGCTGCACGGCTTGCGTGGTGACCCACATCGCCGTCTCGCTCGCGGTGAGCTTGGCCATCGAGGCCTCGGCCTCGACGTCGAGCCCGCGGTCCTTTGCGAGGGCGGTCGCATGGAGGAGCTGGCGTGCTGCGGTGATCCGGGCCGCCATGTCCGCGAGCTTGAACTGGATCGCTTGGAAGTCGCTGATCGGTTGCCCGAACTGGCGCCGCTCCTTGGCGTAGTCGAGACACGCTTCGAACGCCGCGCGCGCGATCCCCACCGCTTGCGCGGCGATCCCGAGCCGTCCGTGTTCGAGTGATCGGATCGCGTACACGAAGCCCATCCCCTCGTCACCAAGCATGCGATCGGCGGGCACGCGGCATCCATCGAGCACGACTTGCACCGTGGGCGAGGCGCGCAGCCCGAGCTTGTTCTCCTTCTTGGAGACGGAGAAACCGGGCAGGTCTGGCGTCACGATGAACGCGCTGATCCCGCGGCCGCCGCGGCGCGCTTCGGGGGTATCGGTGCGTGCCATCACCATCAGCACACCAGCGGTGTTCCCGTTGGTGACCCACGCTTTGGTACCGTCGAGGACCCAGTGGTCGCCGTCGCGCCGCGCCTGGGTGCGGAGCGAGGCGGCATCCGATCCGGCCTCGGGCTCGCTCAAACAGAACGCACCGAGCAGCTCGCCGCGCGCCATCGGGCGCAACCACGTCTCGCGCTGCGCGTCCGAGCCGAAGCGGAGGAGCATCTGCGTCGGCAGCGAGTTGTGCACCGACATCAGCACCGCCGCGCTCGCATCGGCGACGGCGATCTCCTCGAGCGCGAGGAGATAGCTCAGGCTGTCGAGCGCGAGGCCGTCATGCTGCTCCGGGATGAGCATCCCGAGAAAACCGAGCGCCGCGAGCTTCGCAACCAGCGTGTCGTCGAACTGCGACGCCGCGTCGAGCGCGGCCGCCTTCGGGGCCACCTCTCGGCGCGCAAAATGCCGCGCGAGATCGCGGATCGCGGTCTGGTCGGGGGTGAGTTCGGTGAGCAACATCAGTCCGGATCAGGCGGAATAGCTGTACACACCGCGCCCGCTCTTCTTTCCGAGCCACCCCTGCGCCACGTACTTTCGGAGGAGCGGGCACGGGCGGTACTTCGGATCGCCCAGCCCCGCATGCAGTACCTCGAGGATCGCGAGGCAGGTGTCGAGGCCGATGAAATCGGCGAGCGTGAGCGGCCCCATCGGGTGATTCATGCCGAGCTTCATCACCGTGTCGATCGACTCCGGCGTCCCGACGCCTTCCATCACACAATAGAAGGCCTCGTTGATCATCGGCATCAGGATCCGATTGGCCACGAAGCCTGGGAAGTCGTTCACCTCGATGGGCGTCTTCCCCATCGCGGTCGCGATCGCCACCGTGCGCGCCGTCACCTCGTCCGAGGTCGCGAGCCCGCGGATCACCTCGACGAGCTGCATGAGCGGTACGGGGTTCATGAAGTGCATCCCGATGACGGCTTCCGGGCGCTTGGTGCGCCCCGCGATCTCCGTGATCGAGATCGAGGAGGTGTTGCTCGCGAGGATCGCCCCGGCCGGCGCGAGCCGATCGAGATCGGCGAAGATGCGATGCTTGAGCTCGACGTTCTCGGTCGCGGCCTCGATCGCCACCGTCGCGTCGGCCACCGCGTCGAGCGCGGTCGCGACGCTGATCCGTCCGAGCGCCGCGTCACGCGCGGCCGCGTCGAGCGTCCCCTTCTTCACCTGACGCTCGAGGTTCTTCTCGATCGTCGCGCGCCCCTTCTGTAGCGCCGCGTCGCTCACATCGATCATCTGCACCGCGAAGCCGCTGGTGGCTGCCACGTGCACGATGCCGTTCCCCATCTGCCCCGCCCCGATCACTGCGATCCGCTCCATCGCTCCACGCCCTCAGACGGCGCTGCCGTCGGTCGATGCTCTGTCGGTTGATGCGGCCGCGGAGGACTCCCGTGGCCAGCCTAGAAAAGTAACCGCCGCGAGAAGGGCGACGGTCGGCACGGCCGCCTCGATCCCCCACGCGCCGCCCGTGAGCCAGCTCGGCCCAGCGAACACTGCCCGGTACCCCGGAGTCGGGAGTGCCAGCCCGCTGATCGGCGCATGCAAGAGCGGCCCCTGCGCCACATTCACCGCGAGATGCGCCCCCCACGCCGCGATCAGACTCCCGGACCGCACCCGGACGATCGCGAGGAACGCCCCCGCGACCGCGACCGCGCTCATCGACCATGCGGATGCGCCCGGGTTCAACAGATGTAGCGCGCCGAACGCGAGACTCGTGAGCACCACCGCCGGCGCGAGGCCGAGGGAAGGTTCGTCGATGAGCAGCATTTTCGGCCGCGCCATCAGCGCGCGCCCGATCGCCACCATTTGCTGCTGTCCGCCCGAGAGCGTGCCGGCG
>JAIETI010000020.1 GCA_019745365.1 Gemmatimonadaceae bacterium | reverse complement strand
GACTGGTCGGCAGGATCTGTCTTAACGAGCTTAAGGGGATAGACGAAGTCCAGAGCTCTGGGCACGAAGCCGAGCGGCCCCACCTTGTCGAAGCAGTTGAACAGTCCCACGTTGCCCTCCGTCGCCGCGTAGAACGCGGTGTCGATCCCCTCCTGCACATCGCCCTTGGTCTCGGCGACGGGCTTCCCCATCTCGCGCGTCATGAGATCGGCGAGCGCGTCCTTGCGCGACGCGAGCAGATCGCCGACGCGGCGCAGGATGTCGCCGCGCGCAGGCGCAGGGGTCGCCTTCCACTGCGCGAAGCCGCGCTTGGCGCTCGCCACCGCGGCCTCGACATCGGCCGCGCCCGAGAGTGGGAAGGTGCCGATCACGTCGCGCGTGTCGGCCGGATTGGTGTTCGTGAACGTCTTGCCCGAGGCGGCGGGGACCCACTGACCGCCGATGAAGTTCAGGAATGGCATAGCGCGCGAGAGAGGACGAGAGGGAGACGCGGCGCGCCCATCGCGCGCCCGACGCCGAAAGCTAATCGCGCCGAACGCCAGCTAGGGCGTGCAGCTCCACTGCGCGGGGTGTGCCGTGGAGGGGAACGCATACCCCACACGCGGGAGCACCTCCTGCGCGCCGAGCACGATCCCCCACCCCATTAAGAGGAGCGAGAGGATGTGCGCCTTGGCCGCGCGATGCCGCCAAGTCCACACGGCGCTCCAGACGCCGCTCGCCACCAAGACGCCGACCGCCGCGAGATACCCCGCGAGCCCAAAGCCGCAGCGCGACGCGTACGGCCAGAGCGCCATCCCCACGCCGAGTGCGACCGAGAGCGTGAGCCGCGCGAAGACGCCCCAGGTCGAGGTGGTCTTCTGCGCCTCGAGTGCCGCCGCTCGCTGCGGGGCACTCGCGGCGCCCTTCGCGGGAAAGAGCGCCTCATCGCTCACCGACTCCATCGCGCGGTCGATCTTCTTCATCTCCGCATCCCAATTGCGATCGCTCACGAGGCATGCTCCCGCGCCAGGGCGTGGCGCTCGATCTTCTTATAGAGGTTCGACCGGGGCATCGCGATCGCGCGCGCGGTCTCGGCCACGTTCCAATCGTGTTCGCGGAGCTTCGCAAGGAGGAACGCCCGCTCGGCGGCGTCCTTGAACTCCTCGTAGCTGTGATAGCGCTCGAACCCGCCCAGCGCAGGCGCGACGGCGGCCTCGGTCGCCCGCACGCCGACCAACCGCTCCACATCTGCGAGGGTGATGCGCGGAGCCCGTGCGAGGATCAAGAGGCGTTCAACGGTGTTGCGCAGCTCTCGGATGTTCCCGGGCCAGTCAAGCGATCGCAAGCGATCCAGCGCGTCGCTCTCGATCGCACGCGGGGTCACCCCGTCCTGCTGTGCGAGGAGTGCGACGAAGTGCCGGACGAGCAGCGGGATGTCGTCGCGTCGCTCGCGAAGCGGCGGCACGCTGAGCGGCACCACATTCAAACGATAGAACAGGTCTTCACGGAATCGCCCTGCGGCGATCTCGTCCTCCAGCCGCTTGTTCGTCGCCGCGAGCACGCGCACATCGACCTTCTTCGGGCGCTGCCCGCCGATGCGCGTCACCTCGCCGTCCTGAAGCACACGGAGGACCTTGGCCTGCGCCGCGAGCGACATGTCCCCGATCTCGTCGAGGAAGAGCGTGCCACCGTCGGCCTGCTCGAACTTTCCCGCATGATCCGCGATCGCGCCCGTGAACGAGCCCTTCACATGCCCGAAGAGCTCGCTCTCGATCAACTCGCCCGGGATCGCGGCGCAGTTCACCTCGACAAAACGCGCACTCGCGCGCGGTGACCGCTTGTGCAGCGCACGCGCGACGAGCTCCTTCCCCGTCCCGTTCTCGCCGGTGATCAACACGCGCGCCGTGGTCCCGGCCACCCGCTCGATCTGCTCGAGCAGTGCTCGCACCGCGAACGAGCTGCCGACGATCTCGTAGCGCGATTCGATCGTCGCGCGCAGCTCAGCGTTCTCCTCGCGCAGCGATGCCTGCCCCACCGCGTTCCGCAGCGTGACGAGGATGCGGTCGGTATCGAGCGGCTTCTCCATGATGTCGAAGGCGCCCAACTGCGTCGCCTCGACCGCCGTGGCAAGCGTCGCGTGCCCGCTGATCATGAGGACCATGGCGGAGGGATCGTGCGCGCGGAGCGCCTTGAGCGTCTCCATCCCGTCGAGCCCCGCCATCTTCACATCGAGGAAGACGAGCTGCGGCCGCCACTGCTTGTACGTCGCGATCCCCTCGTGGCCGCTCGCGACGCTCTTCACCTCGTACCCCTCGTACTCGAGGAGCTGGGTCAACGCGGCGCGGATCCCCGGCTCATCATCGACGACGAGGATGCGCGCGCTCACTTGGCGCCCTTGTACAGCGTCAGCCGTCCGCGCGCGAGCCGCAGATCGGCCACGCGCGGCGGGAGCGCGAACCCGATCGCGTTGCGCGCCACCGAATCGCCGCGGGCCGCCGTCGCGATGCGCCCCATCACCTTCGGGATCGCCGCCGTCGGCAACTTCAACTCGCCGACCGCGAGCTCCGACACACGATACTGCGCCATCCCCGCACTCACCGGCTCCAACGTCCCACGGATCGTCACCTGCTGCCGCCCCGAGAGCACGCGATTGAGCGGGCCGAGCGCGTCGGCGCCGAGCTCGCCGACGGCGACCTGGGCGCGGATGTAGAGCTCATCGCCGTGCGCGAGCGCTTCGGGATGCCCCGCGTTCGTGCCGAGCACCTTCAGCGCCGGTTCGAGCGCGAGCGCAACGAAGTCCGCCGGCGCGACGTCGACGAACGCGGGCCCACTCGCGCGTGAGAAGGCCGCGATCGCCGTGCTCACGCGCACCGCACCCGCGGCATCGATCGGCGTCCAACTGCTATCGGCCGCGGGCGCCGTCGCCACCACCGTGCCCCGCACCTTCGGCAGCCACCACCCGCGCGTGAGCCATCCTGCGCCGATGAGCACCGCGAACACGACCAGCGTGACGAGTTTGCCGATGCAACCGAACATGGCGTGGGGGTGAGCGGTGAGAGACTACGAAGCGTGCAGCGCGCCGGAGCGGTAGCCGCGCGGGTCGAACTCCACCTCGGCATACCCCGCCTCGCGAACAGCGGTGCCCAGCGCGTCGCGCGCACCCGCGAGGGTGACGCGCTCCAGCTCGGCCACATCCATCTCTACGCGCGCCGTCTCGCCGAAGTGTCGCACGCGGAGGTTCCCCGTGACACCGAGGGCACGAAGGGCGGCCTCCGCGGCCTCGACGCGGCGCAGCCGGAGCGGAGTCACCTCGGTTCCCGTGGGAAGCCGAGAGGCGAGACAGGGGGACGAGGGCTGATCCCAGGTGACGATCCCGAGCGCCTGCGACCGCTCGCGGATCTCCTCCTGGGTGAAGCCGAGCTTGGCGAGCGGGGAGTGCACGCCGCGTTCGACAGCGGCGGCGTGTCCCGGGCGATGCCCACCGAGGTCATCCGCGTTCGTGCCATCGACGACGACGGCGAGTCCTCGCGCGGCCGCGATCGGCACGAGGCGATTCCAGAGCTCGGTCTTGCAGAAGTAGCAGCGGTTCGACGGATTCGCCGCGTAGCGCGGGTCGTCGAGCTCGCGCGTCTCGACTTCGAGGACGGGGATCTGCCACTGCGCCGCAACCTCGCGGGCGCGCGCCCACTGCGCCTCGGGGTACGACGCCGAACGACCGATCACCGCGAGCACCGAATCGGCACCGAGCGTGCGGGTGGCGAGCACGGCGAGGTAGGTCGAATCGACGCCGCCCGAGAACCCGATCAGGGCGGAGCGGTGCGTCCCGAACCACGCCGCGAGCGCGGCCTCTTTGTCGAGGGCGAGAGTCACACCGGAAAGCTACGCTGGCGCGGCGCTCCCTTGGAGGGTCCCGCGAAAGCGGAGCGCCTCGCCGATCGCGGCCGGCCCCACCTCGGCATCGCCATCGAGATCGGCGATCGTCCGCGCCACCCGCGCCACACGGTGAAAGGCGCGCGCGCTGAGTTGGAGTCGTTCGGCAGCGCTCTCAAGGCGGGCGCGGGCGGCCGCGCTCACGCCGCCATGCGCGAGCACCCAGGCGCCAGGGAGCTCACCGTTCGTGCGATACCCCTTCGCA
>JAIETI010000153.1 GCA_019745365.1 Gemmatimonadaceae bacterium | reverse complement strand
CGCATCCATCGGCTCGCGGAGGGCGATGCCGTGCGCACGCGCGTCCACCAGATGCTCGACGAGGTGGGGCTGCTGGCTGAAGTGGCGACGCGCCGTGTCCATGAGCTGAGTGGGGGGCAGCGTCAGCGGGTAGCACTCGCCCGCGCGTTGATCGTCGCGCCGCGCGTCCTGGTGCTGGACGAGGTCACTTCCGCGCTCGACGTCTCCGTGCAGGCGCAGATCGTCCAGCTGCTGGTCACGCTCCAGCGGCGGCACGGGCTCGCCTTTCTCTTCATCACGCACCAGCTCGCGCTCGTCCCGCATCTCGCACAGTCGGTGGCGGTGATGGAGGCCGGCCGTATCGTCGAGCGGGGACCGGTCGCTAGCATCCTGCATGCCCCTGAACACCCGTTCACGCAGACACTCCTGCGTTCCGTCCCGATGATCCCGGTCGTCCAGCGGTAGCCGCCGCACGCGACACGGCGCATCTTCTAGGCGCTCGATCCTTCGCATCCCACCGTCCACCCGCGCCAATGCACGCTCAGCTCGACGCGCTCGTCGCTTCCTTCGATCGGATGCAGGATCGGTTGCATCGCTTGGTGGCGCGGCTCGATGACGCGCAGTTCGGGCGCCGGGTCTCTCCGGATCGGTGGTCCGTCGCGGAGTGTGTCGCGCACCTGAACCTCACCGGCGAACGATTCCTCCCGCTGATCCGTCAGGCCCTCGATGCGAACGCCGCGCTCCGCAATGTCGGCCCCAAGCACAGCTACAAACAGGATCTCGCTGGGCGCATGATCGCTTTCCTCGCCGGGCCGCTCCCGCGGCTCGGGCCGCTGCGCTTCGGTCGCGTGAAGACGCCTCCCCCATTCGTGCCCACTGGTGAGCTTCCGAAGGCCACGGTGATGGCGACGTTCGATCGGGTGCAGGCCCAGCAGGCCGCCCTCGTCCACGAGAGCGACGGGCGCCCCATCGATCAGATCATGATCGCCTCGCCGTTCGCGGAGAAGATCAAGTACTCGCTCTACTCGACCTTCATCATCCTCCCCGCACACCAAGAGCGACACATCGAACAGGCCGAGGCGCTCTGGCCGCGGTGAGCCGCGCCTGACGCGAAGGCGTCAGGCGAGTTGGTTGCCGATCGGGAGGGACCGGATGCGCTTTCCCGTGGCCGCGAAGATCGCGTTCGTGAGCGCGGGGATCACCGGCGGGAGTGCCGGTTCCCCCATCCCGGTGGGCGGGTTCGCGCTGCGGAGGAAGTGCACCTCGACGGGAAACGCCCGCGCCATGCGCAGCAGCGGATAGCGATCGAAGTTCCCCTGCACGACGCGCCCGCGATCGATCGTGATCTCCTGCCCGAGCGCCGCAGAGACGCCGTCGATGCACGCACCCTGACACTGGTTCTCAGCGCCGCTCGGATTCGTGATCACGCTGCCGACGTCGCCGGCGACCCACACCTTGTGGACGGTGACAACCCCGGCCGCGCTGACCGAGGCCTCTACCACTTCCGCGAAGTAGCCGCGGTGACTGAAGTGGAAGGCGACGCCAAGTCCGCGCCCCTTGGCGAGGGTGCGCTTCCCCCAACCGGACTTCTCGCGCACGAGCTCGAGGACGCCGCGCATCCGCGCGCCATCGAAGCTGTCCCCCTGCACCGCGGTCACCGCCGGCGAGAGGAGATCGAGTCGAAACTGCAGCGGGTCCTTCCCGGCGGCGTGCGCGAGTTCATCGATGAACGACTGGATGACGAACGCGATCCCGTTGCTCCCTGGAGCGCGCAGCGCGCCGGTGGGGATGCCGTGCGGGAGATTCGAGAGTTCGAGGAGATAGTTCGGGATGAAGCGGCCGGGGTATTCCCCGACGCGCATCGCTTCGAGGACCGACCGATCGCGCCACGCGGTGACCTTTCCCTGTGCATCGACGGCGCCTTTGAGGAAGTGGTATCCCGCCTGCCGGTAGTGGCCGTGGCGCATGTCGTCCTCGCGGGTCCACACCAGCTTGACCGGTCGGCCGACCTCCTTGGAGAGCCACGCCGCCTCGACCATGTAGTCGTTCTTCAAGCGACGCCCGAACCCACCGCCGATCCGCACGAGATGGATGGTGATGTCGGCGGGTGCGAGGCCGAGTGACTTGGCGACGAGATCGCGCCCCTGCTGCGGGGTCTGTGTGGTCGCCCAGATCTCCGCCTTGCCGTTCACGACGTGCGCCGTGCAGTTCTGCGGTTCGAGCGTCGCGTGTGAGATGAACGGATAGAAGTACTCGGCTTCGACGACCTTCGCCGCGCTCGCGAACGCCGCGTCGACGTCGCCATCCTTGCGCACGACGCGGTCGGGCGCCTTGCCGGCGAGTTCGTGCGCGCGCTGGCTGAACCACATGCTGCTCTGCTGCGCGGTGGCGCCCTCATCCCACGTGACCTGGAGCTGCTGACGTGCGTTGTTCGCGTTGTACCATGTGTCGGCGACGACCGCGACCCCCGGCATGAGGCCGTCGAGCGCCGTGCCGACGCCGTTCACGACGAACGCATGCGTCACGCCGGGGAGCTTGCGCACATGATCGAGGTTGGCGCTGACCACCTTCCCGCCGAACACCGGGCACTTCTCGAACACGGCGTGCAGCATCCCGGGGACCATCACATCGATCCCGAAGAGCGGCTTCCCCGTCACGATCTTTCGATTGTCGAGTCCGGGGACGCGAGTGCCAAGGAGGCGATAGGTCGCAGGGTCCTTGAGCGGTACGCTATCGAGCGCGGGCGCGGGCATCGTCGCGGCCGTGGCGGCGAGCGACGCATAACTCGCCCGACGCGACGTCGCCGCGTGCAGAACCGCGGCCGAGCGCGTGGTGCACTCACTCGCGGGAACACCCCACGTCTTGGCGGCGGCGGCGATCAGCATCGCGCGCGCCGCGGCGCCGACCTTGCGATGCTGGTCGAAGTTCATCGGCGTCGAGAGCGAGCCGCCGGCGAGCTGCACGCCGTACTTCGATTCGTCGCTGTCGGCTTGCACCACTGTCACCTGCGCCCAATCGACGTCGAGCTCCTCGGCGATGATCATCGGGAGCGACTGCCGCACGCCTTGCCCCTCTTCGGGGTTCTTGGCGATGATCGTGATGACCCCGTCCGCCGTGATCCGGATGAACGGACTCGGCGTGAACGGATCAGCCAGGAATGGCGAGGCCGCGAGCGCTCGTTCCACCGGTGCGAAGGCGCCGAAGGCGATCCCGCCCCCCGCGAGCGCCATCACCTGCAGGAATGCGCGACGGTCCACGGTCGAGGTCGTCATCGGTTACGCCTCCCCGTCGTCGTCGCGCGACGTGGCGCTGGCAGTCGCGCTCATCGCGGCGGCCTTGTGGATGGCCTCGCGGATGCGGTTGTAGGTGCCGCAGCGGCAGATGTTCCCCATCGCGGCGTCGATGTCCGCGTCGGTCGGATTCTTCTTCGTCTTGAGCAGGGACGCCGCGACCATGAGTTGCCCGGCCTGGCAATAGCCGCACTGCGGCACGTCGATCGCTTCCCACGCTCGCTGCACCGGATGCGATCCATCGCGCGAGAGCCCTTCGATCGTGGTGATCGATTGACCGGCCACGGCCGAGATCGGGATGGAGCAGGAGCGGACCGGGACGCCGGCAAGGTGCACGGTACACGCGCCGCACTGCGCGATCCCGCATCCGAACTTGGTGCCCTTGAGATCGAGCGTATCGCGCAGGACCCACAAGAGCGGCATGTCGGGAGGGACGTCGACCGTGGTCGGTTTCCCGTTGATGCGGAGCGAGACGGGCATCAGAGACTCACCAGAAGGGGAGAGCGTCAAGAATGCAGTCTGCGCGGCACGGGAGCTAGAGGACGTCCGAACGGGTGTTGACTGGCGCCACCCCTGAACCGGGCGCGACATTCCAGCAACGTCTCACCAAGGCCCCTCGATGACCACGCGGCGCGATTTCCTCATCCGGTCCGGCCTCACCGCGAGCGCCCTCGCCCTCGCCCTCGCCGCGCGCCGCGCCGAAGCGAACACGCGCTCGCCGATCCTGACGGGAGAGACCGCCGTCGACCCGTCGGTGAAGGTGCTGTTGATGGAGGCGCTCGACGTGGCGAAGCAAGCGGGTGCCGGATGGTGCGATGTACGGATCCAGCGGCAGCGGCGCCAGAACATCGGGACGCGCGAGCAGCAGGTGACCGGCGTCAACGA
>JAIETI010000043.1 GCA_019745365.1 Gemmatimonadaceae bacterium | reverse complement strand
GCGAAGGGGCGGGGGTGTAACGCTGCGGTGACAGCTTTGGACTGACTGCGCCTGCGGCTGGGGATGACGCGACCGGATATCCCACCGCATCGTTTGATTGACATCGCACATCTGCTCAGAGCTGGAGGTCCCAGCCCGACTGTGCCGTGGGCACGTGCCTGATCGTAAACCGCACGGCGAAAACGGCTGATCGGAAGGCGGCCGCGCGTCATCTGCAGTGTTTCAAAGGTCTCGCTTGACACGACACTGCGCCCAATCATAATTACCCCCCCCAGCGGCGGGAAAGTGCGCAGCACTCCAGCCACACCACCTCTGCTGGGAGTTGATTGGGATGCTACGAGTCTTTGCGGCCGCTTCTCTGCTAGTGATCAGCCTAAGTGGATGCGCTGTCGAGTCGACTGCGCCGTCGTCCGCCACGCACGCGCCCGTGCCGGTCGCAGATCAGCTTGCGCCGACGGCGGCGCCGAAGAATGCTCTCGGAGGACGGATTGAGCTCGTTAGCGCGCTCGGCGAGACGCGATCGAGCACGCCGTTCGCAGAGCACCCGCTCGTTGCGCGGTCGCCGAGCAACGGCGAAGTGCTGCGGCAGGTGGATCGCCTGCTTGCCAGAAAATCGGGGTCAGCTGAGTCGAAGCGCCGGCTTCGGGCGCTTCGCCAACTCGCTGAAGCATCGGAGTCTGGGGACGCCGAGTCCGTGATGAAGGCCCTCCGCCGGGCTTCCTCCGTCGCGCCTGGCGGCCTGAAGCATGTGATTCGTCGGACCGTGTCCGTCGCCGGCGGTAGCGAGTTCCACTCGGACTATCCGCTTGCGTCTGGCGCGCGCGTGCGAACGATTCGTCTCGTTCCGTCGACCGCCATCGCTGCAGCTCGCGCGCAGGCGAACGTCGAGCAGACCCCCTGCGACGCCTTCGGTCCCGAGACGCCGCCGACACAGCTCCCCGTCTGGTGCGGCGGTGAGTACGATCCCTACTTCGACGCGAACCCGTACGAGCCGGACATCGCTGCACAAGCCGCAGAGGGCGAGGCGATTTCCGCAGCTTCCGATGCGCTCGCCGGTGGAGCTGCCATTCGGGCGCCGTCCGTGGTGACGGAACTCGAGGTTCGTGGCCCCATTCTCGCATCCTCGGAGCCGAGTTGCCGCGGCGAGCACGCCGCAACCACAGTTGCAGCCGGCCTCGTGGCGGCGAGCGCCGCAGAATCGCTTTTTTGGGGCGTTGTGATGAAGAACCCTGTGCGCATGTTCAATTCGATAAGGCGGACCGGAGCGCTCATCGCCGCCGCTTGGGTCGCGTACGAGTACGAACAAGCGTGCCACGAAGACGCACAGTAGACCTTTCACCCAGGAGATTGCGAGTGCGACACCTAGTGACTGGCCTGGTCGGATTCGGCCTGAGTATGTCCTTTGGGGTGATGTTGGTGGCGATGGCGCGACGCGTCCCGCGAGGAAGCGGGCGGAGTAGCTTACTGCTCCAGGCTGTCGGCGTCGCACTGGTTGGCTGCGCAGCCGTTCGCTTCATCGTCGGGCCCGCGGCCTTTTTCACTCGGCTCCTGCTCGGAGGGGTGGGTCTCTTGGTCATCGCGAGCGTCGCGAGCGGTTGGGAAGCGTGGACTGCATTTCGAGCGACTCGAGCGGAGGATCGGCCCGCTACGTAGACGCGTTTTCGGATTTTTCAATGACGAACAACGTTGATTGGACGGCTACACGAGTCGCGACGGGGCGTTCTGTCGCACCGGAGCTAGTTGGGGGGCGGTCCGCGAGGTCCGCCCCTCGTGCGTTCGGTGCAGCAGGAGGATGCGCCACGCGCTGTCACGGTGACGGCGCCGCGCGTGCCTGGGCCTATCCTCTCGCCCATGACGCAACACAATCAACGACTCGGGCGCTGGGGCGAGCGCATCGCGGCCAAGTGGCTGGAGCGCGACGGCTGGGTGGTGCGTGAACGCCGCTGGCGCGACGGGCGGCGCGACATCGATCTCATCGCGGAGCGCGAGGGCGTCGTCGCCTTCATCGAGGTGAAGGCGCGTAGTGGCGAACAGTTCGGCGATCCCGTCGAGGCGGTGCATCTGCGGAAACAGCGCGAGCTGATCCGCGCCGCGCGCGTCTGGATGGCGCGCCACGGCGTCGACACAGCCGCGTACCGATTCGATGTCGTGGGGGTGCCGCTCAAGGGGCGATCGGTATGGATCCGGCACATCCCTTCGGCCTTCGAGGTCGGCCGATGAGCGCCGAAGCGCGCCCTGATCGGGGGTTCAGAGAAGCACTCGCATCGATGGCGCTGGCGAGCCCGTTGAGCCGTTCGAATTGCCTCTCCAAGTTGTTCTCTGGCAGCGGCTTGCGTGCGATTGTGGAAAACTCAGAATCGTGTGGAAGTCGTTGTTCCACAAGCACTTCCGTTGCGCCGGACGGGGGACCCCCGCTTGCGCGGATCGCCACACTTCGTATTTTGTTCGGGAGCAGTATTGCGAGCAAGCTTTCGCACTCTGTTCGGGAGTAGCCCGCCCCGATTCGGCGGGTACCTTTAATCACAGGCCGAATGGCCTCACCGCGACGAGGGTCGTATGGGCGTCACCGCTGCGCAGCAGGAAGACAAGAAGAAGGCGCTCAACCTCGCGATCTCGCAGATCGAGAAGTCGTACGGCAAGGGTGCCATCATGAAGATGGGGCCCGAAGCGCAGCGTGTGCGCATCGAGTCGATCCCCACCGGTGCGATCAACCTCGATGCGGCGATCGGCATCGGTGGGATCCCGCGCGGACGCATCACCGAGATCTACGGCCCCGAGAGCTCGGGGAAGACGACCGTCTGCTTGCACGTCGTCGCCAACGCGCAGCGCGCGGGCGGCACCGCCGCGTTCATCGATGCCGAGCATGCGCTCGACACCGAGTACGCGACCAAGCTGGGCGTCGACGTCGAGAAGATGCTCATCTCGCAGCCGGACACGGGCGAGCAGGCGCTCGAGATCTGTGAGATCCTCGTCCGCTCGGGGGCGGTCGACATCATCGTGATCGACTCGGTCGCGGCGCTCGTGCCGAAGGCGGAGATCGAGGGCGAGATGGGCGACAGCCATGTCGGTCTCCAGGCGCGCCTCATGAGCCAGGCGCTCCGGAAGCTCACCGGCGCGATCGCCCGCTCGAAGTGCTCGGTGGTGTTCATCAACCAGCTCCGCGAGAAGATCGGCGTGATGTTCGGCAGCCCGGAGACGACCACCGGTGGCAAGGCGCTCAAGTTCTACGCGTCGCTCCGGCTCGACATCCGCCGCATCGGTCCGGTCAAGGAAAAGGAGGACGTGATCGGGTCGCACGTCCGCGTGAAGGTCGTCAAGAACAAGGTCGCCCCGCCGTTCAAACAGGCGGAGTTCGACATCATGTACGCGGAAGGGATCAGCCACACCTCGCTCTTGGTCGACATCGGCGCGGAGTCGGGGATCATCGAGAAGTCGGGCGCCTGGTACAGCTACGGCACCCAGCGGATCGGGCAGGGGCGTGAGAACGCCAAGCTCTTCCTGAAGGACAATCCGGCGGTGATGGCGGAGATCGAGGAGAAGGTGAAGGGCGTCCTCGGGATCACCGCGGTCGCGGCGGGTGTTGAAGAGGGTGGGGCGGACGAGTAGTCGGGTCCGGTAGCTACCCATGGGTCGTTTCGCCCGGGGGGTCGATTCAGGTGTACGGCTGGGGCCCGGAATCCCCGACCAGCACCTGGATGGCCCCCCGGTCGATTTCCCCACCGGGCCGATCTCCGGGCTCGAAGAGCTTCCGCGCCGTCCCGGGCGCTACCGCGTCCTCGTGAGCGGCACCGCGGTCTGTGTGCTCAACGCGGAAGCGATCAGCGACCTAGCGATCCGCATCGGTACCGTGTGGGAGGAGCCGCTCGCGGGGCGCGCGCTCGACCGGGCCGCCGCGTTAGACTGCTTCGACGCCGCCGCAGGAGCGCTCGGGCGCCGCGCCCGCAGCCGAACCGAGCTCCGGCGCTACCTCCTCCAGCGCCAGCACGCTGCCGAGCACGCCGAGGCCGCCCTCGACCGACTGGAGGCCCTCGGTGCCCTCGACGACGCCTCCTATGCGCGCGCGTTCGTCGCGGCCCGAGCGGGGCGGAGCCAGAGTCGGATGCGGCTCGCGGCCGAGCTCTCGCGGAGAGGTGTGGCACGCCCGGTCGCCGACGCGGCGCTCGCGGCGGTCTACGCCGAGGAGGAGATCGACGACCGCGCGAGC
>JAIETI010000088.1 GCA_019745365.1 Gemmatimonadaceae bacterium | reverse complement strand
GGACGGCGTAGCGGTCCTTGAGCCTCGCGACGGGTAATGGATCACGCGGCCACGCCGGATACCATGCTGCGCCGCGCCGGGCTCGACGCGAGCGATCCGCGCGTCGCGCGGCTCGCCGACATCGTCGAGCAACTGCATGGCGCGCCGCGGCATCGCGGGATCCATGTGGGGGGCTTCGTGCTCACCGAGGAGCCGCTGCGCACCGTGGTGCCGATCGAACCCGCGTCGATGGCGGATCGCACCGTGATCCAGTGGGAGAAGGACGATCTCGATCCCGTGGGGCTCGTGAAGATCGACTGTTTGGGACTCGGGATGTTGACCGTGGTGCAGGACTGCCTGCGCTTCGTGCGGCAAACGCGCGGCGTGACGATCGATCTGGGGCAACTCGATCTGCGCGATGCGGCGGTGTACGACGATCTCTGTCGCGCCGACACGGTGGGGGTGTTCCAGGTGGAGAGTCGCGCGCAGATGAACACCCTGCCGCGCCTCAGGCCGCGCTGCTTCTACGATCTCGTGGTGGAGGTCGCGTTGATCCGCCCGGGGCCGATCCAGGGGGAGATGGTGCATCCGTATCTGCGCCGACGCGCGGGGCTCGAGCCCGTCACCTATCCGCATCCTTCATTAGAACCCGTCCTCAAGCGCACCCTCGGCGTCCCGCTCTTTCAAGAGCAGGGGATGCAGGTGGCGATCGCCGCGGCCGGGTTCACACCGGGCGAATCCGATCTGCTGCGCAAAGCGATGGGGCACAAACGCTCGCATGAGCGGATGGCCGCGATCTGCGAGAAGCTGGTCACCGGGATGCAGGCGAATGGGATCCCGGAGGAGACGGCGCGGCGCATCTACCAGCAGATCAATGCGTTCGTGGACTACGGATTCCCCGAGTCGCACGCGGCGAGCTTCGCGCTGATCGTGTACGCGAGCGCGTATCTGCGGCATTACTACGCGCCGGAGTTCCTGGCGGCGATGCTGAACGCGCAGCCGATGGGGTTCTACTCCGAAGGGACGTTGATCGAGGACGCGCAGCGGCATGGGGTGCGTCTGCGCCCCGTCGATCTCACGCGCAGCGCGTGGGACCACACACTCGAGCGCGACGGACTCGCCGCTGATGCCGCGCCCGAGGTCCGACTCGGCCTGCGCGCGGTGCGGGGGTTGGGCTCACAGGCGAAGACGCGGATCGCGGCCGCGTGCGCGGCGGGACCGTTCCAGTCGGTGGCCGATGCGGTCGCACGTTTGGGGCTCGACCAACGTGCGCTGCGGCGATTGGCCGAGGCGGGCGCATTCGATTCGTTCCTGACCGATGTGCCGGTGGCGAAGCGGCGACGCTTGGCGCTCTGGCGGGTGCTGGAGACCGTGCGTGGGACCGGTGGGCCACTCGCGCTCTTTCCTGAGACGCCGCCACCGGTGGTGTTGCCCGCGCACACGCCGCCGGAGTTGACCGAGGCCGACTATCGCCTCACCGGGCTCTCATTGAATGGACATCCGATGGTGCATGTGCGGCCGTTGGTCGCGCCGAACGGGGTGCGCACCGCGCGCGACCTGGTGCAGCGTGGGCGTGATGGCGAGTCGGTGGGTGCGGCGGGGATGGTGATCTGTCGGCAGCGCCCCGGCACGGCGAAGGGGTTCGTCTTTCTCACGCTCGAGGACGAGACCGGGACGGTGAATGTGGTGATCACCCCGGACCGCTTTGAGCGGCAGGCGTTGTTGATCTCGCGGACGCCGTTGTTGTTGGTGCGCGGCGTGCTGCAGGTGGAGGAGCGCGTGGTGAACATCCGCGCGCGCCACTTCGTGGGGTTAGGGGATGAGGCGGGGGCGGGGTTTGGGAGGGGGCATGACTATCACTGAGGACAGTGGGTCCGTGGCGTGGGTCTGTGCTGCCGAAGCCCAACGAAATGCGAATGCGGATGGGCACCGTCGATCGGACGACGAAGATCCCTTCCGCATTTGCTCCCTCAATGTGGGGCATGGTCAACACGAACTATTGTGAGCGCATCTGCGGCGCGGGCTGAGGGAGATCGCCTCAGCCTAGGCTGCCGCAACAGGCCTTGCTGCGTCGACGTCCATCGGAATCCGATGCACCTCAACCCATTTTCCCTTTTCGCGGGTTTCAACCCCAAACTCGTACCGACCGGGCCCTGAAATTTCGAACCCGGCTACCCCGACGCTCATCCGTCCGCGTTTGTGCTCCGGGCGGAATGCGAGAGGGTCGGCCACAGCGTCAATCAGATGCTTGCCATCGGGCGCGTACACACGCACGCGCATTTCTAGCTGCGTCTCGCTACCTCTCTGCCACAGCGTCGAGATGATCGTGAGCGGTGCTTTGACCGGGAACTTAGGAATCGTCACTGCGTCGAGTGCATCGATGTACGAGACGAGATTCGTTTGCTGGTCGAGCAGCATGCGCTGGCACAACAGCGCCCACACTAGCTTTGCCACGCTACACCTCCTAGGAATGCGCTTGCCGATGTATAGACGCCTTGGCTCACTCGCGTGTCGCCGTTGAATGAGGCTTCGAACGCGGTATCGCGACTCGCAACCAAGTGAGGGCGCAGCGCGAAAGCCTGAAGTTCCATCAAGAGCGTCTGAAGACGGCGCGCAGTCGTCGCGCCGCTCGCGTGCTCACCGAGACCACAGGATAGCAGACTTACGGCAAAGGAGTTGAGCGAGACGCCTTCGTCTGCGGCGAGTTGAGCAAGACGCGCATGGAGCGATCGCGGAACTCGCAGCCGGAACTGCCCACTGTACTCTTGAAGCGATTCGGCTGATGGAAGAGGCCAGCCTTCGACCTGATAGGTCTCAACCATAAGCCGAAGGGCGGCCTGCGCCTCCACTAGCGCATCGCCGGGCGACTCGGCCAAACCTGATACCCCATCGAATTCTGGGCAGGTTGCGACGAATGCTTGGTCTTCATCGCTCCACACCACGCGGAAGCTGTATGCGGGAATGGTCATTTTTTCGATTGGTAGTTTTCCAACGAGTCAATAGCGCGCAAGAGTTGCCGAACCTGATACGGTTTCGCCATCCCCCGGACATCCTGGAAGTTCATGGCGATCCGATGTCCCGCTTTCTTGTAGATGTGATGACTGCCGCTCGCTCGGTCGAATACCCATCCGAAGCATGTCGCCAAGGCGCAGATATCCGAGAATCGGACTCCCTGCGGGTTATTCCGTGCCTTTGAGAGAAGATCATCGCAATCGGACATCCAGTAGTCTCGGCACGAGCTTGGTACCACTCAAGGAACCACGGTGACTCAGAATGGTACCGCATGTGGCACCATCGCGCAAGCCTGCCTAAGGACGATGATGTTATGTCATTGAGGCGCAGAACGTTAGGCAAGGCGACGAAGCCGTGAATGCGCTTGCTCCTGAACGCGACCCCTAAGGCACAGAGACTCGGACTTCCCGTCATCGAGGAGAGATCGCCCGATCGGCTCGCGTTTGCGAGGCGAGCTAGAACTCGCGCGCCGACGCGAGACTGCGCAACGCGAATGCGACTCCTGAAATTTTCGAGGGCGACTGTGCGCGGCGCCGCCCCGCCCTACCGCTTCTTATGCTGATACAACTCCGTATCCGCCCGCTCGATCGCTTCCGTCAACGACCGCGCCGGATCGATCGAACTCGACCCCACGGTCGCGCGCACGCGGTACTTGGTGCCGGGCTTGGTCAGCGCCGAGATCGCGCCACCGAGGCGCGGCTCCAACTGCTCGATCGCCCCTTCCCCGCCCTCGCCGAGTAGCGCGACGAACTCGTCGCCGCCCCAACGGGCCACGATGTCGGTCTCGCGCAACACGCTCTTGAACGCCGCGGCGAAGAGGGTCAGCGCGGCATCGCCTGCGAGGTGGCCATGGTTGTCGTTGATCTCCTTCAGCTTGTCGAGATCGGCGAACACGATCATCGGCGCACGCTTGTCGCGACGGGCACGCGCCAACTCCTGCTCAGCGAAGAGCATGAAGCCGCGACGATTGTGCAGCCCGGTGAGATCGTCGTAGAGCGCGAGCTCCTGCAGTTCGAACTCGTGCCGGAGCTGCTGCGAGATGTCGCGCGCGAGGATCACCACGCCGGTCTGATCGTGATAGGTGCACGGTCCACTGGTCACCTCGACATCGACGAGCGCGCCACCGGTCGCCAAGAGCTGCCCACGCACGCGCGGCACATTCCCCTGCGCATCGGGCGCGGTCGGAGCTTCGAGGGTCGCCCGGAAATCACCCGGCACGAT
>JAIETI010000120.1 GCA_019745365.1 Gemmatimonadaceae bacterium | reverse complement strand
GCATCGAGCATCGTCCCGATCGTCACCACCGGCGCCAGCACGACTTCCGCGAGCCGCACGAGCCAGGCGAGCGGGGCGAGGACGCGTGCGCCGAGCACGTCGCCGGTGGTGCGCGCGAGGCTCTCGCCGAGGATCACCGCGAGCGCGGTCCCCGCGAGGAGCGGCGCCGAACTCCAGTCCGCGCCCGCACGCCGCCAGAGGAGCGCCACGGCCGCGCCGGCGGTGAGTTGGCAGAGGATGCGCGCGAAGGCGAGCGCCCGATGCGACCGCTCGCGTCGCTCGACGATGACCGCCGCATCGGGCGGGAGTGGGCCATCATCGTCCTCCATCCCGAGCACGGCCCCATCGGCGGCGGCAAAGAGGAGTGCGCTGACCCAGGCCAGCACGGCGGCCGCGACGAGCATCAGCGTCCCGCGCGCCGCGCGGCGAGCAGTGCTTCTTGGCGCCGCCACATCGCCGACCGCTCACGCTCCGCGCCTTCCGGATGCACCCAGCCGAGCACATGCAACGTGCCGTGGATGATCAGGCGTTCGAGTTCCTCGGTGACGAGACACCCCGCGGCGCGAGCGTTCGCGCGCGCGACTGCGGGCGCGACGTAGACATCCCCGATCACGCCCAGCGCCGCCGGCGCCTCATGCGCGAAGGTGATCACGTCGGTCGGACCGCGGTGCCGGAGGTGCGACCAGTTCATCGCGGCAATGCGTGGTCGACTCACAAAGGTCACGGACAGCGCCGCACGAGGCACGCGCTCCGCCGCGAGGACGCGCGTGACGACGCGCTGCACCCGTGCCGTCGCGAGCGGCGACGCGATGCCGGCGACGCCGACGCGGATGTCGTACGCACGGGGCATCACGCCTCCGCGTCGGCCTCGTCGTCCGCATAGGCGGCGACGATCTCGCGGACCAAGCGATGCCGGACGACGTCGGCGCCGCTCAGGTAGTGGAGCGCGATCCCCTCGATGCCGGGAAGGATCCGTTCGACCTGATGCAGCCCGCTCTCCTCGCGCTTCGGGAGATCGACCTGCGTCTTGTCGCCGGTGATGACCGCTTTGGAATTCACCCCGAGCCGCGTGAGGAACATCTTCATCTGCATCGACGTCGCATTCTGCGCTTCATCGAGGATGACGAACGCGTCGGCGAGCGTGCGACCGCGCATGTAGGCGAGCGGCGCGATCTCGATGACGCGGCTCTCGAGCGCACGCTGCATCTTCTCGGCCGGCATCATGTCCTCGAGCGCGTCGTAGAGCGGGCGGAGGTAGGGATCGACTTTTGCTTGCAGGTCGCCCGGCAGGAAGCCGAGCGACTCGCCCGCTTCAACGGCAGGCCGCGCAAGCACGATGCGACGCACGCGCTTGCGGCTGAGGGCATCCACTGCGGCCGCCACGGCGAGGTAGGTCTTCCCCGTCCCCGCGGGTCCGATCCCGATGACGATGTCATGCGTCATCATCGCTTCGAGATACGCCGCTTGGCCTGCGGTCTTCGGCTGGATGACCTTGCGCACGCCGGGAAGCGCGATGCGGCCAGGACTGCCACCCGCCTCACCGCGCGGATCGAGCGACCATCGGAGCACGTCATCCGGATCGATCGGCGTCCGCTGCCGCGCGGCGTCGAGCATCCGCTCGGCCACCGCGGCGGCCTTCTCGACGGCGTCACCGGACCCCGTGAGCGTCAACGCATCGCCCCGGAGCGTGGCGCGCACGGGAAAGAGCTTCTGCAGCTCGAGCAGATTCACGTCGGAGACACCCGCCAACGTGAGGAGGTCGGCGCCGTCGGTGGAGAGGCGCCGCTGCGTCTCGATCATCGTGGCGATCGTCGGCTCAGTCACGCGCGACGTCCGTGCGGAGGTGGAGCTCACGGAGGTCGGCGTCGTTCACCGGGGTCGGCGCGCCTTCGAACAGGGAGCGCGCGGCCGTCGTCTTGGGGAACGCGATGACGTCGCGGAGCGACGGCGCACCAGAGAGCAGCATCGCGATACGGTCGAAGCCCAACGCGATCCCGCCGTGCGGTGGCGCACCAGCGCGCAGCCCTTCGAGGAGGAACCCGAAGCGACGCTCCTGCTCCTCCGCGTCACCGATGCCGAGGAGCTCGAACATCCGCGATTGGACGGCAGGATCGCTCGTGCGGATCGATCCGCCTCCCAACTCGGTGCCGTTGAGGACCACGTCGTACGCGACCGCGCGCCAGCGCCACGGTTCATCGGGGTAGGCCGCACGATCGGCCGCGTTCGGCGCGGTGAACGGATGGTGTACGGCCGCGAGTGCGCCCGTGGCGGGATCGCGTTCGAACATCGGGAAATCGAGCACCCAGAGGAATTCGCGCGCACGCTCGTCCACGAGCCCCAGCCGTCGTGCGCATTCCTGTCGCACGCGGTCGAGCGCGGGGCTCGTGACATGCTCCGCGCCTGCCACGGCGAGCAGCAGGTCGCCGTCCGCCAGCGCGATCGCGGTGGTCGCATCGGCGGTGAGGAACTTCGCGAGCGGCCCGTCGAGCTTCCCCTCCGCGCACTTGAGGCGAAGCAGTCCACCGACGCCGGCACCCTTCGCGAGCGCCTCGAGCTCGTCTACCTGTTTGCGGCTCCACGCCGCCCCGCCAGGGACGACGAGGCCGCGCACGCGACCACCAGCCGCGATCGCGCCCTGTGTGATCCCGAACTCAAGCGGCCGCATGACGTCGGTCAGATCGCGGAGCGTGAGTTCGTAGCGCAGGTCCGGCCGATCACAGCCGTAGCGTTCCATCGCCTCCGCGTAGGTCATGCGCGGGAATGGGATCGTGACCGTCACGCCGGCCTCCGCCCAGAGGGCGGCGACGAGCCCCTCCGCCATCGCGATGATGTCTTCCTGGTCCACGAACGAGGCTTCGACGTCGATCTGCGTGAACTCGGGCTGCCGGTCGGCGCGAAGATCCTCGTCGCGGAAACAGCGCGCGACTTGGAAGTAGCGGTCGAAACCGCACATCATGAAGAGCTGCTTGTAGATCTGTGGCGACTGCGGCAACGCGTAGAACTCTCCCGGATGCACGCGGCTGGGCACGAGGTAGTCGCGCGCGCCTTCGGGGGTCGGCTTGGTGAGGATCGGCGTCTCGAGCTCGAGATAGCCACGGTCACTGAGGAACCGCCGCGCCACCTGCAAGAGGCGATGCCGGAGGATCAGGTTCGCCTGCAGCTCCGGGCGACGAAGATCGAGGTGCCGATGCCGCAGCCGGAGTTCCTCTGCGGGGAGCTGCTCGCCGCGCCCGCGCGCGACGGGAAGCGCGGGGGTACTCGCCGGCCCGACGACCGAGATCCTTGTCGCGCGGAGTTCGACGTCCCCGGTGGCGAGGTCGCGGTTCTTCATCTCGTCCGGTCGCGCGACGACGGTGCCTTCGATCAGCACGACACTCTCCACGCCGACCTTCGCCGCCGCCGCGATCACCTCGGCGGAGGTCCAATCCGGTCCGAAGGAGACCTGCAGGATGCCCTCGCGATCCCGCAGGTCGAGGAACACGATCCCGCCGAGGTCGCGCGCGCGATGCACCCACCCTCCCAACGTGACGGTGCGCCCGACGTCGGTGGCGCGAAGGGCGCCGCAGAGATCGGTACGCAGGGCGGTGGCGAAGGGTGCACTCACTGCACGGGCTCCCGGCGCTGCTGCGCCGCAAGGAGGAGGAAAAGGGCGCTCGTCACGACGCCGAATGCGTCGGCGAGCCAGTCCGCGAACGAGGTCGAGCGACCGGGGATCCACTGCTGGTGAAGTTCATCGAGCCCACCGAAGAGCAATCCGACGCTGATCGCACTCAGCGCGACGCGACTCGGCGGCCACGCACGCGTGAGACGGAACGAGCGCGAGAGGAGCGTTCCGAAGACCGCGTAGAGCGCGACGTGTGCCACCTTATCCGAGTTCGGTGGGAGCCCGAACGACGGGGGACGCGGCCACGACGTCAATGCGAGGATCACGCCCGCCCACGCGATCGTGGGGAGCCAGGCGGTGCGGCTCACGATGCGGTGCCGCCGAGGCGCGCCGCGAGCGTGGCATCGTCAGTGCTCTCGAGGATCGCGGCGCGCACCGACCGGTCGTGCCATCGCCGCGCGAGCAATGCGAGCACCTGCAGGTGCGACCGCGCGTCCCCTTCGGGGGTTAGCAAGAGCACCGCGAGCCGCACCGGGGCACCGTCGGGTCCATCGTATCCGTCGATGGGAGGGAGTGTCGCGGCGGCGGCCGTCAATGTGGCGCTCCCGATCCGTCCATGCGGGACGGCGA
>JAIETI010000086.1 GCA_019745365.1 Gemmatimonadaceae bacterium | reverse complement strand
CGTCGGCCATCATCGCGCGCCCGCGCGCCATCTGCTCGGCCGCGCGGCGCATCTGTGTACCGAAGGTGGCTAACGCATCGTGGGCTCGATCGCCGGCATCCCGACTTTGCTCGGCGAGCGCGCGCACCTCCTGCGCGACGACCGCGAAGCCGCGACCGTGCTCGCCGGCACGCGCCGCTTCGATCGCGGCGTTCAGCGCCAGCAGGTTGGTCTGATCCGCGAGCTCGCCGATGATCGAGACGAACTCCGCAACCTCCTCAGTCGATGCCACGAGCGCATCCACCGCGGTGGCGCTCTCCCCGACGAACCGCTTCGCGCCGACCAAGCGTTCGATGGCGACGGTGATCGTCTCCCCGTGCTCACGGGCGATCCGCGTCGCCGACTCGCTCACGCGTTGCGTGTCTTCGGAGTCGCGTGCGACGCGCCGGGCCGCTTCCGCCATCGCCCGGGTCAGCGCGAGGATCAACCCGACCTGCTCGGCCTCCTCGCTCACCGCGCGCATCGTCTCGGTGCTCGTGCGCGCGACCGCCTCGCCGCCCGCGCGCAGCGTGCGCGCGCTCGTGCCGAGCGTCTCGATCTCGGTGCCCATCCGCTGCACCGTGTCGAGCAACGGGCGACGCAGATCGTGGATGTGGAGCGTGGTCGCCAACTGATTCGCGAAGCGCCGGATGAGCAACGCCTCCTTCTGCCCGTAGGTGTTGGGCTTGTGATGCTCCAGCTCCATCACCCCGACGGAGCGATCGCCGTAGCGGAGGGGGATGATCGCGAGCGAGCGCGCATCCGCGCGTTCCACGCGCCCCTCTCCACTCCGCCGCGTGTCCGCGACGATCACCGACTCACCGCTATTCACGGCACGTTCACGCCAGACGGCGACGTCCTCCAACAGCGGTCGCGGCGCGGAGAAGATCCCGTCTTTCGACGAATAGACGAAGCGAAGAGCCTCGCCCTCGAACCGACTGATCCGCAAGTCGCGCCAATCGACGAGGCGATGCGCGAGCGCCTCGATGCGACGGAACGCTTCTTCCAGTCCCGCGTCCCCGCTCGTCGCCTGCTCCATCGCGAGGATCGTGTTCAGTTCTTCGGCCGCGATCGATTCCTCGAGGATGCGTTTGAGCAACAGCCCCGCGAAGCCCATCACCGCGGCGACGAGGATCGCCCCCGAGACGCCGAGCGTGAAGAGCGACACGACCGCGATCGCCGTCCCAACGGCGCCGGCGCCGAAGGTGATGACCTCGTAGCGAAGGATCAGCTGCCGCTCTTCGCGCAGCAACTTGGCGCGCACGAGGAGCGTGAAGTAGAGCAACGCGCGCGAGAAGACGAAGTGCGCGCTCACGAAGAACGCGGCGGGTGGGATCAGCTCGGCGGAGAGCTGATCGGCACGGACCTCGAGGAGTCGCAATGCGGCGAGGAACGCGCCGTAGGCGCCGACCACCGCGAGCGCCTCACGCCCCGCATTGATCCAGGCGACGTCCCAGCCCTTTCGCAGCAGGGTCAGGTCGGCCGCGAGGATCCCGACGAACACCGCGACGCCGGCCGACGCGGGGCCGAGCATCAGTGCCATCGTCGCGGCGACGGCCCCGACAAGGTTGATCGCGGAGTACTTCGTTAGGGGGAGTTGGAAGACGCGCAACGCGAAGGTCGCCGTGGCGGCCACCACGATCGCGATCGGCTCGGCGAACGGCGTTGGCTGCAAGAGACACGCGAGCCCGAGCGCCAACGCCCCCAGGGCGGGCACCAACCGCGCGTACCACTGCAGCAGCGCGCGCATCAGCGGGAATCGAGGGCGGTACGCAGGTCGCGCACGAGCGCGCACGCCGCATCGACACGAGTGTCCGCCGCGCGCACGATCGCCGAGCCGACGACAACGCCGTCGGCGTGCGCGCCGATCGCGCGGGCCTGCTCAGGACGGGACACGCCGAAACCGACACAGATCGGGAGGTCAGTCACGGCGCGCACCCGCGCGATGCTTTCCGGTAGGTCGGCGGGCAGCTCCGCACTCTCGCCGGTGACTCCGAGGCGGCTGATGAGGTAGACGAAGCCGCGGCCATGTGCAGTGATGGCCGCGAGGCGCTCGGCCGGCGTGGTCGGCGCGACCAGGCGGACGAACTCCAGCGGTCCTTCACCGAGCCAGCGCTCTCGTTCGGGATCGGCCCCGAGGGGGAGATCGGTCACGAGAACCCCGTGCACGCCCGCGGCGGCGGCGCGCTCCAGCACGTCCGTCCCGGCGGCGATGAGCGGGTTCAGGTAGCTGAAGAGCACGACGGGGACGTCGAGCGCCGCTTCCTGCACGAGCGCCAGGGTGCCGGCGAGCGTCATCCCCCCCTCGAGCGCCCGCTGCGAGCTGCGTTGGATCACGGGCCCATCGGCGAGCGGGTCGGAGAACGGGACCCCGACCTCGATCACATCGGCGCCATTGGCGGCGAGTCCGCGCAGGAGCGCGAGCGAGCGCGCGCGATCCGGATGCCCGGCAGTACAGTACGCGACGAGTGCGCGCCGGCCGTCCCGGCGCAGCGCCGCCAACCGATCCGCTAACACGTCAGAGGAAGTAGTCGCCGACACGGATCCCATACTTCTCCGGGTCCGCCGTCTTGATGATGGACCGGAGGAACACGCCGTCGGCACCGCGCTCGGCGAGATCGGCCACCGCGCCCGGGAACATGACGACGCCCATGGGATCCGAGACGACGCGCACGATCGGGCGCGACACGAACTCGGGATTCGGATTCGTGCTCTGGACGATCGCCAACTCGAACGTGTCGAGCACCAAGAAGGTGCCGACCGGATAGATGCCGAGGAGATTGACGAACGCCTTCACGATGACCGGGTCCATGCCGCGCCGCGGATTGTCGCGCATCTCGGCGAGGACCGCCGCGGGCGCCATCGGCTCCGATTGGTACGAGCGTCGCGACGTCGCCGCATCGAACCCATCGGCCACGGCGACGATGCGCGAGTAGAAGGTGAGCGCGGTGGTCCGCGTCGTGCGCGGGTACCCGGTGAGGTCGCGCTTCATGTGATGCTGATACGCGACGAGCATCGAGCGATACGGGAACTCCTGCGCTTCCTTCAACTGGAAGAGGCCGAGCACACCGAGCCACGGATGCGACGCGATCGCCTTCCACTCGTCATCGGTGAGCACGTCGGGCTTGTTGAGCACATCCACGGGGACGCGCGACTTCCCGATGTCGTGGAAGAGCGCCGCCATCCCCAAGTCATACAGCTGCAGCCGGGACAGGCCCAAGCGCCGCCCAAGGGCGACCGAGAAGATGCAGACGTTCACCGAGTGCGTGAACGTGTAGTCGTCGTAGTCGCGGATCGTGGTCAGACCGATGAGGGACGACTCATCGTTGAAGATCTGGTCGACGATCCCCTGCACCACGCGCTTGATCTTCCGAAGCGACGGGCTCTGCCCCATCCGCACCGACTGCATGACCTCGCGCGTCGCTTCGACGGAGCGCGTGTAGGTGCGCTTCGCCGCGTCCTTGCTCTTCTCCTGATCCTCGCTCGCCTCGACTGGCGCGCCGACCTCGAAGCACTCGACCTTCGTGTCATCGAGGCGCTTCAGCAAGCCCTCGAGCTTCGCCTCGGGGCTTCCGCCTTGCGGGGCGAGCAGATACCCGAGCAGCACCGTCCAGTCCCGCGCCGTCGGCGTGGCGGTGAGCTTCAGCTGGCCGACGCCCGCGCCACGGAACAGGCTGAGCAGGAGCGAGAAGTTGGTGTAGTTCCCGAGGTCGAGGCGAAGCCGCGTCGAGTTGACGAAGAGGAACTCACCAGCGAGTCGGATCTCCAGCTCTCCCTCGAATGCGCGGAGTTCGGCGCCGCAGGCGCGCAGCTCCTCGATCGACGATTGGACCGTCGCGTTCTCCACCGGGTAGAGCCGGAGGTTGCGCAGGCACCCGGCGATCGCATTGATGAGGAGCTTCCCGCCTTCGCGGTAGAGGGCGTCGCCCCCCGCATCCTTGATCGCCTGCAGGACCTGCGACGCTCGGGCCGGTCGGTTCACGCATTCCCCCCGCGCATCGCGCGCGCGACCGCATTGCGAACAATCACGTCCTTCTCGCCAGCCGCGCGCGAGAGGGCCTGCTGCGCGGAGGTGCTCCCCACGCGCCCGAGCGCGACCGCCGCGCACGCGCGCAACTCGGGATCCTCTTTACGCCCGAAGAGTCCACCCTTGGGATTCAATAACGCATCGAGCACGGGGACCCCCGCCTCGCCACAGAGCGTGCCGTACAGCTCGAAGATCGCCAACCGCTCGGTGCGATCCGCGTCGCGGATCCCCTTCCCCTTCCCCAGCGCATCCACCCGCCC
>JAIETI010000101.1 GCA_019745365.1 Gemmatimonadaceae bacterium | reverse complement strand
GGCTGGTGGCGACGTGATAAGAATCAGATTGCCCTTGGGATCAACGGAGTACGAGACTTGCGCCTGCGCGAACTCGCCGCGGAGATATGGACGCTCTGGACCTATCCGACGCCCACTCTCGTCAATGGTGAGTTGATACCAGGTATCGCCAGCTCGGCCGATGACGCTGCGGCTATCGGCGGTCCATGCTGGACCATCGTAGTCGCCACGACTGCTGATCTGTACAACTGATTCACGACTTGCGCTCGCCGTCGGTGCGAGGAACAGTCCCGATGGATTTCGAACAATCACCCACTTGCCGTCAGGCGAGAACGCACAGCTCCCAAATCCTTCCGGTGTGAGCTGAATTATGTCGTTCGGTGCGTTGGACGCCCAGAGCTTTCCATTCCGACAGCGATAACGATCGTTTGCCGATTGACCCAACAGGCCCGGCGCGCTCGCGTCCAATGTCACGAGTCCATCGATACTCGACAGCAAACGATGCCCATAGCGACGCGAGATCACGACCATGGGAAAGAACGCATTCGTGACGAAACTGAATGGTTCGATTGAGCTGGTGAGGCGTTTCACTTCTCTCGTACCGGTCACCAGATCCAAGAGAATCAGCGAGGTGGAGCTGAGGATGTGGCCCAGGCTGTACGCGACATACCGTCCATTTGGGGACATGATCACGCTCGTGATTGGCTCATCGGCCACGGCGATCGTATCGACAACTTTGCCGCTCGGCGAGACGCGCACGATCGCCGACTGTCCGCTCGTTCCTCCCTGGAGGTGGTTCGACGCCCACACCATGGTCCCTTCGTTCGTAAAGCTGATTTGCGCCTCACGGGGCATCGATTCACTGCGGATTCCGGTGAACACCATCTTGGGCTGCTGGCGAAGTCTCGCGGAACCCAAGTCAACCGGTGCCACCCACAAGTTCGAGTCGCGAACGAAGGCGAGATACTTTTCACCAATGATCCGAGGGCTTATGCCGGCGATATCCAGCGTGGAATCTTCAGCTGGATGCACAGTCCGAACCTTACGTTGCTTGAAATCATAGAGCGCGACACTTGTGTCCACGGTGATGGCGGTGAGATCAGCGCGCGTGCGCGCTGTCGCAGGTACGACGGCAAGGCATGCCGTCGAGTCCGGGGGAAGAACACGTCCGTTCGTGATATCCAGAGTTGAGAAGCACGTTTGGAAATCACCGTAGTTCAATCGACTATCGCCTGCCCACGACAGATTCTGCAGGATTACGGTCGTCCGATGAACGAGCGTGGGTACGGGCGCATCCAAGGCCACTTTCCAGATCTGAGTGCCCGAGGCCCCCTGGATTCTCGCGAATGCGAGTTCATCGCTACGAGGAGAGACGGTAGGAAGAAGCGCCCCGTCAGTTCCCGGGATGAGCTTCACTTGCCCGCTCGCAAGGTCAGCAACCGCCAGCCGTGGCGTACTGTCGACTATGGTGTTGTAGACCAGCCTCCGACCATCCGGGGAAATGTCGAGACTTCGCAAGCGCACACCCCAGATGTCTTTTGCCGACACCATCGGCAGACTATCCGGCAGCGCAATCGAGTAAAACCGCGGCTCCCCGCTACTCGCCGCCGCCGTATTCACCGCCGGCGTCATGACCCGCGGCACCACCAACGCCGCCGCCACTCCCGCCACACCCACACCCGCATACACCATCGCTCGCCGCTTCCACACCCGCTCCGCGCCCGGCAGCGCGCGTGTGCTGCGATAGCCGCCACTCGCGTCCGCGCCCAGCGCCTCGATGAACTGCGCCACCGTATCGAAGCGATCGGCCGGCACCTTCTCCAGGGCACGCGCCAGCGCATCGCTCACACCCGACGGCACACTCGCGCGCGCGGTCTCGATGCGCGCCGGCACCTCCGTCATGAGTTTGCTCATCACCGCCGCCGCACTCGCGCCCGTGAACGGCGGCGCGCCGGCGAGCATCTCGTACAGCACGCTCGCCAGCGAGTACTGATCACTGCGGCCATCGAGCTGGCGCTCGGCGGCGGCCTGCTCCGGGCTCATGTACGCGGGCGTGCCGACACTCAAGCCCGTCTGGGTGATGCGCGTCCCGCCGGCGTTGCTCACGGCGAGGGCAATGCCGAAGTCGGCGACGAGCGGCTGCCCGTCCTGCAGCAGGATGTTCTCGGGCTTGATGTCGCGATGGATCACGCCCTGCCGGTGCGCGTAGTCGAGCGCCGCGCCGATCCCGCGCGCCAGGCGCACCGTTTCGGCGACCGAGAGCTGCCCCTCCCGCTGCAGCCGGCTGCGCAGCGTCTCTCCCGACACAAACGGCATGACATAGAACACCAGCCCCGCCGCCGCACCGGAATCGAAGAGCGGCAGGATGTTCGGATGCTGCAGGTTCGCGGTGGTGCGGATCTCCGACAGGAACCGCTCTGCGCCCAGCACCGCGCCCAGTTCGGCGTGCAGCACCTTGAGCGCGACCTGACGCTCATGACGGAGATCGCGCGCGAGGAACACGGTGGCCATGCCGCCCCGTCCGAGTTCGCGCTCCAACGCATAGCGGTCGGCAATCGCCGATCGCAGGGTATCGAAGGTCCCGGTGTCCGAGCTCATCGGGGGAACGTATCCCCCGCCCTCAGACCTGCCAGCCGCAGCTTCCTCGCGTTGCGGCGAGGTCCATCCCGCGACGTCTATTACGGATCTCGGAAATCGCGCGCGTTGCCGTGATCGCTGGCGAATACGCGGCGCCGCGCAATCGCGCCGACAGCGCGTTTGGGTACGCAGTTGATCGGACCCTCTGAGTTCGGGCCCGGTCGGGCCTCAGAACTCGGTCTCGGCCACGGGAGTCAGACAACAGACTTCGGGATTCAGCCATCGACGCCGATGTCCGAGTCCCGAGGTCTGCGTACCGACATCGGCGTCCGAGACCGAGTTCCGAGGCCCGACTAGGGCCTGAAGTCCGATATCCGACCTCTCCCCTTCGCAAACGGGGTTAGCGGGCTCGGCAACGCCCCGGGCGACGTGCCTGCTCGCAGTGATGAGGTCGGCACTCATCGATGAACGAAGGTTCACGCGCCGAACGCTTACGCGGCACGCCACGACGCCGACTATTCAAGGACGCAGCGACGGCCGTGTCGACCGCCTGCCCACGTTCGTCGCAGCTGGAGGCCTGAGCCGACGACGTGGTCGGCGCGTACCGCTTACGCTGGAGTCGTGATGCGTCGTGCCAGCTCCATCTCATTCGGACCGCTCGTGCTCGCCCTGTGTGCCGCGTGCACGTCCGCGGCCGACCGTTCGACCGGCCCTGACGTCCCCTCGCCGCCGGTGTTGAACGCCAAGCGAGACAGCGTTGTGTCGTTCACCGTGCTCGAAGGTGCGCTCGCCGCCACATGGTATCGCTGGACCACGATGCCAACCCTTCGCATTGCGGCCAAGGCGGACAGCAATCGGGCCGCCGTGGGGGCAACGGTCTCGGTCAGCGTCCTGCGCGGCGGCGGCTCGGTCAGCGCCACACGCTTCGTGCTCGGCGCGGACGGAGAGATTCGCGACCTGCAATGGACACTGGGGCCGGACATCGGCCTGCAGCAGATCGTGCTGTCCGCCGCGAAGGGCCGCACCGACACTCTCTCGGTAGTGGCGCGCTCCACGAGTCCCGAGCATCCAGGCGATGGCATCTACGTCCTGTTTGAGCAGTCCGGGCTGATGCTGCCGAGCCGCGCCAGCGGCATGGTCAGTGGTCAGTGGATGACCAACGCGATGCTTACGGGAGCGATCATCGATATTGTCGATCACCGCTTCACCGTCCGGCATCAGTTCGCGAATACCCAGCCGGCAGCCATGAGCGGTGAGGTGATCGAACAGGCCGACCGATCGTTGACGTTTGTGGCGATTGACGCCTCAGGCATGCGCGCGACGGTGGCCACCGGACGACGCGAAGTGAACGACGTGCTGACCTTGCTCGGGTCGTCGTCGACGGGGCCGTGGTTCGCGTATGGCCTGCAGAAGTTTGTTCGGGCGCAGGATCCGTTCTAACCGATCGACGGGCTCGGCGCGCCACACGCCCCGCTGACGGCCTCCGCGCCTTCAGCGGGGCGTTTGCCGTTCAGCCGAACCGCGTGTGCATGTCACGTTGCGATACAGTGGAATTCACCCTGTTACGTCTGTTTCGAATTCAGGAAGACACGACCCGCATTGCAAGTTCTTGTCATTCAACGCTTTGCTTGAAATGGGGCGCTCGAGTACGCGAGGCGCGGCTTATGCCTGATGTGATGGCACGGCGGACGACCCGCCACACTCTTTCCTCGCTCACGGAACCGACCATGCGCCTCCGCTCACTCCTCGGCCTCTTCGCCGTCGCGACGCTTGCTGCCTGCAGCAATGCCGACGTCACGGCGCCCACGGTT
>JAIETI010000027.1 GCA_019745365.1 Gemmatimonadaceae bacterium | reverse complement strand
GAGGATGCTCGGGTTCTTGCTCTTTCCTTTGGCCTGCTGCGCGTACTGGATATCGACGTTGTTGGCGGCGACAACGATCGCAGCGATGTTGGCGTCGGTGAGGCCGTTCGCAGGCGGCGGTGGCGCCTTCCGCGAGAAGATGCACGCGCTGAGCGGGAGGAGCGCGAGGACGAACAGTGAGCGGCGGCGCATCACGGATCTCCGTGGGAGAGGTTAGCGAGCGGGAGTGCGAAGGAGTGCGTCGAGGACGCTGGGCAGGACCTTGCCCACGACGAAGCTGTGTCCATAGTCCGCGATCTCAGAATACGCGATCGTCGCGCCCGCGGCTGTGGCGGCGGTCACGCCCGGGCGGATACGGGCGGCCGGGATGACCCCATCGACGGCTGCGGCGACCACCTGAAGCGGTGGGAGCGTGGTGCCAGCTGTGACGGCCCCGAAGCCTGCGATCGCGGCCGCACCGCGAATCCGCGAGGCGCGTGCCGCGGAGATCACCATCGTGGTGCCTGCGCCTGCGCTATGGCCGAGGACGAAGATGCGCGTGGTGTCGATCGGGAGCTCACGTCCGATGAGGGCCACGAGCGAATCGAACGCGATGCCGCCGCCGCGCTGAAAGGGGATCGTCGCGGGCGCGATCGCGACGAAGCCGAGTCGCTCGGCTTCGCGTGTGAGGATGCCGTCGCCATAGCCTTCGAAGAAGTGATTCTCATCGCCGCCGGCCCCGTGGAGTGCGATCACGAGCGGGAAGGGACCCTTCCCCTTCTTTGGCGCGACGATGCGGAAAGGGATATCGCCCGTGGCGGCCGCGAGGGTGCGCCAACGGTCGGTGCGATCGGCGACGTAGGGGTCGCGTCCGGCGGTGAGCGCGTCGAGCTCCTTGGGAAGATCGCGCGCGAGCGCGGCGAGGTCAGCGAGGAACTGCGCGCTGTTGTCGTCGGACGGACGGTCGGTGAGGAGTGCGATCCGCGCACGCACGGTGCGTACCACACCGGCGAGCGCCGCGGGGACCGTGAGCGCTTGCGAGCGCGCATCGAGTGTAGCGCGGAGCGAGTCCGCACTCTGAGCCAGCACAAACCCGTCGGCCATGGGCGCGACGGCGGTCGCGCCGCTCGCGGGTTCGACGCTGATGGTGAAACGCGCGGGCGATTGGCGGGGGAGCGTGTTCGCGGCGAACTCGACGCGCTGCACGGTGCCCGCCGCCGTGCGCGGGGCGATGCTGAAGCGCTGCTCCGCGCGCACGCGACCATTCGCATCGCGGAGCCGCGCGACAAGGCGGAGGGTGTCGGTCGCGAGCGTGTCGGCGTAGCGCAGCACGATCGTCGCGGGAATCACCGCGCCCGGGCGGACGGTGCGCGGCTCGATCCGCACGCGGAGTGGGAGCAGTCGTCGCGTGAGTCCGACCGCGCTGCTATCGCCCGCGACCTCGGCGGTGATGCGGTGCATGTCGCGCAGCACGGTCGCGTAGTCGCCGCCGAAGAAGCGGAGCGTCGTCTGATCGAAGGCGCGGTTGAGCGCGTTGGTGCGACCCATGGGAAAGCCCCGCGCTTCGACCAGCGCATCGACCTGCATGTACGCGTCGGCGAGATCGCGTCGCGTGACCTGAGCGGTCGCGGTCGACGCGAGCACGAGACTGAGAACGAATGTTCGCGGCATCACCACCACCCGAGGATCCTCCACCAGAGAACGCCGACCGTGCCCCACAGGGCGACGGTGACCATCGAGACGCGGAGGCCCATGCGCCACCAGTCCCGCTGTGAGATATAGTCGGCGCCAAAGTAGATGGGGCCGATCGTCGTGCCGTAGTGCGTGAGCGCCGCGCCAAGGTTCGAGGTATACGCGAGGAGCAACGCGGAGAGGAGCGGCGGGGCGCCGAGGGTGAGGAGCACCGCGAGGAAGGGGATATACATCGCGGTCGCGTGGGCCGTGATGGACGCGAAGCCGTAGTGGGCATAGCAGTACACCACCACGAGGAGCGCGAGCGCGAGTGCCCAGGGCCACGCCGTGGTGACACTGGCGACGCTCGCGGCGAAGCGCGGCATCACGCCACTCGCCGCGACCGCTTCGGCGAGACGGAGCACGCCGCCGTACCAGAGAAAGATGTCCCACGCACTCTGCGCGCCGGTGAGCTCTTCCCACCGGAGCACGCCGGTGACGAGGAGTGCCGCGACGCCGCCCAGCGCGATGGTCGCGGGATTGAGTTGGTGCCAGGCGGTGGTGATCCAGAGCAGCGCAACCGACCCGAACACCACAAGCGTGAGCTGCTCGGCGCGCTGCAGCGGTCCCATCGCGGCAAGCGCGTCATCGGCGATCGCACGGGCCTGCGGGGTGTCGCGCACTTCCGGGGGGAACCAGCGGAAGAGGAGCCAGGGGACGACGGCGAGCGCGATGAGTGCCGGGGGAATCGCACCGATCAGCCAGCGGGCGTAGCTGATATCGACGTGCGCCGTATCGTGCGCGAAGCGGGCGATGAGGACGTTCGAGGCCTGGCCGGTGAGGAAGGTGGCGCAAGCGATGACGTCGGTCTGATAGAGCGTGAGGAGCAGAAACGCGCCGAGGCGCCGCGCGGTGGGGCCCGGGCGCGACTCGTAGGCGTGGGCGAGTGATTGCGCGATGGGGAAGATGATCCCGCCGGCGCGCGCGGAGTTCGAGGGGACGAAGCCAGCGAGGACGACGTCGGTGCCGGCGAGCGCGTAGGCGAGACCGAGCGAGGAGTGGCCGATGCGTCGGATGAAATGGAACGCGATGCGTCGCCCGAGTCCCGTCTTGAGGAGTGCGGTGGCGAGGAAGCAGGCGGCAAGGACGAGCCAGACGATCGGATCGGCATAGCCGCTGAGCGCGTCGCGTGGGGAGAGGAGTCCGGTGACCGCCGCGAGCGCGACGCCGAGGAAGACGACCGCGCCGGCGGGGAGCGGGCGTGCGATGGAGCCGACGATCGTCGCGATGAAGAGGGCGAAGAGGGCCCACCCCTGTGTGGTGACGCCCGAGGGGGTGGGGATCGCCAGCACGGCGAGGCCGACGACGAGGACGATCGCCCAGCGGCGGGAGGTGGACACGGCGGGAATATGCGACGAGTCGCTGGGGTTCGGGTTGTAGGCGGAGGGGCGGGGGCGCTAGCTTTGTGGAGTTCGGCACCGTAGCCAAGTGGTAAGGCAGGAGACTGCAAATCTCTCATTCGTCGGTTCGATTCCGACCGGTGCCTCTGGGACGCCCCACCCCGCCTTTCGGCGACGGTGGGGTGTTGTGCATATGACCGCGTAGTCCTATTCGGTGCGCCTTCAGCGTTGAGTGGTTCACATCCGTATAGTGAGACTGTGCTTCTTCTTCAGTCGCTCGCGCTCGCAGCCTCGCTTGCTGGCCCCTCGCCTTCGCCCCGCATACCCGCGGCCCCGTATGACGGCCGCGCAGGACGCACCGTCGTGGCGGCCGTGCGCAGTACGACGGAGCCGCGGATCGACGGCGAGCTCGACGAGCCGATGTGGGAGCAGGCCGCTCGCCTGACCGGGTTCTCGCAACTCCTCCCCGTCGATGGCCGTCCGGCGGACGATTCGACCGAAGTATTCGTCTGGTACTCTCCGACGGCGATCCACTTCGGGATCCGCGCGTACGAGGCGCATGGCGTGGTGCGTGCGACACTGGCGGACCGCGACCGGATCGATGCCGAGGACCATGTGCAGATCATCCTCGACACCTACCTCGACCGACGGCGGGCGTTCGTGTTCGCTGTCAACGCGCTCGGCGTGCAAGCGGATGGAACCCGCGGCGAGGGGCAGCAGGGCGGGAACACGCCTCGCAACGGATTGGGGAACTCCGATCTCAGCTCGGACTTCATCTTCGAGACGAAGGGGAAGCTGACCGAGTGGGGGTATCAGGTGGAGGTGCGGATCCCCTTCAAGACGTTGCGGTATGCGGGGACCAAGTGGGGGCTGCAGTTCGTGCGGCAGGTGCAGCATTCGGGGTTCCAGGATACGTGGGCACCGGTGAAGCGGGGCGCGGCGTCGTTCCTCGTGCAAGCGGGAACGCTGGACGGGATGCGTGACATGAAGCGCGGTCTCGTCCTCGACCTGAATCCGGTCGTGACGAACTCCGTGAACGGCTCGCCGCGTGGTGCGGATGGCGCCTCATGGGGCTACGCGAACGTCCCCGAGATCGGTGGGAACGTGCGCTGGGGACTGACGTCGAATCTGACGATGAACGCGACGCTGAACCCCGACTTCTCGCAAGTCGAAGCGGATGCGCAGCAGGTCCCGAACGACATTCGTTTCGCGGTGTTCTTCCCGGAGCGCCGTCCCTTCTTCACCGATGGGATCGATCTGTTCCAGTTGCCGAACCAGCTCGTGTACACGCGGCGCATCGTGGCACCGTCGTCGGCGCTCCGCCTCTCCGGGAAGATCGGGCACGCCGATCTCGCGGTGCTCT
>JAIETI010000036.1 GCA_019745365.1 Gemmatimonadaceae bacterium | reverse complement strand
AGATAGCGCACGTAGTCGCGGATCTCCTCCTCCCGGTGCTCGCGGGTCATCCACGACGCACCGACACGAGCCTGCGGGTGCGCGGTCCGCTCGCTCACGTCGTAGTAGCGCGAGAGCGCCTCCGGCGCGACGAGCGCGCGGCGCCCGTTGTCGAGCGCGGCCGCGGTGGCGAGGAACTCATGCGCGAGCTGCCCGTAACCGTGGATCAGAACCCAGAGCTCCTCCGCCTCCGCGACCTCCGGCCCCACCTGTGCGTAGCGGGCGGTCCGTGGGACCTCGAGCGTGCGGGAACGGTAGGCGCGGGCGATCGGCGACATTCGGGGCGGCTGGGGTGGCAGAGCGGCGAGAAGGAAACTAGCATTCGGAGACTTTCAGGGAGCATCCGTGAGCGAGAAACAGGTCAATCCGTCGGCGCAGGGCTGGGGAGTCGCCGCCTTCATCATCGTGCTGGCGATCGTCTCCAACGTGGCCGCCTACTCGATCCACAAGGCGACGTACCTCAAGCCGGACAAGGCACCCGCGACGGCGTCGGCCGAGCACTAGTCGGCCCGCGGTCCTGACGGCGTTTGGAGCGACTCGGTTGCTCGCAAGTAACCGAGTCGCTCACAGCTCGGCGCCACGCTTCCGACGCATCTCTGACGATCGCCGCTTGATATTGCGCATGTCGCCGGCCGACGAGCAGGCGAGCTCCTGGCGAGCAACGAGTTTTTCGAGGCTGACGCCGTCGTGGCACGGCGCTTCTGGCACGACGTTTGAACCAGCGGAAGGCGTGACCTTCAGCACCCCCGCACACTCCAACCGTACAGCGGGGGAAGGTCGCTGTACTTTCATAGGACGGCTCGGACTTCTGTCGTTCGAATCGTCTGTCGACCATCCGCGCTCCCGCCTTCGTCGTGGTCTCGAGGGCGGTGGCGGAGGATGAGTGGAGCCCGTCTATCTCCCGAGGCGGTCAAGGTCGATTCGAATCCAGCGTCCGCGACCCAAGTCCCCGACGTTACTCTCGGCCTTGGCATCGAGGGCTTTCAGTGCGGTGACGACCTGCGCTCGCGCGCTGGCCCGCATCGACGTTGTGGGTGCTGCACCGGTCACTACCTGCACGCTGATTCCAGCGTTTGCGAATCGGGAGTCTAATCCTTCCACGCGTCTTGCCAGCTCGAGGGCGGCCCCGACCACGTCGGGCGAGGCAGAGCGTTCGCCTACGGCGATCGCGATCGTACCGGCGACATCGTCGCGAACCACCAGTCCTCGCGCTCCGACAACGGGCAGAGTTCCGACGCGCACGAGCGAGGCCGCGTGACGCCGGGATTGTATCTGAGCGGAGAGGTCCGCGAGCGGCATACACAACAGGATCGCCGTGCGCAAGAAGATGAAGGTTCGAGTCGTTCTCATGTGGTTATCCTCGGTCAGTTCGAAGGGAAGTTCGCGAATCGAAACTACAGGGCAGTGCAGTAGAGGAAATCGGTACCGAGGTCGTTGCCTGCGGTATCGTACCAGACCGTGTAGTAGCAGACTTGCCAACCCGAGGAACCAGAACCGGAGCCCGTGCTCTGCGTCTCTCCGCGACAGGCGGGCTGCGTCGCGTGGTTCGAGGAGGTCTCCTCCCGAGTGCCCCAAGTCAGAATACTCTGATTGCTCGTCATGAGGGAGTTCCAGACCTTGTGCGTTGACTGTGCATTGAACGCCCAGCCGCAGGAAGCTCCCACCACATGGTTCTTGTTGGTATAGAAGGCGCGGGGTGCGCCCCCAGGAAGCACGGGAAGAAAGTCTGAGTCAGCTCCCTGGGCCGCCTCGCCCGCCGCCCCCATGTCTTGTTGATTATACGCAAGCGACATCGTCACACGGTGCGCGACGTTGTTTGCGCCGTGTGACGTAAATGCCTGAGCGTACGCGATTCTATCCTCGAATCCAGCGCTCGTCGCCCAGCTGTAGAGCGGCGCGGAGTTCGCAAGCACTTCCGGCGGCACTGCCGCCCATTCGGTAGCCGCAGATCGCGACGCCAACTCGAGTCGGCCCGTGTCAGTCTTGACCGCCGCGGCGAACGATGAAGCTACCTTCATCGGAACACGAACATTAAGGGACTCGGCGGTGAGAGGGGGTGAAACACCACCATCCGCACAAGAGAGCGTGGTCACGGCTCAGGCCATGAGCAGCCTCAACTTCCAAGCGCCTCGCATCACATTCTCCTCCTTGGCTTAGGGAACGACAATGACGGGTACTCGTCTCGTATACCGAGACACGAAAAGCGAACCGCAACTGGTGGCGTGTCTGCGCCGCGCGAAGGCTCGGCGGCTGCAACTACGACCTTGATGCCAACTCGCGCGGCAGCCAGCACCCACGGCGAAGCGCGCAGGCGGTCTTCGGACTGCACACGGGTACCGCCCCTGACTTCGACCGGAGACAGTTCGACCGAGTCGCTGCGAGCCAGCGAAACTGCCCCGAGGAAGACTCGGGCGTCTCGGGCTCGCTCGTCGACCGCGACCGGAATCGCTGCGGAAAGGCTCACGGGATCCTTGGCGCTCGCGTCTTGCAAGACTGTGTCACCGACGACGGTCGTGATCATCGTGCGACGACCCTGAGAGCCAACCGCCGTCCACGTGACCGTGACAACGCCCTCAGAGCGGGCGAGAAAGCGCGGTGAGTGTGCTGGTGTTAGGCGTCCTCCTCCCAGCCGCAAACGGTTGGCCATGACTACAGCTGTCCCAGGTCGTCCGAGACGATACAGAAAGAGAGAGTTCTGATCGTTCGCGTTCGCCGAATCCGCGTGGACAACGGCTGCTACCAACTCTGAATCACGACCTTCGCCAAGCTCGGCATACGCAGTCCACCGTGTCGGGAGAGTATCAATCCGTGTAGCGGTGCCGCGCGTTCGCACGATCACCACATCCGTCCGACCCGTCGCTCGGCTGGTAGCAGCGACGCCGACGGCTACCCATCCGCTCGATAATCGAACGGCTGACGAAAGCCGCGCTGCCGAGTTGTCGGTGTGACCTAGGGGGACCACGACGCGCACATCCATCAAGCGGGCCGACTTCACGACCCCACTCCACAACTGCACACTCCCCGTAGGCAGATCTCCATTCGAGGTATCCGTGAGCCAAAAGACCCGCCACGATCCCGGTGCGATGGCGACCGCACGAAAAGCGCGCGCGCGCCCACCGTTGCTCGGCAGAAGGACCGGCACCACTTCAGAGCCGCGAACCACGGCACCGAACAGGCGGTTGGCAACCGGGTTCCACCCCGTCTGCCCGATCTTGCGAAACTCGTAACTGGGACTCCCCGCGAGCAGAAGGGACCCGTCGCTTGACGGCGCAAACGCTTCGGGTTCGATGTAGCTCGCAAGTCCACCGACTTCTAGGCGCCTTCCGCAGACCCCGAGCGAGTCGAGGTTGATCCGGAGAGGGATCGGCTCCGGCTCGGGCCGTGCGAACACGTACCCGGCGCTGGACCGACTCGCCGCGAGCGCAACCAGCAGCCACAATCGAAGATTCGCCACGCTCATCGAACCTCATCCCTGTCGGTGAACAGCGATTGCGAGGAGCCCGACCCATCGTATGGCGCGAAGACGCTAGCAAGGCGCTAGAAGTTCCGCAAGCGGCGGTTCGCGTGAGGCGGACCGCCGGAAACTCCACTCACGCGCGTCGCGTGCCGACACTCCTCCCATATGGTCTCCTCGACGACCTGTCCTGGGTGCAGCGACGCGCTCCCCGCCACTGCGCACTTCTGTGCGCAGTGCGGGCAGCCGCGCGACGCGATCCTGCTCAGTCTTCCGGACGATCCGCCATCCGTCCCGCGCCGCGCGTCGGTGCGCGAACGACTGCACGACGAACTGCTCGAGAAGCTCCGCCTCGCGACCGCGGACGAATACGAGATCGTGCACGAGCTCGGCCGCGGCGGGATGGCCACGGTGTTCCTGGCGCTCGACCTCGCGCTCGGCCGCAAGGTCGCGATCAAGGTGATGAGCCCGGGGCTGCTCTATCACGATGACGACGCGGTGGAGCGCTTCAAGCGCGAGGCGCGCACCGCGGCGCAGCTCTCGCATCCACAGATCATCCCGATCCACGCAGTGAAAGAAGCCGCAGGGCTTCTCTTCTTCGTGATGCAGTTCGTCGAGGGAGAATCGCTCGAAGCGGTGATCAAGAGGAGCGCCCCGCTCCCACTCGCGCAGGTGCAGTCGCTCCTTGTGCAGATCGGCGGGGCGCTGGCGTACGCCCATCGTCGCGGCGTGGTGCATCGCGATGTGAAGCCGGCCAACATCATGCTCGATGCCGAAGGCTGGCCGGTGATCATGGACTTCGGCATCGCCAAGGCAGGTGAGGGGCATAGTCGGCTCACGCAGACCGGGGCCCCGATCGGCACGCCGGCGTTCATGAGCCCAGAGCAGTGCATCGCAACGGTCGTCGGCGGCGCGAGCGATCAGTACTCGCTCGGTGTGG
>JAIETI010000005.1 GCA_019745365.1 Gemmatimonadaceae bacterium | reverse complement strand
TCGAGCGCGGTCGCCGCGAGCGCCGGCGCGAACCGACCGCGGGCGGGGGTCGCGGTCACGCGTGCCGCACGCTGCGACTCACGCGCCACGGCGAGGCGGAGGCGTGCGCCGCTCTCGCGTCGGCGTTCGAACGCGAGCTGCGCCCCGCGGACCCGATAGAGCGCAGTCAGGTCCGTGCCGAACTCCTGCGCCGCGATCGTGTTGCGCAGGCCACTCGCCTCCGCCACCGTCCCCGCCTCCGCGAGGTCATCCAGCCATCCGAGCCGCAGGCGTGTGGTCGCCCCGCGCCATCCGAGCTCGACGCGCCCCTTCGCGCGATGATCGCTGAAGCCGAAGCGTGCCGCGCCGCCGATCGTGAACGCACTCGACAGCGTCTGCGTCAGCCCCGCGCCGAGCGCGAGCCCCTCGTTGCGATTGAAGCGCACGAGTTCCGAGAGCCGACGCGCGGCGACCGCGGTCCCACTGCCCCGCTCGAGTGCGCGGACCGCGACGAGCTCGCGCGCGCGCTGTTGCACCCGTTCGACATCGCGCGGCTCGACCGCGCGCTGCGTGGAGGGGAGCGCATCGAGGATCGCTCCGGCGAAGCGGTAGGCGCGCAACGAGTCGCGCGGCAGCTGGACGATCTCCGCGCCGGCGAAGACTGGTTCGGGGAGTCGGAGATTGGGACGCACCTCGGTGATCTCCCACCGTCCGCGGATGATCCCGCGCGCGGGAAAGTCGAGGACACTCCCCGTGCGACGGATCTCGATCTCCTGGCGCCGTGGCAGCCAGTACGTGCCATCGACGAGTCCGTTCTCGAGGATCACGGCGACATCGTCGAGTGCCGGATCGCGGAGCGCGGCGCGCGTGAAGGTGAGCGCGAGCCGGACGACGGTCGCGCTCGCGCGTTCGAGGAAGACCGAACCGATCGCCGCCGGGCGGCGGGGATCGCGCGGTCGGAGGGCGACTTCGATCACATCGATCGCGCGGTCGCTGGTGCGTATCGGGAGGGAATCGACGATCGCGAACTCGTACGCCGCGCGCCCGGCTGCGGAGAGCGGGTGCGGCACATCGCGCACTTCATCGCCGTCACCGAGTCGAATGATCTCGGGGAAGTTCCCTTGCACGATGACGAGGTGATCGCGGTGATAGGCGAGATCGGTGGGGACGAGCGTGGTGTCGCGCCGTCCGATGATGCGTTGCTTGCTCCGGTCGGGCGCACGCCAATAGACTTCGACGGCGAGTTCGTCGGTCCGGATGACCTTCGGCGGGTCGGCGAATCCGTCGCCGAGTTGCGCGAGGAAGGTGACGTAGCCGTGCGCGACGGCGGCGTAGTCCTTGAGGGTCGAGTCCGCGAGTTGGCGCGAGCGCCGCGCGATGGCGCGATCCACAAGGGTGAGCGTCGCCGGGTCATCCCAACGCACTTGGGCGTGCGCGGCGCCGACGGTCACTAGGAGCCCGCCGCACACGGCCAGACCGCACCATCGTCGCATGATCGCAATCTCGTGACCGGCGCGTGCGTCCGGCAACCGCCTCCCTCTCTCCGCTCCGCTCGTGGACTTCGAACGCTTCGCCACCCTAGCTCGTCCCGGACACCTGGTCCCGGTGTGGCGCGAGGTACTCCTCGACGGCGACACGCCGGTGGCGGCGTTCCACCGTCTACGCGGCGGTCCGTTCTCCTTCTTGTTGGAGTCCGCGCCCGCGGGGGGAGAGGTTTGGGCGCGCTACTCCTTCCTCGGCACCGCGCCGGCGTCAGCGTGGCGCCTCCGCGATGGGATCGTGGACGTCTGGAACGCCGCGGCCGGTTGGCACGACGCGCACGCGAGCGCGGACCCACTCGCGGAGCTCGACACGTTGCTGGGAGGTGCGCCCGCGGTCGAGGTGCCCGAGCTCGGCGCGTTCTGGGGTGGCGCCGTGGGCTTCTTCGGCTACGATATCGCACGCTACATCGAGCGACTCCCGAGTGCGCCGCCCCGGACGGTGGACGCACCCGATGCGCTGATCGTGTTCCCTCGCGTGGTCGTCATCGTCGACAACCTGCGTGCCCAGGCGCGCGTGGTCTGCAGCGTGCGGGTGCCGGAGGATCGCACGGCGTGGCGGGCGGTGTTCGACGCGGCGCTCGACGACATCGCGCAGACGGTCGCGCAGCTCCGGGCAGGTCCATCGCTCCCGCCGCTCGACTTCGACCCGTCGGTCGGTCCAGCTTCGGCCACGTCGTCCATGACCCGCGAGGCGTTCGAGTCAGGTGTGGCGCGGATCCAGGAGCACATCCTCGCCGGTGACGTGTTCCAGGCACTCCTCGCCCGACGGATGAGTGTGCCCCACGACTTCTCGGGGACCACGCTGTATCGCGCGATCCGCGCGTTGAACCCGTCGCCGTACATGTACCACCTGGATCTCGACGGCGTCGAACTGGTGGGGAGCTCGCCGGAGCTTCTCGTCCGGCTCGATGGCGATCAGGTCACGGTGCGCCCGATCGCGGGCACGCGCCCGCGCGGCGCGACGCCGGCCGCGGATGACGCGCTCGCGGCGGAGCTGCTCGCCGACGAGAAGGAGCGCGCCGAGCATGTGATGCTGGTGGACCTCGGTCGCAACGACGTCGGTCGAGTGGCACGCTACGGGACCGTCGAGGTCACCGACGCATTCACGATTGAACGTTACTCGCACGTGCTGCACATCGTCTCGCAGGTGCGCGGCGAGCGTCGCCCTGACGTGGGGGCGATGGATGTGCTCCGCGCGGTGTTTCCCGCGGGGACGATGACCGGCGCCCCGAAGGTGCGCGCGATGGAGATCATCGACGCGTTGGAGGGGGAACGCCGCGGACCGTACGCGGGCGCGGTCGGCTATCTGGCGGCGGGCGGGCGACGTATGGACCTAGCCATCACCATCCGGACCTGTGTGATCGCCGGGGGGCAGGCCCACGTGCAGGCGGGCGCCGGGATCGTTGCCGATTCGGTCCCTTCGCGGGAGTGGGAGGAGACGGAGAACAAGGCGCGCGCGATGCTCACCGCGATCGGACGCGCCCGTGCCGCGACGCTCCGGTAGCCCGCCCTCCCGTGCGGGGCCCATATTATTCCCGTGCCCCGCTACCGCCTGGTCGGCATCGACCACCCGCTGCAGTTCGAGCTCCGCGCCGGCGCGCCGCTCGTCGTGGGACGTTCGGTCAGTAGCGACATCTCGGTCGTCGACCCCACCGTGTCACGCGCGCACGCGCGCGTCACCGTCGGCGAGGGGAGTGTCACCGTCGTCGACGACGGCTCGAGCAACGGGACCTATCACAACGGTGTGAAGATCGGGCAGGCGACGGTCCAGCCCGGCGAGACGATCACCTTCGGCAAGGTGGCGTTCCGGCTGGACGCGGTCGCCGAGCTTCCCCCGCCACCACCTGCCGCGCCGGGTACAAAGCCGGCGGGGGCGACGATCGTTCGCCCCTTGCCGCCGCGCACACCATCGGGCGGGCTCGCCGCGATCGCGACGGAGCCCGGCACGGACAAGGACCGGCAAAAGCTCGCGATCCTGCTCGAGGTGTCGAAGGGGCTCGGCCGCGCCGCCGACATCGACGCCCTCCTCGTGAAGGTCGCGGACTTCGTCTTCGAGATCACCGAGAGCGATCGCTGCGCCCTCCTCCTCACAGACGACAGCGGACAGCTCCAGCAGCGCGTGGCCCGCGACAAGCGCGGCCCGGCGGCGGGGTACTCCGTGCCGCAGTCGATCGCGCGCGCTGCTGTCGACGACAAGGTCGCGATCCTGTCCGACAACGCCGGAGAAGACACGCGATTCAGCGGGCAGTCGATCCTGATGCAGCAGGTGCGCTCCGCGATCTGCGCGCCCCTCGTGGGCTCTGAGGGTGCCGTGCTCGGCGTGCTCTACGTGGACAACTTCAACATCACGAAACGGTTCGGGGAAGCCGATCTCGACTTCTTGATCGCGTTCGCGGGGATCGTCTCGGTCGCGCTCGAGAACGGGCAGTTCGCGGAGCGGATCCGCAAAGAGTCGTTGGCGCGCTCCAACTTCGAGCGGTTCTTCACGCCACAGCTCGCCGCGCGGATCGCGACGAGCGCCGATGCGGTCAAGCTCGGTGGCGACAAGCGCCCGGTGGCGGTGCTCTTCAGCGACATCCGCGGCTTCACCGCGCTCTCCGAGACGATGAATCCGGACGCGATGGCGAAGTTGCTCACGGAGTATTTCACGGAGATGGTCGACTGCGTGTTCCGCCACGGCGGCACGCTCGACAAGTTCATCGGCGACGCGGTGATGGCCCAGTGGGGCGCGCCGATCGGCGAGGCGGACGACGCGGACCGCGCGATGGCGGCCGCGCTGGAGATGATGCATGCGCTCGACGCGCTGAACGCGCGGTGGCGCGGTGAAGGGCGTCCCGAGTTGCAGATCGGGATCGGGATCAACTTCGGCGAGGCCTTCGCCGGGAACATCGGGTCGGAGCGCCGCTTGGAGTACACCGTCATCGGCGACACGGTGAACACCGCGAGCCGTCTCTGCGCGGCGGCGAACGGTGGTGAGATCATCGTCTCAGAGGACTTTCG
>JAIETI010000004.1 GCA_019745365.1 Gemmatimonadaceae bacterium | reverse complement strand
CATCACCGCGAGGATCGACCACGCCCGCAGCCCGTCGAGCGACGGGATGCTGCGCGCAGCCGTCGACGAGCCGCTCCCCACTTAGGGCTTCGGCAACTGGATCATCGGCATCCCGCCGCCGGAGACCATCGGCATCTTTCCGTCCCACCGCTTCGCCATCTCATACTGCACCAGCGTCGCGGTGATCGAGCGCGACAGCAACTCGTTGGCCTTGGCCTGCGCCTGTGCCTCGGTCAGGATCGCCTTCGCACGCCCTGCCGCCTTGATCGAGTCACCTTGCGCCTGGAAGGTGTTCTTCTGCAACTCGTTCTGCGCCGTCAACGCCTGCTGCTGCATCACGTTCTTCGTGTTGATGGCGTCGATCACGGTCGAGGGCGGCCGCAACTCATTGATCGTGAACTGCCGCACGTGGATCCCGAACCCCTCCAATCGCTTCTCCAGCAGCCCCTGCACACGCCCGGTCGCCTCGGCCTTCTTCGGACCAATCACATCCGCGATCGCCTCTTCACCCGCGACCTCCTGCAGCGCCTGCCGGATCGCCTGCTTCACGTAGCTGTGTTGGATCGTCTCGATGTCGGTGCGAAACGTCGAGTACAACTTCGGCACCTTCATCGGATCGAGCTCGAATGACATGGAGACGTCGAGGGAGAGCGGTTGCCCCTCCTTCGAGTTCACATTGATCTCGTCGTTGTTCGGCGAGCCTTCCGTGTTCGCTCGCGTCAGCACCAACGTCTGCATGAAGGTCGGATATTCTTCGATCGCCGTGAACAGCGGGTTTCGCATATGCAGCCCCGGGCCGAGCGGCGCGTCGTCCACGCCACCACCAAGGCGGTGGATCACGATTCCGATGTGTCCCGGGGAGATGTAGGTGAAGGTAGAGGGCAACAGCACGAGCGCCGCGATGGCCGCGGCGATGATCATCGCGGTCCGGCGCACTTTCGTGTTCCCGACGAGACCATTGATGTCATTGCGTTCAAACGGGCTTTCCATGCATCGTCTCCTGATAGCAGACCGGGCAGACGGTGTCGCCTCCCGGCAGGCGGACGAGCGCGCGCTCGTCGAATGTTCCGTGGATGGGGCAGTCGGTGTTCGCTGCGCGAGCGATGCGCCGTTGATTGGCGCGCTGCTGCAACTTCACGCCGAGTGGGGTGAACTGCAGCAGGGCACCAAAGACAAGGGCGCCCAGCGCCACGAGGAGCGTGACGAAGAGGGCGCCTTCAACCAAGATGGGAAGCATACGGGTGTGCGGTAAATATAGGGGTGCGCACGGAGACCGGACCGAATAACGACATCATTGAGCCAGCATACGCTGGCAATAAAGGCACTACGGGAACTACAGGAGAAAAAGGATGCATATGGACGAGGAACGTGATGAGAAGCAATCCAACGGCTCCTTTGAGCGCCGGGAGTTCCTCGGCTACTTCGCGGGGTCGGCCCTCGCGAGCACCCTCTTCCCTGGGGTGCTCTGGGCCAAGGCCGCAGCGGGCGCTGAGATCGATGACAGCGCAATCATCGCCGCGGCGCAGATCGCGGGCGTCACGATCGCCGAGGACGACCGGCGACAGATGCTCGAGGGGCTGAAGGGGCAGACGCAGCGCCTCACCGCGCTCCGCCTCATCCCACTCGCCAACGCGGTCCCGCCGGCCCTGCTCTTCAATCCGCTCCCCAAGGGCACCGCGCCCACCGAAGCTCAGCGACCGATCCGCCCATCGGTCACCACCGCCGGCACGCGCCCTGCCGACCTCGAGTCACTCGCCTTCGCGACGGTCACCGAACTCGGCGCGCTCCTCCGCGCTCGCAAGGTCACGAGCGTCGAGCTCACGCAGATGTACATCGCGCGGCTCAAGCGGCTCGACCCCAAGCTCAAGTGCACGATCACCATCACCGAAGAGCGCGCACTCGCGCAAGCGCGCGCGGCCGATGCCGAGCTCGCCGCGGGAAAGGTGCGCGGCCCACTCCACGGCATCCCGTGGGGCGCGAAGGATCTGCTCGCGGTCACCGGCTACCCCACCACATGGGGAAGCGCGCCCTACAAGAATCAGCTGTTCGAGGAGAACGCGACGGTCGTCGATCGCCTCGACCGCGCCGGCGCGGTGCTCATCGCCAAGCTCACCCTCGGCGAACTCGCGCAGGGTGACATCTGGTTCGGGGGGATGACGCGCAATCCATGGAAGCTCGATCAGGGCTCAAGCGGTTCGAGCGCCGGGCCCGGCTCCGCGACCGCCGCGGGATGCGTCGGCTTCGCGATCGGCACCGAGACGCTCGGCTCCATCTCCTCGCCCTCCACGCGCAACGGCGTCACCGGACTCCGCCCCACGTATGGCCGCGTACCGCGCACCGGCGCGATGGCGCTCTCCTGGTCGATGGACAAGATCGGACCGATGTGCCGGAGTGTCGAAGACTGCGCGCTCGTGTTCGACGCCATCCGCGGCCGCGACGGGCACGACCTCACCGTGCACGACGCCGCCTTCAACTGGGACGCCGCTCGGCCACTCTCGTCGATTCGCATCGGATACCTCAAGTCGGTGTTCGATCTCCCCGAAGGCCGCGGCTACACCACCAAGAGCTTCGACAGCGCGGCGCTGGCGGTGTTCGCGCGCCTCGGCGTGAAGCTCACATCCGTGGAGTTGCCGATCCTCAACTACGACGCAATGCGGATCATCCTCACCGCCGAGGCGGGTGCGGCATTCGATGAACTCACGCGAAGTGGGCGCGTGCGCGAGATGGCGCAGCAGGGGAACGGCGCGTGGCCGAACACGTTTCGCACGTCGCGCTTCATCCCGGCGGTGGACTACATCAACGCCAACCGCGTGCGCTCGCTCGCGATCCAGGCGTGGGCCAGGTTGTTCGAGACCATCGACGTGATCGTCGCGCCGACGAGCCCGGGGTCACAGCTCGTGGCCACGAACCTCACCGGCCACCCGGCGGTGATCCTTCCCCACGGCTTCCGCGACGATGGCACCCCCGTGTCGCTCACCTTCTTGGGCGCGCTCTACGGCGAGGCGCCGCTGCTCCGGGTGGCCAAGGCATATCAGGATGCGACGGAGTTCCATCGCAAGCATCCCACGTTGTAGCGCCGCGCGTCAGCGCGGGGGCGTCCACGCGGGCGCCCACCCGACCGGCTTGGTGATCCGCACCCCGATCTCGAGCGGCGCGCGGGGGTCCACTCGTTCGACGACCTCGCGCCCGATCGCTTCGACCGGAACGTTCAACACGTAGGCCGCGATCGCGCCCGCGCCGCCAAGGGGCTCGATCACGGCGTGCGCGTCGTCGATCCCGATGGAGCGAAGGAGCGCACGCACGCCGGGGAGCGTGTACCAGCGAAGCACATGCGTCGGTTCGTCGAGATACGCGAAGCCATCCGGCGGCACCGACGCGGTGCAGGGGAAGTTCACGAAGAGCGTCCCGCCCTCACGCAGCACGCGGATCGAGTGCCAGAGCGCGGCGCGATCATCAGCAAGCAGGTGGATCGTGTACTGATTGAGGAACACATCGAATCGCCCCTCGGGGAGCGTCCACCCGCGCTCAAGGTCCGCGACGTACTGCACGTTCGCGCCCGGCGTGACGTCGAGTACCTCAGCCGCAGCGAGCTGCGCACCACCGATCTCACTGACGATGTCGGTGTTCCCGATCTCCAACGCGCGCCCGAAGAAGGCATCGCGATGCTGATGGAGATAGCGTAGCCAGAGGTGCCGGATCGGCGTGGTGACGTGCGGGCGGTCGTCCTCGTACGGACGCTCTCCCGCAGCCCTGAGACTCGCGACCGCGAACCGGAGTGCGAGCGCACGCGGCCAGTCGGTGATAGTCAGTCGCACCCGACGCACGAGTGCGCCGAGCTGTCGGCGGAATCGGCGCGAGGTCGGCGACGCGATCGGCGCGGCGTCGGTGGCCGCTGCGCGGCGCCAGAGTTCCGCGCTCTGCGGATGTTCGACCGGTGTCGACCACGGCCACACGTCCACGCCCAGCGGTGAGGCCGGCACCGCACGCCACGCGCCGGCGGAGTGCTGGTTCGTGGCGTCGCCACCGACGCCGAGGTGATCGGCGAGACTGCGCGGTGGATAGAGTGTGAGGAGGCGGCTGCCGTAGAAGGCGATCGCGATCTGCGCGTCCCAGTTCCCGCGCGCAGCGAGCGCGACCGCATCGTCGCCGTTGCGGGCGATGTCGATCCCCTCGCGCGCGCAGCGCGCGACGAGGGCGTCGTAGGGCTCCGCCATCGTCTTCCACGCGCGCGCCCAGCTCGCCCACCCCCAGCAGGCTGGGCGTGCACTCCACCAGCTCCCAGTCGCGTCGGCGGGGGTCACGCGCGGATGCGTCCAGGCGCTGAGCGAGCCGACGGTCGCGTCGTTCGAGTAGTGATCGAGTCCAGCCGAGAGCCAGGCGTAGGCGCCATCCGCGAGACGGATATCCTCTTCGATCACGACGCCTGCAGACTCGTGCGAGAAGAAGTCGTCGAGTCCCGCACGCAACGAGGCGTGGAGGCCGAGGTTCGCGGGACGCTGGGTGATGACCACCTGCGCCCAGCGGACGGAGCCGAGGAGCGC
>JAIETI010000080.1 GCA_019745365.1 Gemmatimonadaceae bacterium | reverse complement strand
GGGCGGCGGCGGAGCCGCCGGCTCGCAGACGCCACGACCGGTGCCGAACATCTCCTTGTTCCCGTTCAGGAACTTCGAGATCCCGACGCGGAAGGTCATGTTGTTCGACGTCCCGTCGAGCGACTGGCGGTTCGGCGACGGCTTCTGGTCCATCACGCCGCCAAACGAGAGGTTCCAGTCGTTCTTCATGCAGACGCGGAGCTTCGCGGTGCCGAAGAAGCCGTCCTCGTACTTGTTCGCCGTGGTCTCGTCGGGATACGCGTCGAGATTGTAACCGCCGCCGAGCCCGAGATACCACTTCCCGCTCAGCGGGATGTCGTAGAGGAGACCGGTGCGGAAGGGGTAGTGCTTCTGCGTCACCCCCGCGCGCTTGGTCGGCGTGATGCCGTCCTCGGCGAAGGCTTGCAGGCGTGGGAAGATGTAGGTCCCGATCGATCCACCGATCGCGGGGCCGTTCTCGTAGCCGAGTTTGCTATCGTAGCTGATGAGACCGGCGTGAACGCCGGCCTCGATCGTCCCGATGCGCTGAGCGGAGGCGACAAGCGGCGTCGCAGTCGCTGCAGCCATCGCGATCCATCGCAATGCGCGCATGGCGATACTGTACCTCACGAATGGGGGAACCCGAGGCACGACGGGCGCACATCGGGGTGCGTTACTATATAGGCGTGTACACTCCGGATTCAAGCGTTTTCCCTGCAATGAGCACGCGATGAGCGCGCCGATCTGGTTACCGCGCGCGAATGTGACGCAGGTCACCCAGCTGCGCGCGTTCTTCGCGCATGTGGCCTTGCACGATCGAGGGGCGCCGACCGCTGATGCCCCCTACGACGCATGGCACGCCTGGTCGATCGCGCACCCCGAACGGTTCTGGGGGGAGTGGTGGGGGGTCGCGGACGTCATCGCCGACGTGGATGCGGCGGGGAATGCTTGGCGGGAGGTGCTCAACCGTGACGCACGCATGTGCCCACCTCGCGATGCGTCGGGACCGCGCTGGTTCGAGGGTGCGCGACTCAACTTCGCGGAGAACCTCCTGCGGCGGCGCGACGATGCTGAGGCGCTGGTGTTCCGCGGTGAGGACGGCACGCGACGGGCAATCACGTTCGCGGAACTCGCGCGTGCCGTCGCCGAGGTCGCCGAAGCGCTGCGGCAGAGCGGCGTGACCAGGGGTGATCGCGTCGCGGGGTTCCTTCCCAACATCCCGGAGGCGGTCATCGCGATGCTGGCGACGGCGTCGATCGGCGCGGTCTGGTCGAGTTGCTCGCCCGACTTCGGAGTGAAAGGGGTGCTCGACCGCTTCGGGCAGATCGCGCCGAAGGTCTTGTTCGTCGCCGATGGGTATCGCTACGCGGGGAAGGCGATCGATCTCGATGCGCGCGTGGAGGAGATCCGTGCTGCCATTGGGTCCATTCACGCCACGGTGCGAATCGCGTTCATGGAAAGCCCGCCGGTACCGACCGGCGGCGTCGAGTCGTGGGACGCGTTCCGTACTCGCGGCGCGGGCGCACCACTGACGTTCACTCGCCTCCCGTTCGATCATCCGCTCTACGTGATGTACTCGTCCGGAACGACGGGTCTGCCGAAGTGCATGGTGCACGGGGCAGGTGGAACGCTCCTCCAGCATCTCAAAGAGCATCGCCTCCACGTCGATCTCCGCGCCGACGATCGGATCTTCTATTTCACCACCTGCGGTTGGATGATGTGGAACTGGCTCGTGAGCGCGCTCGCGACCGGGGCGACCGTCGTCCTCTACGACGGCGCCCCGATGGCACCCGATTCTGACGGACTCTGGCGACTCGCGGCCGAGGAGCGCGTCGGCGTCTTCGGCGTCAGCGCGAAGTTCCTCGCCCTGAGCGAGAAGGCCGGGGTCGCGCCGCGCGAGCGATTCGATCTCTCCTCCCTACGCACGATCCTCTCGACTGGGAGTCCGCTCGCGCCGCACAGCTACGCGTGGGTGCAGCAGGCGGTCGGCGCGTCGGTGCAACTCGCCAGCATCTCCGGCGGCACCGACCTCATCTCCTGCTTCGCGCTCGGCAACCCTGAGCTCCCGGTCTACATCGGTGAACTCCAGTGCCTCGGCCTCGGCATGGCGGTGGAGGTGTGGGACGACGAGGGGCATCCGCTCCCGGCTGGGGAGGTGGGAGAGCTGGTCTGCACGCGTCCCTTTCCCTCGATGCCGGTCGTGTTCTGGAACGATCCCGATGGTGCGCTCTATCGTGCGGCGTACTTCGATCGATTCCCGGGCGCCTGGCGCCATGGCGACTGGGTCGAGCGCACCGCACACGGTGGGATGATCATCCACGGGCGGAGCGATGCGACGCTCAACCCTGGCGGGGTGCGCATCGGCACCGCGGAACTCTACCGCCAGGTGGAGCAGATCCCCGAGGTCGTGGAGAGCGTCGTGATCGCGCAGGAGTGGCCCGGCGACGACGGCGCGCGTGATGTGCGCATCGTGCTTTTCGTGCGGCTACGCGACGGTGCGGTGCTCGACGCCGCGCTCGAGGACGCGATCCGGTCGCGGATCCGTCGCGAGACGAGCCCGCACCACGTCCCCAAGGTCATCGTCGCGGTGCCAGACATCCCGCGCACGATCTCGGGGAAGATCTCCGAGATCGCGGTGCGCGACGTCGTCCATGGGCGCACGGTGAAGAACACCGACGCCCTCGCGAATCCGGATTCGCTCGCATGCTTCGCGAGCGTACCCGCGCTCGCTACGCCGAGCGCCGCACCAACGTGAGGATCGAGTAGAGCGCGACCGGTTCCTGCGCCTGGTTCGACACCACCACATCCCACTCGACGACACCCTGCGGGGGGCCGTCCGCCGGCGTTTCCTTCGCGGTCTTCGACTTGCACGTGAGTCGCACCGTGATCGTGTCGCCCGGATACACGGGCTTCACGAAGCGCAGATTCTCGAGCCCGTAGTTTGCGAGCACAGGCCCCGGCGCGGGATCGACGAAGAGTCCGGCCGCCGCGCTCACGACGAAGTACCCGTGCGCGACCTTCCGCTCGAAGATCCCCTGCTGCGCGAGCGCGTCGGATTTGTGCGCGTAGAAGTGGTCGCCCGAGAGGTCGGCGAAGCGGTCGACGTCCTCGTGCGTGATCGTGCGCGACGGGGTCAGGAGCGACTCGCCGATCACGAGCTCGTCGAAGGTCTTCCGGAACGGATGCACGGGCGTCGAGGAGGTGGTCGCTCCCGCGGTGTACTCGCGGGTGATCGCCATCATCGTCGTCGGCGACCCTTGGAGTGCGGTGCGCTGCATGTAGTGCAGCACGCCGCGGGCGCCCCCCATCTCCTCGCCGCCGCCGGCGCGTCCCGGGCCACCGTGCACGAGATTCGGGAGTGGCGCGCCATGCCCCGTCGATTCCTTCGCGCTCGTGCGATCGGTCACCATCAGACGCCCGTGGAACGGTGCCGTCCCGAACACCACCGCGCGCGCGACCGCCGCATCTGCGGTGAAGAGCGAGCCCACGAGCGAGCCGCGTCCGCGCCGCGCGAGCGCGATCGCGTCATCCACATGCCGATACGCGATCACCGTGTTCACCGGGCCGAACGCTTCCACGTCGTGTGGGATCGTCGCCGTCGCGGGGTTCGTCGCGTGGAAGAGCAGGGCAGGGAAAAAGGCGCCGCGCTCTCGATCGCCGCCATGCACCGCGAAGTCGTCGAGCGACCCGTACACGCGCTCCGCCTGCGACGCGATCGCGGCGACACTCTTCGTCACCTCGGCCACCTGCGCGCGTCCGGCGAGCGGCCCCATCCGCACCCCTTCCACGAGCGGATCACCGAGCGTCGCGCCGGCCAGTCGCTTGGCGAGCGCGGCGACCACCGCGTCCTGCACCCCTTCGGGCACCAGCGACCGACGGATGGCGGTGCACTTCTGGCCCGCCTTCGTCGTCACCTCGTTCGCGACTTCCTTGATGAAGAGGTCGAACTCCTCCGTCCCCGGCACCGCGTCGGGGCCGAGCATCGAGAAGTTGAGCGAGTCGGCCTCCATCGTGAAGCGCACCGCGTTCGTGACCAGCGACGGCGTCGTCTTCAACATCCGTCCCGTCGCTGCCGAGCCGGTGAAGGCCACCGCGCACTGTTCGTCGAGGTGATCAAGGAGGTCGCCGGCGCTCCCGCAGAGGAGCTGCACGGCACCGGCCTGGAGTAGTCCCGATTCGATCATCATCGCGAACGCCGCTTCGGTCAGGAACGAAGTCAACGTCGCGGGCTTCACGATCGCGGGGACGCCGGCCAGCAGCGTCGGCGCGAGCTTCTCCATCATCCCCCATACGGGGAAGTTGAAGGCGTTGATATGCACCGCGGCGCCTTCGAGCGGCACGCAGATGTGGCGGCCGACGAAGCTCCCACCCTTCGACAGCGCCTCCGTCCGTCCGTCGATGTAGAACGACTCGTTGGGGAACTCACGACGCCCGCGCGACGCGTAGGCGAAGAAGGTCCCGATCCCGCCGTCGATGTCCACCAGCGAGTCCTTCTTCGTCGCGCCGGTCGCGGTGGAGATGCGATAGAGCTCGTCCTTCCGTGCGGTGAGGTACTGCGCCACCCCCTTCAGCATCCGCGCGCGTTC
>JAIETI010000107.1 GCA_019745365.1 Gemmatimonadaceae bacterium | reverse complement strand
CGCGCACTCCCGGGACGACCTCGAATGGCTGTCCGTACGCGTGCGGACGCATCTGCTCGATCGTCGCCGTGGCGTGTTGGATCCCGTACAGCGGCTCGTGATGCTCACGCTTCCGACGCGTGAGGAACTCCGCGTCCTTCTCTTGGATGTAGGCCGAGTCGGCGAGCATCACCTCAGAGAGGTCGCGCGTCGCCTTGGTCGCGTGAATCACGCCGCGATAGCCCGAGCGGACGAGGAAGGGGAGCCGCCCCGCATGGTCGATGTGGGCGTGCGAGAGCACGACCGCATCGATCTCGTGCACCGCGACTGGCAGCCGGAGGTTCTTCGCCTGCACGTCGGCGCGGCGCCCCTGGAAGAGCCCGCAGTCGAGGAGGATGGTCCGCCCCGCGACGCGGACGATGTGACACGACCCGGTGACCTCACGCGCGGCGCCTGCGAATTCAACCTGCATACGCAGAAACTAGCGCGTGGTGCGCGTGTCGCGCGCGGCCCGCCCCCGCAGGCGCAGGCGCCACCCTTGGACGAAGAGGGAGATGGCCACCCACCCCGTCACCACGGCGAGCGGGAGGGCGAGCACGACCGGCCAGAGCAGCGCGATGACGCTCACCGCCAAGAGCAGCGCGCCCGCGAGCGCAGCGACGCGGGCCTCGGCGGGTTCGAGTGTGCGGCGCCGTGAGATCGCCGCGCCGATCGTCGCCCCCACCCGCAACGCGCCCACCGCCGCGACGCGTGCACTCCCGCGGACCGCCGCCGGCGTCAGGCGCGCCGGACGTCGCATCCGACTCCGCACCCGCTGGCCATCGAGCACGATCTCGGTCGCATGCAGAAGGTCGGCCTCGTGCATCGTCTCCATCTCCGCGGCAAACGTCGCGTCTTCGACGACGAGATCGAGCTCCCAGTTCCCGACCCAGCTCGCGAGGTTGAGGTTCGTCGATCCAACGCGCGCCCATCGCCCGTCGGCGACGGCGGTCTTCGCGTGGAGCATCGGCCCATCCCACTCGAAGATGCGCACGCCGGCTTCGAGCAGCGGGCGATACCCCGCGCGTGAGAGGAGCGGGATCACGCGCACGTCGCTCGTCCCAGGCACAAGCAGCCGCACATCCACACCATCGAGCGCCGCCGCGCGAAGCCCCTGCACATACGGCGCGAGCCCCACGAAGTAGGCGTCGGTCAAGAAGAGCGTCTCCTGCGCGAGCCCCGCGATCAACTGGTCGAGGCGAAACACCCCAGCCCCGGCGGGCTCACTCGCAAGCACACGCACGGCGACGTCTCCCGCAGCATCCGGCGCGGCCGCGGGGCGCACGGCGAGCGCCGGACCCACCTGTGCCCAGGTCTGCGCGAACGCGTCCGCGACGGCGCTGACCGCCGGACCCTCGAGCGCCACGCCGGTGTCGCGCCAAGGCGCCATGCCTCGCGCCGCATCTCCTTCCCAGCGCGCACTCAGGCACACCCCGGTGATGAACGCCACGCGGTCGTCGATGACCAGCGCCTTCCGGTGATCGCGCGAGAGCCACCCGAACGGCGCGTCGAGCTGCGGCGGATTGAACACGCGCACCGCGCCCCCTGCCGCGAGCAAGGGTGCCCAGAACCCACGTCCCGCACGCGTCCCGAGCCAATCCACGAGCACGCAGACCGTGACGCCCGCGCGTGCCCGCGCGACCAGCGCATCCCGGAAGCGACGCCCGACGGCGTCGTCGCTCATGATGTACTGCTCAAGGAGGATCCGATCCGTGGCCGATGCGATCGCGTCGAGCCAGCGCGGAAAATGCTCGGTCGCGTCACGGAGGAGCGTGACGCGGTTGCCGGAGATGAGCGGCGCGCCCGCCGCCCGCGCGAACGCCTGCGCCGCGAGCGCGCGCGCGCTCGACGTCGACGCGAGGGGCGTCAGCGCCCCGACGCGCTGGTCGCGCGCTCGAACACGACCGTCATCCGCGTCGCGTCCTGCGTCAACATCGCCGGCGCCCAGCCACCGCGCGCGCGTTCGTTGAGCAGATCGGTGAGCGCGTCCTCATCGTCACGCGAGTGCTTGGTCACTCGCACGATCACCGCTTGGTATTCTTTCATACCCTCGAAGCTAGTAGCTTCGACGCCATGCCGACCACCCCAGCGCACCCCCGGTTCCAGGTCGTCGCGCACCCGCTCATCCGCCACAAGCTCTCGTTCCTGCGGGACGCGCAGACCCCCACCAAGCTCTTCAAGGAACTCGTCGACGAGCTCGCGATGCTCCTCGCCTTCGAGGCCACGCGCGATCTTGCGCTCACCACGGTGCGCATCGCCACGCCGCTCGAGCCAACCGACGCGGAACGACTCGCCGAACCCGATCCCGTGCTCGTCCCGATCCTCCGCGCCGGACTCGGGATGGTCGACGGCATCCGCGCGCTGATGCCAAGCGCGCGCGTCGGTCACGTGGGGCTATATCGCGACCACGACACCCTCGAGCCAGTCGCGTACTACTTCAAGGTCCCGCCCGACGTCGCCGCACGCACGGTGTTCGTCCTCGATCCGATGCTCGCCACCGGTGGCTCCGCCGCGGACGCTATCACACAACTGAAGCGCGCCGGCGCGCAGCAGCTTCGCTTCCTCTGTCTCGTCGCCGCGCCGGAAGGCGTCGCGAAGATGCACGAAGCGCATCCCGATGTCCCGATCTTCGCCGCGGCGCTCGACCGCGAGCTCTCCGACATCGGCTACATCCTCCCCGGACTTGGCGACGCCGGCGACCGGCTCTTCGGCACGCGATAGGTCGCCACACGCGCGCATCGCGTGACCCGCCGGACGCGACGCGCGTCTGTTGCTTGGACACACGTACGCTTGTTTGGAATCACGTGTGTCCCTATCTTCCGCGCGACGCCACCACTCGTCGTGCCGCACTCCGACGACGCCTCTCCCCCGCCCTGATGCTCATCAACCTCCTGCCGGATTTCTTCGCAGTCGTGCGGAGCCCTGATCCGGTCGAGGCGTACCAACGCTACTTCGACGAGCATCGTCGTATCCTCGAGCCCTATTGGCTCAACTACGTTGTCGACCCGCACGGCCCGCACTTCGCCGATGTCGTCCGCGACACCATCGCTGCCCGCCGCGAGGATCTCGTCGCCATGCTCGATCGGCACGATGTCGTCGCCCTCGCGCGGAGCGCCGAACAGCAAGCGATCGCCGCCTTCGAATGTGACCGTGAGATCGATGTCGTCCTCATGGTCGGCGTCGGTGCCGCCAACGCCGGCGAACTCGTCGTCGACGGCCGCGGCATCGCCTTCGCTTGTCTCGAACATTTCACCGGGGTCACCAACCCCACGACGCGTGGCCTGGGGCTCGATCCTGAGCTCCTGCCGATGTGGCTCTCGCACGAGCTCGCGCATTGCGTTCGCTACACCTCTCCGGGGAGTTCCAGCGAACTGCGCAGCCTGATCGACGAAGCCGACGGGTCCTACTCCTATTGGGAGACTGGACGCCACGCGACGCTGCGCGAGCACCTCGTCAACGAGGGACTCGCCGTGCAGGCCGCGCGCCTGCTTGCCCCGGGGCTCGCCCCGTGGGAGTACTACGGGTTCCAGCGCAAGCAGTACCTCCGCGTGCGCGAACTCGAGCCCGTGCTCCACCGCGCCATCGAACCCGACCTCGATCGCGCCGGACTCGGCCTGCGCCTCCGCTGGCTCTCTGGAGGCATGAGCGATGAGGCCCGCACCGTGCAGCGCGTCGTCGCGCCCGAGCGCTCTGGCTACTTCCTCGGGGCGCGGATGGACGAGGACGCGGTCGCTGAACTCGGCCTCGCACGGGCGTTGCGCGCCTCGGCCGCGGCACTCACCACCGTCGCCGCCCGCCGCACGGCCTGAGCCCGCACTTCACCGCGCGGCTCACTTTCCGACGCAGAACTGTCGGAAGACCGCGCCGAGGATCTCTTCGACATCCACCGCGCCGAACAACCCGTCGAGCGCGTGGATCGCCGCACGGAGTTCCGTCGCCGCAACCGGCGCCGGTAACGCACCCTCCCGCCACGCGGCCGCGAACGTCGTGATGGCTGCACGCGCCGCGGTCAGCGCCGAGAGGTGTCGTTCGCGCAGGAGGATCGGCGCATCCACAGTTCCGCTCGTCGCATGCAGTCGCGCCTGGATGGCGGCGCGTAACGCATCGATCCCAACGCCGGTGGCGGCGCTCGTCGCGACGGCGTCGGACGCCATCGGCGTCGCGAGATCGCATTTGGTGCGCACCACAAGCAGCGGCGCGCGCGTCACCTCGCGCACCGCCGTGACCGTGGCATCGGCGCTGACGTCCGCGGGCACGCAGACCAGGACGAGCTGCGCCGCGCGCGCGTAGTCTGCCGCAATCTCGACGCCCCGTCGCTCGATGCGGTCGCCACTCTCACGCCACCCCGCGGTATCAACGAGTCGCAGCGCGAATGGCGCATCGTCGAGCCAGACCTCCACCGCATCACGGGTCGTCCCCGGCGTGGCATCGACGATCGCCCGCTCCGCCCCGACGAGCGCATTCAAGAGCGACGACTTCCCCGCGTTCGGCGCGCCCGCGAGCACCACCAACGCGCCGTCGCGCAGCCAGGTGGCCGCCGGGGCCTGTGCAAGGAGCGCATCGATCGCCGCCACGACCTCCTCCGCGCGCACGACGATCGCCGCGCGCGACGCGGGGGCGTCGTCCTCCGCCGGAAAGTCGATCTCGTACGCGACCAACCCTTCGAGCGCGATGAGCGCCGCGCGGAGCGCGCCGAAGCGTGCCGTGAG
>JAIETI010000040.1 GCA_019745365.1 Gemmatimonadaceae bacterium | reverse complement strand
CCGCAGCCGGCATCGAGGACGCGCGGGTCGGCGGGCAGCGACACGCCGTCGAGCATCAGGCGATGGATGACGGTGGCACTGGCCGGTCCGCCGTCCGGGTCGCGCAGCGCGCGCACAAGATCGGCGATCAGGACGGCGGGGTTCGGCGCCCAGTTGCCGTAGTGTCCGTCGTGGAGCGGTCGCGTTGGGCCGTACACCGTCGCTTCGAACCCGACGACGCCTCGCACACCGAAGGTGACCTGCTGCTTGCGGCTCTGGTGCACCGGTCCGTCGCAGATGATCCACGCATCGGCGGTCAGGAGCGACGCGTAGCGCGCCAGTAGCGGGCGCAGGTTCTCCGACCCGGCCTCTTCCTCCCCTTCGAAGAAAAATTTCAGGTTCACCGAGGGGGCTCGGCCAGCGGCGCGCAGCGCATCGAGCGCGGTGAGCATCGCGACGATCGGGGCCTTATCGTCGGAGGCGCCGCGCGCGTAGAGACGCGCCTCGGGATCGATCCGCCCCGAGGTGGGGATCACCATCGGCTTTCCCCCCGCGAAGAGCGCCTTGTCGCGTAGCGTCACCTGCCAGGGTGGCGTCGTCCACTCGGCCGGGGTCACGGGCTGCCCATCGTAGTGGGCGTAGAAGACCACGGTGCGCGTCGCACCCGGCGTGCGCAGTTCAGCGAAGACCGCCGGCGGGTGGACTCCGTTCTCGAGGATCTGCGCCGCGAGTCCGCGTCGCTCCAACATCACCTTAATGTGCTCGGCGTTGCGGCGGATGTTCGGCGCATCGCTGGCGACGTTCGGGATCGCGAGCAGGTCGGCGAACTCGCGGACGATCTGTGGCTCGCGCGCCTCTCGGTAGGCGCGTACCTCGCGCCGCACCGTGGCGGCGTCCTGGGCGCTCAGTGTGCCGACGGCGAGCGCGGCGGCGAGTGCCGCACCGCGGGAGGGAAGGCGCATCCTAGCGCTTCCGCAATGTGCGGCCCGCGAGCGCGCCCGTCGGCGCGCCATCCGCGACGGCGGCGGTGCCATTCACGAACACCCAGCGCATCCCAGCCGCCAGCTTCTCTGGTTCGACGTAGGTCGCCTCATCCTTCACGGTCTTTGGGTCGAAGACGATCACATCAGCGAACGCCCCCGCCGTGAGCACCCCGCGATCCTTCAGTCCGTACGTCTCGGCCACCTGCGCGCTCGACGCCTGGATCGCACGCGGCATCGTGATCACCGGCTTGTCGAGCACGTAGCGGCGGAGCTTGCGCGGATACGTCCCGTACAAGCGCGGGTGCCCACCGCTCCCATCGGAACTGCTCATCACCCATGGTCGCTTCATGAACGCTTCGATATCGCTCTCGGTCATGTTGAACGAGGCCACCCCGATCTCGCCCACTGTACCGATCAGCTCGAGCGCCGTCTCGACCGCTCCCATCTTGCGTTCGGCGGCGACCTGCTTGAGCGTCTTCCCGATCACGGACTTCGCGGCCTCGCCACCGCCGGTGAGGAGGAGCGAGCTGTCACCGCCGCGCCGGCGCAGGTTGTCGCGCATCTCGGTCAGCATCCGTTCGCGTGTCGTTGCATCAGCCATCCGCGCGCGGAGCGAGTCGCGGCCACCTGCCTGTGCCCACCGCGGCAGGAGTGCGGCACTGAGCCCGGTCCCGCTCGCGGTCCAGGGGTACTGATCCGCCGTCACCTTCTGGCCGGCCTTCTGCGCGGCCTCGACGATCGCGATCACGGAGTCCGAACGTCCCCAGACGTCGACGCCGAGTGCTTTGATGTGGCCGATGTTCACCGCGACGCCGGCCTCTTTGCCGATGCGGAGCGCTTCGCGCACGGAGTTGAGCAGGCCGATCGTGTACGAACTTTCGTCGCGCTGGTGCGTGTCGTAGACCGAACCGAACGGCGCCGTGGCGGCGACGACCTTGATCACTTCCTCGGTGTTCGCGTAGCTCTGCGGCGCATAGAACAGTCCGGAACCGATGCCGAACGCCCCTTCTTCCATCGCCCGGCGCACGAGCGCGCGCATCGAGTCGATCTGTGCCGGCGACGCGGCCGCCGAGGAGGCACCGAGCACCGCGACGCGCGCCGACCCGTAGCCGGTGATCGCAAAGGTGTTCGTGCCGAGTCCCGCTTTCTCGGACTCGTCGAGCACGCGCTTCACCTCGAGTGGCCCGCGGCCGTCGGCACCAAGGATCACCGTGGTGATCCCCTGCATGAGGGAGCTGAGATTCTTCCGACGCTCGAGCGAGAGGCGGGGGAGCCCTTCGTACGTGTGCGTATGGGGGTCGATGAAGCCCGGCGCGACGATCATCCCGGTGGCGTCGATCTGCTTCGCGGCGGTGCGCTTCGCGGCCTTCGCATCACCGACGAAGACCACGCGGTCGTTCTCGATGAGCACATCCGCGCGGCGGCCAGCGGCGCCGGTGCCATCGACGACCGTACCACCGGTGATGAGGATGCTGCCGGGGGATTGTGCGGTCGCGAGCGAGGCGACGGCGAGCGAGAGCGCAAGGAGGCGTGGCATCATGGGTCGACGATCGTACCGGCGGGAAGGGTGAACTGCGCGACAGCACCCGTGGTGATTCCCTTCGCGGCGAACCATCCACGGTTGACTTCGAGGGCGTAGCGGGCGGGCGATGCGGAGCGATGGATCGTCACGGTATCGAACGGCGTCATGTCGCTGATGTTGAGTACCGTGAGATTCTGATCGAGAAAGGCGATCGAGAGCGGCACGGAGGTGCCCTTCATCCAGAAGGTGCGCACCTGGTCCGTCCCGAAGACGAAGAGCATCCCGCCGTCGGCGGCGAGGGTGGTGCGTCCGCTCAGTCCCTTCTCGCGTGCGGCGAAGGTGGCGGCGATCTCGGCGGTGATCTTGCTCGCGCCGAAACGGACCTCGGTGACCGTCGTGTTCACCGGCGGCTGGGTTGGCGGGGCAGGGGTCCCTGAATCGCTCCCACACCCCGTCAGCAGGGCAAGGGCGAGCATCCAGCACGCGTGGCGTGGCATGAAAGAAATCTCGCCCACGCCGCGTTCGGGCGACAGCGCAGCGGTCAGAGTGATTCCTCGGTCGAGGAGTGCCAGCGACGGTCGTCGATGGCGGCGGAACGGATCGCGCTCGCCCCGTACCGTTCGCGGACGGCATCGAGCGCGCGGGAGAGGTCGCGGTCGCGCGGGGACTCGACTGTCGGCTCCGTTGTGGCGAAGAGCGCGATCTGTTCGGCGTCCGGGGCAGGGGACAGGTTGCTCAATCCGACACCGACGAGGCGCGCGGGTGTCGATCGGCGGCGCTGCAACTCAGCGAGCAACGCCGCCGCGGTCTCGCGCAGTGCCCGCTCACTCTGTACGGGGTCGGGATAGGTGCGCGACGCGCTGCGCGAGGTGAAGTCCGCGTCGCGGAGTTTCACGGAGATCGTTCGGCAGGCGAGTCCCTCGGCACGCAGGTCATCGCCGACGCGGGTCGCGAGGGAGAGCAGGGCGACCGCTACGTCGCGCGGGTCGTGCAGGTCGCGGTCGAAGGTGCGCTCGCGACTGATCTGGCGCGCTGGCGCCCGCGCTTCGACGGTCCCGGTGTCCTCGCCGCGCGCACGTCGGGCGAGCCAGCTCGCGGTGCGCGCACCGAGCCAGCGCGTGAGCGTGGCGTGGTCGAGCGCGGTGACCTCAGCGGCGCGGGTGAGCCCGACGCGGGTGAGCGTCTCTTGCAGCTTCGGTCCGATCCCCGGGATGTCGGCGAGCGCAACTGTGGCCATGAAGTCCGCCTCGGCACCCGCGTCGACGATGTGGACGCCGGTCCCGCCGGTTCCTGGCTTCGGCTTACCGCGCTCGACGGCGAGCTTCGCGAGGAGCTTGCTCGTTCCCCCGCCGATGCTGACGGTCATCCCCGTGGCGGCGATGACGGCATCGCGGATCCGGCGAGCCGTGAGCGCGAGCGGTTCGTCGTGGTACATCCGCTCGGTGCCCGAGAGATCGAGGTACCACTCGTCGATGCTCGCCCCCTCTACGCGAGGAGCCCATCGCTCCAGCTCCGAGTGGATCGCACGGCTCCGCTCGCCACAGGCACCGCGCGGCACGGGGACGCACATCGCGTCAGGGCAGAGGCGTACCGCCTGCGCGATCGACATCCCGGCGCGCACGCCGAAGGCGCGCGCTTCGTACGAGGCGGAGCACACCACGCCGCGCGAGCCCGGCTTCCCGCCCACGATGAGTCGCGCGGCGCGTCCTGCGCCCTCGGGGTCGGCGCGGCGGGCAACCGCCACGAAGAACTGGTCCGCATCGACCAAAAGGATCCGGCGCGCAGCATCCACACGAAAAAGCTACGGGGGTGAGCGCGCCTGCGCCCACCCCCGTGCCAACACTCGTGTCGCTCAGCCTACTTGGAGCAGGCAGACCCGGTCGACTGATCGTTCTCGCGGATCACGATCACGCGGCGGTTCTTCGCGCGATCCTTCGCCGTGTCGTTCGAGACGGCCGGGCGTTCCTCGCCCATCGAGACCACGCGCATCCGCGACGCGGCGATCCCCTTCTCCTTCTCGAGATAGGCCATCACCTTCGACGCGCGACGACCGCCAAGGCCGCAGTTGTAGGCGTTCTTCCCCATCGAATCGGTGTGCCCTTCGATACGCACCGTCGCGTTCGGGTACTTCTTCAGGTACGCGACGACGAGCTCGAGCGTGTCCTTCGACGGCTTGCGGAGATCGGCCTTGTCGAAATCGAAGTACACCGGGAGGATCGCCAACGTGTCCTCGGGCACCACGACCGGCGCCGGCGGCGGCGGCGGGGGTGGCGGCGGCGGAGGCGGCGGCGGTGGCGGCGGCGGCGGGG
>JAIETI010000074.1 GCA_019745365.1 Gemmatimonadaceae bacterium | reverse complement strand
GACCGCAGCGTTCGCCGCGTCGAAGGCCGATGCGACCAGCGTGGTGCTTCCGCCCACGGTCAGTTCCGCCGCTGAGGGCTCAACCCTGACCGACGTGATCACCGGCGCCGGGGGCGCGCCGGCATCGTTGCACGCGCCGAAGGTGTTCGCCGCAGACGGTGCCCACGTGCCGTCCGGACGACGCTGCAGCGACCGACCCACCGCCTCCGTGCCATTCTCTTCGACGCCGATACTGGTGGAGAGCATCCCCGCCGCCGGACCGTTCGTCGCCGTGAACGTGCCCTCGTACGAGAGGTACTCGATCACCTGCCCCGTGTTCGTGACGAGCGCCATGCCGTCGGGAGCGCCATTCTGGATCCCGTTCGTCGCGTAGTTGAGCACCACCACACCGCGATCACCGCAGGTGGCTGGAATCGTCCCCGTCAGCGTCTGCAGCGGCGTGTAGGTGACGCCACCGGTGCCGTTGTAGAGCACCAGCGTCCACCCGGCGACGCTCGCGCCCGCCGGACCGGAGATCTCGATCGCTTCGCCGACATCAACGCCGGTGTTGTCGTAGTGGATCTCACTGATTCGAATGCTCGGCAGTGTCACGGCGGCGCTCGGCGCGGCGCTCAGTTCAAGCGACGCGGCCGGTGCCGTCGGGCCATCGCCGCGGCAGGAGATGAGGAGCAGCGCGAGCGTCGCGGGGAGGGCGCGGAGGGAGAGGCGCATCGGGGGGAGCGGTGGGGGGAGAGGCAACGCTTGGACGTAGAGAAAGATAGTAGTTTCCGCGTCAGCCGCGCACGCGGCTCGGCGTCTTGCGTGCCGTCGCCGTGAACATCGCCGTCGGTGCTTCGTCCTCCTCGGTCATCATCGCACCCGGAGTCGCCCGCGTGTCCACGGCCCCCGCCAGCCGACAGCAGTTGACGCTCTTCGTTCCGGCACCATGGCAGACCTCGATCGACGCGCTCCGTCGCCGACTCGATCCGGTGCAGGCATCACTCATCGCCGCGCATGTCACGCTCTGCCGGGAGGACGAGATTTCGCCGACGGACCGCGACGAATTCCTCGAACGAGTGCGCTCGTGGACTCACGGTCCGATCCGGCTGACCTTCGGTGCCCCCGAGCTCTTTCGCGGCCATGGCGTGCTGCTCCCATGCACGGAGGGAGGCGACCAGTTCCAGCGCTTGCGGCAGTGGCTCCTTCAGTCCCAGACCGTACGTGTCCATCGCGCGCATCTGACGCTCGCCCATCCGAGGAACCCGCAGTCGGCCGAGAATACCGCTGCGGTGAGAAACGCGTGCGGGCGGAGCACGGCGCTGGAGTTCCCGACCGTTGCCCTCATCGTACAGCAGGGCAACGCCCGGTGGAGAATCGCGCAGGAGGAGCGCCTCGGCGGCGGAACGCGCGGACCGCCCTAGCGATGCGCGAGGCGAGTCGCGGTGTTCGTGGTGACGGTCTTTGGCGTCGCGGCGGCGGTGTTTCTCTACGACACGGAAGACCGGTTCTTCGAGCTCCTGCCCCGCGAGGAGGCCGCGCGAGTTGAAATTGCTGCCACGCGGTCAGGCGAGGCGGCGGCACCGCGCTTCGATTGGATGGCGGTGTACTCCACCCCGGTGTCGCTCCCCGCAGAACTGCGCTGGCCGCGTCCGCCGCCGGAGTCCCCGAGCGTCGAACGGCGTGGTTGGTCGCCGAAGTGGCCGACCGCCTCGTGCTGCGCGCGAACCGCGCGACCATCGTCGCAACTCGCCACCTCGGTGCGCGATGTCTAGCTCGCGAGCGGGAGCGCGAGGGACTCCCCTCGCCCACGCGAGTGCGTCCGGCCCTCGAGGAGGTGATCCTTGAACTCGACGAGGCGAACATCCTCGGCAAGGCGTGCCACCACGCCGCGCCTGGCGCAATCCGCGTGTGGTCGGACGCCGGTGCGCTCCTGGCTCGAGGCCGGTGTTGGTCGTGCGGCTTGCGCCGCCCGAGGCGCGCTGACGTGCGTCAACTGGTCGGGCGCGACGCCCAGCCCCGACCTATCGCGTCACGACGGCTCCGGTTCGTGTGAACTCGCGAGCGTACGCGACCAGATCGAGATGCGTTCGCACGCCGTATATCACCGCCTGCCGTCCGAGCGTGTCGGCGAAGAGATAGCCGACGTCGGCGCTGTCGGCCGTTCGAACGAAACGCGACGGACCCCGCATGGTCCGCAGCCACAGCGTGTCGCCGCCTCGAAAATGCCACTTGAATCCAGCCGCCTGCAGTGAGTCCGCGGCGGTCCCGATGTGATACGCGAAATCATCAAGCACGGACGCGAGCCCCTCATCGGCCTCGAGCTGCGCATTCGACACCTCGGGACTGAATCCGATCAGGGTCGGGCCCGACACGACCACCCACACGGAGTCCGGAACGGCGGCGAAGCCGGAGTCAACCGTCGCGACCGCAGGCGCGGCGCTTGAGCGCGCATCGCGCGGCACCACCTGTTCGCATGCCGCGAGACAGATGGCCCCGAGCAGTGGACCGCGATACCGACGAGGAAGCAGCGTACGTTCACAAGTGTTCGCCATGACCGAGCACTCAGTCACTGCGTCCCCGCGACCAACCCACACCCACCGACCACCACGCACCGCCCGCCAGCATCCCCAACAGGACCGAGAGCGGAAGCGGCATCCGCACGCGAAAGAGGCTGCCTTGCTGAAGCTCCGAAAAGAGCAGACTGACCAGCGCACCTCCGACGGCCCCCGCGACGACCACCGTGGTCGCCCGCAACTGACCGAGGCGGCCCAGCACGTACAGGATCGGCACTCCCCACAGCAACGCCGTGGCGAACGCGATCGGCCCGCCGACGGCAACGATGATCATCAGTTCTCGGCCCGCACGACCGAAGCCGAACCGCACACCGTGCGCCGTGGCCTCGGCCACCATCGCGAGCCAGAAGCCAACGGGCACGACCGCCGCACACACGAGGAGACCACGGATCGGACGGTGAAGCAAGGACCTCATATCCCCTCCAAGATTCCGCCCTGGGCGAGATGGTCCGTTGGCACCATCTCAAGCCACGGGCGCGCCCGCACGACATTCCGCGCGAGAACCGCCGTCGTGATCATCGTATCGAACGCAGACGCACACACGATGAATGCCACCGCAATGCGACCAAACATACCACTCCCGTTCCTGTGCCTCGCTGCCCCCTCCAGACCGCACCGACGGGCCGCTACTTCAGCGCCTCCAGCGCCCGCTTCGACAGTCGGCTCTTCGGATTGATGGTCAATGCCGTCCGATACCGCGCGAGCGCCACCTCTCTGGCACCGCGCCGCTCTGCCATCTGCCCAAGCCAGTAGTGCGCCAGCGCGATGGTCGGCGCGTAAGCGTCGGCGGGGAGCGATGCAAGGAAGTGATTCAGCGCGCGCTCGCCTTGATCCATGTGTCGGCCGGTGGCGCCCGCGATCCGTCCGCTGTGATAGTGGGCCCACGGGTCCTCGGGGTGCCGTCTCAGGTACTCGTCCACCGTCGCAAGCGCAGTGTCGCCATTGCCGGTGCGTACGAGCGCGTCCGCGAGCGCCGCGTAGGCTGCAGCACTGTCGGGAGCGAGCCCGATCGCCTGTCGATACGCAGCGGTTTCGACCGCCGGAAGCTCCTCGAACTGCGCAATGACGCCACGCGCCATCGCGCCGCGCATCGCACTGCGCTTCGCGATCTCGGCGGCCTGCCGTCGCGCTTTGTCCATCCCGCCGCCGAGGACGGCAGGTGCCTGCGAGTAGAATCCAACGAGGCCGAATCGCGCATCGACTTGGTTCGGATCAAGCTCCACCGCGCGCTCCCACGCCGTTCTCACGCGTCGCGCCAGCAATGGCACCCGGAGCGCACTCGCGCGCTTCGCCGCCTCGCCCAGCGCACTTCCCAACCAGTAGTGGTGGAGCGCCGTGGCGTCGTCGGCCTGCACCGCGCGCTCGAGCTGTCGGATCGCATCGTCGGGGTCATTGTCCGCCAGCGCGATGCGGCCAAGGAAGTACGGCACCGCAGCGCCGCGGCGGTTTGTCCCCTGCACGACGAGCAACTCTCGCTTCGCCTCCGCGAATCGTCCCTCGTTGAACAGCGCCGTGGCGCGGTCCAACGACTGTGCGGACGCTACCGATTCCAGTCCGAGTGCAGCGCAGCAGGCCAGCACTACGCCGGTCGCGCCTCGCCGCCTCGGTGCCGGTGCGACCGCGCTCGCGTGCAGCGGCGACGCTGGTTCGCGCCACGACTTCATTGCCAGATCGACTCCCGGGCGGCGGACGCCTGCTCGCGCCAGCGGTCCTCGTGCACACCCACCACCAAGAGCCACCCGATGATGGCCAACGCTCCCACGAGCGCGGCTGCCATCACCACGGCGAGCACGCGCACCGCAAGCGGCTCGTACAGATAGGTCAGCCACCCCACGCCGCCTGCGGCCGACAGCACCCCGAGGATGCGCGGCAGAAAGGTGGATCTGAAGACGAGGTATCCCTTCACGATGGCGTAGAGCCCGAAGAAGACCACGGCAGTGGTCTCGCCGAGGTAGTTCACGCGGAGCACGAGGAGCGCGAGCGCCTCCAATTGCGCTTCGCTGAAGACCGTCAGGTAGTGTGCGCCGCCCAAGACGAGCAACGGTGATGCGAAGAACACGCGGCTCACCGTCTTGATGATGCACCCGGTGAGACTGAAGGTCGCCGCCAGTAGCGCGGCACCTTTACTCACCGGCTTCAGTAGGTCGAAGAAGAGCACCGTCATCGTGATCTGGCACGCCATCTCGATGAGGTAGACGGCGTATCCCAGCCGAAAGAACGACTCCTGCGTCACGATGTTGCTGGCGGTGGCCGCGGCGTTCCCAACGACGATCAGCCGTTCGCTGACGCCGACCTGGGCGAAGATGCCCAGCAACATCGTGAGCAAGTAGAAGGCGCCGGCGAGCCGTGCCTTGGTGCGGGGCGACATTTCGGTCGATCGCGCCATCGTAGCGGTGGTATTCACTTCTCATGCCTCCGTCGTGCTAAGGAAGTCGCGACAACGATCCGCCCCGTGCGGCCGGGCCGTCGTGGCGTGGGAGACGCGTTACCCCTTACGTCGCGGTTGCCGCGCGCGCGGCTGCCTGT
>JAIETI010000050.1 GCA_019745365.1 Gemmatimonadaceae bacterium | reverse complement strand
GGCGTTCCTACAACGCTACGACGCCGATGAAGTCGATCGCACCGGCGAGATCAAGGAGAGCGATGTGCAGGCGCTCCGCGACATCGGCGCGTTCGGGATGAAGATCCCTACCGAGTACGGCGGACTTGGCCTGTCGCAGACGTCGTACGTGAAGGCGATGGGGATGGTCACGAGTCGCTGCGGATCGCTCTGCGCGCTCCTTTCCGCGAGCCAGTCGATCGGCGTACCGCAGCCGCTCAAACTCTTCGGTACCGCAGAGCAGAAGCAGGAGTTCTTCCCGCGCATCGCCAAGGGCGGGATCACCGCGTTCGCGCTGACGGAAGTCAACGCCGGGAGCGACCCGGCGAACATGACCACGATGGCGACGCCGAGTGCGGATGGCGCGCACTGGGTGATCAACGGCGAGAAGCTCTGGTGCACGAATGGCACCCGCGCCGATCTCTTCGTGGTGATGGCGCGCACGCCGGACAAGATCGTGAACGGCAAGCCGCGCAAGCAGATCACCGCGTTCATCGTCGATGCCGCGACGCCGGGGATCACGGTGAAGCACCGCTGCCGCTTCATGGGACTCAAGGCGATCGAGAACGGATGGCTCTCCTTCACGGACGTGAAGGTCCCCGCGAAGAACATCCTGTGGGGCGAGGGGAAGGGACTGAAGCTCGCGCTCGTCACGCTCAACACCGGCCGCCTCACGATCCCCGCGTCGGTGGCGGGCGCGTCCAAGGCGCTCCTCAAGCAGGTGCGGCAGTGGGCGCTCGAGCGCGTGCAGTGGGGGCAGCCGGTCGGCAAGCACGACGCGATCGCGCAGAAGATCGGCACCATGGCCGCGAACACCTTCGCGATGGAGTCGATCGCGATGTTGGCCACGGCGCTCTCCGAGCAGGGGAAGACCGATATCCGGCTCGAAGCGGCGATCGCCAAGCTCTGGAACACCGAGACGGCCTGGCATCTCGTGGACGACGCGCTGCAGATCCGTGGGGGGCGCGGCTACGAGACGGCGGACTCGCTGCGCGCCCGCGGCGAAGCGCCCTTCCCGGTGGAACGCGCACTCCGCGACTCGCGCATAAACCTGATCTTCGAAGGGAGCTCGGAGATCATGCGTCTCTTCATCGCCCGCGAAGCGGTCGACACGCACTTCTCCATCGCCTTCCCCATCGTCGCGCCCGAGTCCTCGATGGGCACTCGGCTCTCGGCCATGCTCAAAGCGGCTCCGTTCTATCTCTCGTGGTATCCGCGGATGTGGCTCTCCTCGTTCCGGTCGCACGCGGAGTTCCGTGCGCTCGCCGGCCACGTGCGCTTCGTCGAACGGACCACGCGTCGATTGGGGCGCACGCTCTTCCACGCGATGCTCCGCTTCGGGCCCAAACTCGAGAAGCGGCAGATGGTGCTCTTCCGCGCCGTCGATATCGGTGCGGAGTTGTTCGCGATGAGCGCGAGTGTGGCGCGCGCGGCCATGCTCGCCAAGAGCGGGCAGCGCGAGGCGATCGCGCTCGCGGATGTGTTCTGTCGGCAGTCGCGCGCACGGATCGGCGTGCTCTTCGACGCGCTTTTCGGGCCCGAGGACGAACGCACGTACCGCCTCGCGCAGAGCGTGCTCAAGGGCGAGCACGCGTGGTTGGAGCGTGGCATCGTCGAGGATGCCCCCTCGGCGGCCCCACCGGCACGCGCGGCCGCGCCGCGGCTCGAACGCGAACCGGCGGGCGTGTAGCGCTACATCACGCGCTCACGGCGCCACTGGAGCAAGACCACCGCCCCCACGATCAGCGCGCCACCGGCGAGGATCGCGGGGGTCGGCTTTTGCGCGAGCACGGCCCACGCGATTGCGGCCGTGAACACCGGTTCCACCGTCGAGATGATCGCCGTGCGCACCGGGCCGAGGCGCAACAAGCCCATCAAGAAGAAGAGACTCGGTAGCACGGTCGCCACGAGCGTGAGCGTGACGATCGCGGTCCAGGTCGCCGCGGGGAAGGTGTAGGCGAAGCTTCCATCGCCCACCGCGAGCGCGAGAAAGCAGAGCGCGGCACCGATCTTCGAGTATGCGCTGGTCAGCGGCACGGGCCAATCGCGCTGCATCGCCTGCATCGCGGGGATGTAGGCGCCGTACATCGCTGCCGCACCGAGGGCGAGCGCGACGCCCTTCCACGCGATCGTGCCGCTCGCGGGGTTGCCGACGAGGAACGCGGTCCCACTCAGACTCAGCGCGAGTGCCACCCCGCGCCGCGCGTCGAAGCGCTCGGCGCCGCGCACCGCCTGCACGAGGGTGACCCAGGCCGGGTACGTGTAGAACAGGAACGCGAGCGTGGCCGCGGGGATGTACGCGAGCGAGGAGAGCGCGCAGTACACGAGCAGCGCCTGGCCACCACCGCCGATGGCGAGCCAGCGGATCATCTCGCGCGGTGGCATCCGTCGGTACGATTGCGCGCCCACCCACACGGTGAGCACCACACTCGCGAGCACGTAGCGCCAGGTGAGCACCGTGCTGAGCGAGACGCCGTCGCGCATCGCGACGGCGGTGAGGCTACTCACCGCGCCGAACCCCGCCGCGGCAAGGAGCGTGTAGAGCGTGCCCAACGCCTGTTCGCGGGGCCGATCGGTCATGTGGGGAGCGCTCCTTCGCGCGGACCAGCGTGGATGAGCACGACGGCGGCCGCGATCAGCGCGCCGCCGACGAGGGCGACGGGACGGAGCGCGGTGCCGAGCACGAGCGCGGACGCGAGCGTGGTATAGAACGGCTCGATCGTGGAGACGACCGCGGTGCGCACGGGGCCGAGCACCGTGAGCCCGCGAAAGAAGAGCGTGAACGCGGCGACGGTGGAGACGAGCGCGAGCAGTGCACTCGCGGGAAGCGTGGTGCGCGGGGCCGGGAGCACCGCCTCGCCGCGCACGACGAGCAGCAGCGCGAAGACCACACCGGCACCCACACAGATGTACGCGGCACTCGCCGCCGGGTGCGCGCTCCCCTGCCAGTGTGGGACCGCATGGACGAAGATCGCATAGACGATCGCCGAGCCGAGCGCGAAGAGCACGCCGGGGAGCGGCGCGGCCTCACCCCAAGGGGATCCGACCATCAACACGATTCCCGCGAATGCGATGGTGAGGGCAACGATGCGTCGCGGCGTGAGGCGCTCGGTCCCGCGCGCGACCGCGATCACCGCGACCCAACCAGGGAAGGTGTAGAACAGGAAGCCAAGCGTGCCCGGCGTGATCCACTGCAGCGCGGTGAGGGAGAGTAGCGTCACCATCGCTTGCAGTGGTCCGCCGCCCAGGATGAGCCGCAGCCGTTGTGTGCGCGGGAGCTGGAGCGCCGCGTATCCCGCGACGAGCGCGAGCCCCGGGATCGCGATCACGTAGCGCCAGAACATCAGGGCATCGAGCGTGCCGCCACGCACCACGACCGCATTCGTCACGAGTGAGATCGAGCCGAAGCCGCAGGCAGCCAGCGCGACGGACGCGCTCGCGCGCCACGTCGCACGCGCGGCGCTCTGCACTACAGGAGGGTGCCGCGGAGGATCGCGAGCGCCACGGTGAAGTAGATGACCAGCCCCGTCACATCGACGAGCGTCGCGACGAAGGGCGCCGATGCACTCGCCGGATCGAAGCCCACGCGCCGCAACAAGAAGGGGAGCATCGATCCCGCGAGTGTGCCGAACGTCACCACCCCGACGAGCGCGGTGCCGACCGTGAACGCGACCAGCACGTAGTGGGGGCCGTAGTCGTATCCCATCGGGAGCCCACCAAGGGTGACGCCCCGCGTGTGGAGCTGCTGCCAGATGATCACGCGGATCACCCCGAGCACGCCGAGGATCGAACCGAGCGCGAGGCCCGAGCCGAGCTCTCGCGCGACGACGCGCCACCAGTCGCGCAGCGTGACTTCGCCGAGCGCGAGCGCGCGGATGATCAGCGAGGTGGCCTGTGAGCCCGAGTTCCCCCCCGACGAGATGATGAGCGGGATGAAAAGCGTGAGGATCGCCGCGCGTTGGAGTTCCCCTTCGAACCACCCCATCGCGCTCGCCGTGAAGAGTTCGCCGACGAAGAGGACGGAGAGCCAGCCGGCGCGCTTGCGGAGCAGCGCGAGGAAGCCGCTCTGCATGTACGGATCGTCGAGCGCTTCCATACCGCCGAGTTTCTGCACGTCCTCGGTCTGCTCTTCCTGGATCGCATCAATGACGTCATCGACGGTGACGACGCCAAGGAGGCGGCGGTGGGCGTCGATGACGGGGACCGCGACGAGGTCGTACTCGGTCACCATGCGCGCGACTTCTTCGCGATCCGCGGTCGCGATCACGGACCGCACCTCGGACCAGGCGACGTCCGAAACGCGCGCCCCCTCGGGGGCGGCGAGGAGTTCGCGGAGAGAGAGCACACCACTGAGCACGCCGTTCGCATCGGTCGCGTACACGGTGTTCATCGCCTCGCGCTTCCCCTCACGGGCGATCGCGCGCACCCGTGCGAGCGCGACCTCGACGGTCTCGGCGTCGGGGATGCTCACGAACTGCGTGGTCATGAGCCCACCCGCGGACTCCGGGGCGTACTCGAGGAGCGCCTCGGTCTCGCGACGCGCGGCCTCGGGAATCGCCTCAAGGATGTCGTCGGCGTGATCTTCGTCGAGCTCTTCGAGGACGTCGGCGCGCTCGTCCGGCTGCATCGCGGCGACGAGCGTCGCGGCTTGGCCGGCTTCCATCTCCTCGAGGAGTGTGGTGCGGAGCTCCTCGTCGAGGTACTCGAGGACACTCGCGGCACGATCGCCGGGGAGCGACCGGAAGAAGAGCGGGAGGAGATGCTCCGGGATCGCCTCCGCGACGTCCGCGAGGTCGGCCGGATGCATCTCCTCCGTCTCGGCCGCGACCGCGTCGGGCGAGCTCTCGAGGAGTTCGAGGATGTCCGGCACGAGCAGCGCGGCGAGCGTGCGCGGTTCGTCGGGCTGCCGTGGCGTCATCGGGCCCGTCCAGCGACGGATGTGAGAGCGGCCGACCGCGCGGTCGGTCGGGCGCTGGGGGCAAGGTAACGAGTGAATCCCACCGGCGAAACACGCCGTACGAAACGGGGACGCAACCATTCGTCACGTTCGCCTGTCCCACGGTTCGTAGAGACCTGATGTTCCTCAGGCGCCAGCCCGTCCCC
>JAIETI010000192.1 GCA_019745365.1 Gemmatimonadaceae bacterium | reverse complement strand
CCGACAGTCGCTCGAGTGGCGTCAGGAATCCCGTCTCGTCCATCAGGTCCGTCGCATAGCACGCCCATCCCTCAGCCATTGAGCCGCCGAGGAACATCCCGATGCGACTGGCACAATCCACGGCGGCGATCGTTCCAAGCCGCGAGCGCGAGCGATGCGTCGCATGCCAGTTCTGCACGTGGTGTCCGATCGCGCCGTGATGCACGACGTGATTGAGCGTGATCGTCGAGTGGTTCCACGCGCGAAGCCGCGTTGCGGTCGTGGCGGCATCGAGCGTCGCATCGATCGGCGTGACGACGTAGTCGTAGGTGGTGTATGGGTCGAACGGCGCCGGCGACCGATAGAACAGCCAGTAGAGCGTCGGTGCGACCTCTTGTGCCCACGTTGGGATCGGCACGTATCGGATCGGCCAGTCCGACCAGCTGACCAGGTCGTGCGCCAGCGCGTGCGCATGACACTCCTGCCATCGGCGCGTGAAGCTCTCGAGGTACCCCTCGGCTGTCGGATGGTCGGCGGCCATCGCCGCTGACGCGGTCGCCCAGCCACCGGCATCGGCACTCATCGACGCGAGGCGAGCGCGCGCATCGCGCATCGGGTGATCGATCGCCGTGCGTAGCTCCGGCAGCGATCGATGAACGAAATGGCCGCGCCGCAGAGCGAGTGACAGGAACTCGACGCCGACCGGTCGCTCGTCCACGCGGGGGAGCGCTTCGAGAACGGCGGCGGTCGCGACGAATGCCGCACGTGCGGGCGCTGCCGCTGACTCGATCGCTGCGGTGTGCGCAGGCGGCAGCCCGGCGTCAGCGGCCCAGCGCGCGAGCCCTGTGGAGAAGAGCCGTTGCGCTGCCTCACACTCCCGCTGCGCGCGTGCGATCCACGCCGTCGGTGCTGCCGGGATGGTCTGTGCGAGCGGTGCGATGAACGCGGGGATCGCGTTGAGCCGAGCGATGATCGCCGGGACACGCTCCTCAGCTGCGGCGAACGGGCGGATCATCAGCGCGACGACACCGAAGATCGCCTCCCCGGTCCAGAGCGCGGGGTTCCCCTCGACGAAATGGCCACTCGCGATCTCCGCGAGGCGTAGTTCGAGATTGGCGCGCGCGAGCTCGGCATCGAGGGCGTCGGGGTCGTGGCGCCACGTGATCGCATCGGTGCGTGGCCACGCCGCAAGGAGGGCCGCGTGGAGGGCGTGCATCTCCTGCGCGTCGGCCGCCCGTGCGGCCGCAGACCAGTCTGGCAACAGATGGTCGTGCGTATGGATCCCGGTGAACGTCGCGTTCACCGGGTGGCGCGCATAGTACTGCACGAAGAAGTCGTCGAGCGCGCTCAGGCGGGGCGCACCGGGAGCGGGAGGGAGACCCAGCGTCGCGCACGATACGATTGCTCCACCGCGTTGATCAGCTCCTGCACATGGGCGCCGTCGTCGAAGTTCCCCTCGTTCCCGGCCACCTCGCCGCGGATCTCGCTGATGAACGACCGGATGAGGTTCGCATAGAAAAGCGAGCGCCACGACTCTTCGCGCGTCCCTCCCGGTGGGTAGTGGTGCGCCGGGATGTCGAGTTCACGGAACTCGACCTGGTCCGCCGTCGCGCCCTTGAGGGACTCGCAGATCCCGTTCTCCTCCACGAGCCGACAGATCAGTGCGCCCTTGCTGCCGTACACACGTGCCTCAAGCCCGGGATAGTTCCCCACGGTGACGAAGCTCGTCTGGATCGAACCGATCGCGCCGTTCGTGAACTCGCCGATGAACACATCACCATCATCGATGTTCATCCGCATCATCGTGCCGGTCGCGCGCACCATGCGTTCGGGGATGAAGTTCCGCATCGTCCCGACGACCTCGCGGAACCGGGCGCCGACGAAGTGGTGGCCGAGGTCCATGATCGGCGCACCATACCCCTCGAGCGACGAGACCTGTAGCACCGACTGATCCGCCGTGTGGTCCACCTGGCGGAGCGGATTCTGCGGGTCGAGCCACTGCGAGTTCTGTTCGTAGCCGTTGAAGATGAAGGGCGTCCCGATGTACCCGGCGTCGATGAGCTCCTTCATGTAGCGCATCGCGGGTGCATACCGGAACGTGAAGCCGAGCTTCGTCTTGAGGCCACGCTCCCGCGCGAACGCGGCGGCGCGCTGGGTGTCGCGGAAGTCGAACGCGACCGGCTTCTCGCAGAGCACATGCTTCCCGGCCTCGAGCGCAGCCCACGACAGATCGAAATGTGTCGCGCTCGGCGTGCACACGTCGACGAGGTCGATGTCGGCGCGAGCGATCAGTTCCTCATGGGAGCCGTAGACATGTGGGATCCCGAACTGGGTCGCGAACTCCTGGGCACGCTCCACGACCGGATCGGCGATCGCGACGAGTTCGCACCGCGGGTCGCGCGCGAAGCCCGGGAGATGGGCGAACTGCGCCCACGCGCCAGCACCGAGGACACCGACGCGGACTTTGGATGGAGCCATCAGTGGATCACCTCGCGCGTGTCGCCGGGAAGGAGGAGTTGGCGATGCGCCCAGATCGGCGCGATGCCGTTGCGGAGGATGCGCTCATGGAAGCGTCGCAGGTCGAAGGCGGCCCCTTCGGCGGCCTGCAGGTCGGCGCGCAGCGTGAGGAGCGCCATCTTGCCGAGGAAGTAGCCGCCGTAGGTGGGATCGTACACCGCGCGTTCCGCTTCGCGCTTCGCGGCGGGCGCGGCGACATATGCCTCATCCTCGAAGCAACGCTGCGCATCGGTGAGCGACCACGCGCCTGTGTGCACGCGGATCCCGGAGGGGAGACGGCAGATGCGCGTGAGGGCGTCACTGGCCTGCGCCATCGCGAGGCGCGGATCCTTATCGCCGAAGCCCTGTTCCACCATCAACTGCTCGGCGTAGTGCGCCCAGCCGTCCTGGCCCGACGAGGGTTGCGGGAACGGATTGAGACCGATCCAGATGCGCCGGACCTTGCCCGGGGTCTCGCGCATGGAGGTCGCGTGGAGCCAGTGCCCCGGCATCGCTTCGTGCGCGGAGGTGTTCGTGAGCGACGCATAGTTGTAGCGCTCGAGCCATGCGTTCTGCTCGTCCGCAGGCTGGTCGGCGCGTGCGTCGGTGATGTAGTAGTAGCTCGTCACCGGCGTCGATTCGAGCGGCGGCGACGCGTGCATCGAGGCGAAGCCGAGGTCGAAGACGGGTGCGGGCGCGACGATCACGCGTTCGTTGGGTGGGACGCGCGCGATGCCTCGCGCGACGACGAACGCGGTGAGCGAGTCCACGATGCGTTGCGTCGCGGCGACAAGCCCACCGCGCGGCGGGTGGTCACGGCGCACGCGTGCCCAACTCGCGGCTGGATCCTCTCCGGGCGCATAGCGGGTCGCCGCAGCGCGAAACTGCTGCTGGACCTGCGCGAGTTCGCGTTCGCCGAGAGCCAGGAGCGAATCGAGGGGGAGCGTGATCAACTCTTCGGCGCGGTAGCGGCGGGCTACGGCGGCCCCGCCGATCCCGATCGCGCCGTGCGCGCGTGGGATCACCGAGCGTTCGAGGTGCGCCGCATAGGCGTCGATGCTGGACCGCGCTCGGGCGGCGCTCTGCATCAACGAGTCCATCAGTGGCGTGCCTCGCGCCGCACCGAAAGCGAGCGGGAGATCGTTCGCGAGCATCCCCGAGGCGCCGCGCATCATGACGAGTCCGCGCTCAGCGAGGAGGCGTGGCGGATCCTGGATGTTCGTCCGTGCGGCGCGGAGGAGTGCGTCGGTGCCGCGGAGCTTGCGGATGATGCGCCGCATCCGGACGGGGGCGGGGGCGCTCTCCATCGTCATCAGATTATGCACGCCATCGGAGAGTGCGCTGGCGTAGAGCATCGGATTCCGCCGCCAATTGGCGAGCGTCTCCTGTTCGAGCAGCCAGCCGTCGATCACGCCGTCCAGAATGCGCGCGTCGACCCGTTCGTCCGGTGTGAGGGAGGCTGCCGAGAAGCGCCGCAGCTGCGCTCGGAGTGCCTTCCACGTGGTGATCTCGCGCGCGATGCCCGCGGCTGAATAGTCCTCGAGGCGATCGTCGTGGGTGTGGATCCCGTTGCCCGCCGCGATCGAGGGGTGCAGGCGCGCGAAGGTGTCGAGATAGGTATCGACGAAACGCGCGAACGACGACGGCGGTGGGGCGACGGACGGTCCGCGCGGGCGGGGGGCACCACCGAGCAACATCGCGAACAGGGCAGGAAGCGCGAGGAAGGGCATCGCCGAGTAACGTGCCGCTCGGTGCGAACGCTGGCAATCACGCGCTTGCGGGTGCGTGTGAGGGAAGTCAGGTTGCGACCGTGACCGTTCTGCTCGATGTCGGCGCGCTCAGCGTCAGTTTCCCGACCCCGGAGGGCCCGGCGCGTGCGGTGGAAGACGTCACGTTCTCGCTGCAGGCGGGGGAGCGCGTCGCCCTAGTCGGCGAGTCGGGCTCGGGGAAGTCCGTCCTGGCGCGCGCGCTGTTGCACCTCGTTCCGCATCCCGGCCGCATCGTTGCTGGCCACGTGCGGTTCGAGGGCTCCCCGCTCGCGGCGATGGCGCCGGACGCACTGCGCGCACTCCGTGGCGCCCGGATCGCCCTGATCCCACAGGAACCCGCTGCCGCGCTGCATCCGACGATGTCGGTCGGAGACCAACTGGAGGAGACACTCCGGGCACACGGGGAGCGATCGCGCCCCCAGCGGCGCGCCCGCGCGTTGCGCACGCTCGAGCGCGTGGGCTTCGCAGAGCCGGAGCGCATCGCGGCGAGTGCGGCGCACCAGCTTTCGGGTGGGATGCGGCAGCGCGTGTTGATCGCGATGGCGCTCCTCCTCGAGCCGGCCGTGGTGATCGCCGACGAACCCACGACCGCCCTCGACGTGACCGTGCAGGAGGAGACGCTGGCGCTCTTGCAGCTGTTGCAGCGCGAGACGGGGATGGCGGTGCTGATGATCACGCACGATGTGGGTGTCGTCGCCCGGTTCGCGGAGCGCGTGCTCGTGATGTACGCGGGGCAGTTGGTGGAGGACGCGCCGCTCCCCGCGTGGTTCGCCGCGCCCGCGCACCCCTACGCGCGGGCGTTGCTCGCATCGGTCCCTCGGCTCGACGGAACCGCCGCGCTCTCCCCGATCGCCGGGGCGGTCCCATCGCCGCGCGTGACGATC
>JAIETI010000175.1 GCA_019745365.1 Gemmatimonadaceae bacterium | reverse complement strand
AACGCTGCGGTCACGAGCACCTTTACCTGGAGCACGAACGCGGCGGCGATCGCGACGGTCTCCGCGGCGGGTGTCGTCACGGCGGTCGCGCCGGGCTCGGCGACGATCACTGCCCTCGCGACGGGGACGAGCGTGAGCGCGAGCGCGACGATCACCGTGATTGCCGCGCCGCCGCAGCCGCTCCCGGCGCTCTTCGTGAGCGAACTGCACTATGACAACGATGGTGCTGACGTCAACGAAGCGTTCGAGATCGAAGGTCCCGCCGGCCTCGGCGTCGGCGGCTGGTCGATCGTGCTCTACAATCAGACCGGAGGTGTAACCTACGGGACGATCGCGCTCACGGGCACGATCCCGACCCAGTGCGACGCACGAGGTACGCTCGCGTTCTCGTTCGCCGGGATCCAGAACGGCCCGTCGGACGGATGGGCGCTCGTCGCGCCGGACGGTCGCGTGGCGGAGTTCCGTTCATATGAAGGGTCGCTGACCGCGACGAACGGCCCCGCCGCGACGCTCACCTCGACCGACATCGGCGTGCAGGAATCGTCGACCGCCTCGCCCACGCGTTCGCTCCAGCGCGCGCGCAACGGCACGTGGTACGGTCCGTTCCGGTCGAGCTTCGGCGCGTGCAACCCGGCCGCGCCGCCGCCGCCCGAACTCAGCATCTCGTTCAGCGGACGCAATCTCTCCGATCCGGCGCTCCCGGTCGGGTTCCAAGATCAGCTCTTCGCCACGCTCCGCGATGGGACCGTCACGGTGCCGACGACGTTCACGTGGAGCTCAGAGACGCCGTCGCTCGCCACGGTGGACGCGAATGGCGTGGTTACCGCCGTCGCCGAGGGGAACGCGATCATCCGTGCGACCGCGACGGATGGCACCACCGCGACCTGGACCGTTCCCACGCGCGTGGGGAGCTTCAGCACCTCGGCGCAGTACGGCGGCAACACCGAGTTCGGCGATCCGGTCGACGGCGACGGCAGCGACGACTTCATCCTCCGTCGTCCGCAGTTCACGAGTTCGTTCAACCGCGTGAAGAACATCCCGAACTGGGTCGCGTACAATCTCGACGCGACGCACTTCGGCCCCGAGGACCGCTGCGACTGCTTCACGTACGATCCACTCCTGCCGAGCGATTTCCCGCGCTATACCACGGCGGACTATACCGGCGCGGCGGCGATCAACGGGTTCGGGATCGACCGCGGGCACCTCGCGCGATCGTTCGACCGCACCAGTGGGAATCTCGACAACGCGGCGACCTTCCTCTTCTCGAACATCATCCCGCAGGCCTCGGACAACAATCAGGGGCCGTGGGCGGCGTTCGAGTCGTACCTCGGCGCATTCGCGCAGGCGGGCGACCGCGAGGTGTACATCATCGCGGGTGCCTCGGGCGCGCAGGGGACGGTGAAAAACGAAGGGCGCATCACCATCCCGACCTGGACGTGGAAGGTCGCCCTGCTCCTTCCGCGCGATCGCGGCCTGGCGAGTGTGACACGCGCGTCCGATGTGGAGGCGATCGCGGTGGTGATGCCCAACAGCGCGGGGATCCGCAACGTGCCGTGGGAGAGCTACAAGGTCACGATCGATTCCGTGGAAGCGTTGAGCGGCTACGATGTGCTCGCGCTTCTGCCCGACCAGATCGAGATCGCGGTCGAGAGCGGGACGAAGCCGCCGGTCGCAGCGACGGACGGACCGTGGCTCACCACCGAAGGGAGCAGCATCACCTTCAGTGCGAGTGCCTCGAGCGATCCGGACGGTGACGCGCTCAGCTATCTCTGGCGCTTTAGCGATGGCGTGACCGCCACCGGCGTGAACGCGGTGCGGACCTTCGCGCAGAACGGAACGGTGGGTGTGACGATGATCGTGACGGACATCCGCGGGCTCGTCGATTCGGTGATGACGGCCGCGACGATCACCAACGTGGCACCGACGATGGCGTCGTTCGCCGGGGCGACGTTGCTCCCCGGCGAGCGCTACCTCGCGGCGGGGAGCTTCACCGATCCCGGGACCGACCCGTGGACGGCGACGGTGGACTACGGCGATGGCGATGGTGCCGCGGCCCTAGCGCTCGCCGGGATGAACTTCTCCCTTGATCGCGTGTACAACGTTGCGGGGAGCTATTCGGTCACGGTGCGTGTGAACGATGGTGACGCCACGGTGGCGCGCACCGCGACGGTGGACGTGCTCTCGCTCGCTCAAGTCGTGGTGCGGACGCTGGCGCTGATCGACGGCCTCCCCGTCAACGCGGGGAACCGCAACTCGTTGCGGGCCAAGCTCGACAACGCCGCCAAGCAACTGGAGCGCGGCAATACGACGCCTGGCGTCAACCTGTTGGAGGCGCTGCTGAACGAACTGGACGCGATGGAGCGCTCCGGACGTGTCAGCACGGCCGATTCTGCCGGGCTCCGGCAGCTCGTCGGGCGGCTCATCACTTCGGTCTCGCGGTGACGAGTTGACCGGTCGAGGTTGAGAAGTCGGCTCGCATCGAGCATACTTCTTGCTGAGACTCATGGGCGCGGTCTCCGGTACCTTGGGGCCGCGCCCTGTCTTTCCCTGCTGTCAGGCACTTGCTGCCTCCCCTTTCCGGGACCCGATGTGACTGCTGCCGCGACCTCCGCTGAGCACCACGACAACCACGATGAGCGGGACGACGTCGTCTATCCGCAGACGGCAGCGTTCGTCCTCGTCCACCTCGCCTGCCTCGGTGCTTTCTTTACCGGCGTTCCGACCAAGGCGCTCTGGCTTGCCTTCGCGCTCTACTGGATCCGGATGTTTTCGGCGACCGCCGGCTATCACCGCTATTTCGCGCATCGGTCGTTCAAGACCTCGCGCGTAGGGCAGTTTCTGCTCGCGATCCTCGCGCAGATGGGCGCCGCTCGCGGCGTGATCTGGTGGGCCTCCACGCATCGGCATCACCATCTCTACAGCGATCAGCCCGAGGACGTGCATTCGCCGCGCCAGAAGGGATTCTGGTGGGCCCACGTCGGCTGGATCTTCTCCAACCGCGCGGACGAAACGAAGTACGAGCTCGTCCCGGACTTGATGAAGGTCCCGGAGCTCGTCTGGCTCAATAAGTACCCGAACGTTCCGGCCGCCGTGCTTGCCACGGCCTCTTTTCTCTGGATGGGTCCGGCCGGACTGATCGTCGGCTTCTTCTGGAGCACGGTCGCGCTCTACCATGGCACCTTCATGATCAACTCGATGGCCCATGTGCTCGGGCGTCGGCGCTATGTGACCGGGGACGACTCGCGCAACAATTGGTTCCTCGCGCTGGTGACGATGGGTGAGGGGTGGCACAACAACCATCACCACTATCAGCGCTCCTGCCGTCAGGGGTTCCGCTGGTACGAAGTGGATATGACCTTCTACATCCTTCGGGCCGCCTCCTGGCTCGGCCTCGTCTGGGACCTCGGCGCGCCGCCGGAAGAGGTCGTCGCGAACGAGCGTCCGCTCGGACGGAAGACGCTGGAGAAGGTCGCGCGTCAGCTTGCCGAGAGCGTGCCGGTGGAGCGGCTCCGCGCGCAGGCGCGTGAGGCGTGGGCGCACCACCCGACCTTCGCCGACGCGCGGGCGAGCGTCGAGGCGTTCTGGACGCAGCATCGCGCCGAGTTCGCCGAGTTCGCCGAACGGACGCGCGACTCGATCGCGCATCATCCGCGGTTCGCCGAGTGGGAAGCCCGGTCGGCGGAGCTGCGCGCTGAGCTCGCGGCGAAGGTCGCGGAGTTCGAGATGCCACACTTCCCGACGCGCGAGGAGCTACGGCAGCGCGCCGACCGGATGTTCGCGAAGAGCCCGTCGATGGACGATGTCGTCGCGCGCGCGCGCGAGATCATCGCCGAGTCCGTCTCGCTGGAGTTGGCGCTCACACCAGCGTAACGTGCTATAGTAGGGCGGGGCATCGGCCGATACTCCTCGAGGGGAGTATCGGCCGAATGCATTCACGGGAGTTCCAGACCGCGCTGCTGCGATGGATCGACGAGGCGCCACGGCGCCGCGTCGCGATCGGTGCGTCCATCCTCGTGGCGCTCGCCATCGGCTCGGTCGCGGGGCTCGATATCCACGCGTTCCAGTGGGTGGCCGTACTCACTTGGGGGGTCGCAGGCGGTGCGATGTACGTCGCGCTCCGCCGCCTCCCGCAACGACTCCGACCGCTCGGCTTCCTCGCGCTCCAGGTCGTCGATGCCTTCGCCACGGCGGGGATCATCCTCGCCTTCAACGGCGTTGTGTGGGTCGGCGCGGGCGCGTTCGTGCTCGGGATGGGGATGACGACGGGGATGCTCCCGAAACGCCTCGTGGTCGGCGCGACGGTATTCCAGCTCGCGGTGTACAGCGGCCTCATCGGGCTCGCGTATCTCGGCTTCGGATCGAGTGCGATCGGATTCGGGTTGGGGGATGTGAAGGGAAGCGTCGCCTTCGCACTCAGCGCGGGGCTCGCCGGTGCGGTGGTGATCATCGGCTTCTCGCTGCAGATCTCGCGCCTGATGAGCACGGTGCGCAGCGTGGAGCAGCGCTACTTGCGCGTCGTGCATGCGTCGCCGGACCCGATCCTCGTGATCGCGCCGGACGGTCGGCTGATCGAGGCGAACCAAGCCGCGTGGCGCGCCGTGGGACGGCAGCCGGAGCCCGGGGTGCACCTCACGCTCGCGGACATTGTGCACCGCGACGATCTCCCCGGTGCGATCGCACGCCTCCACGGGATGACTGAACAGAGCGCGATCACCCTGCGGGTGCGCATCAATCGCAGGCAGGGGGAGCTGCGCTGGATGTCAGTCACCGTCTCGCCGATCGATGCGGGCGACGGGCAGCGCGAGATGATCGCGATGGGGCGCGATGTGACCGACGAGGTCGCGCGCATCGAGGCGCTCGCGCAGAGCGCGGAGCGCTTCCGCCTCTTCGTCAGCTCGGTCGATCAAGGGCTCTACATGCTCGACCCCGATGAGCGCGTGATCGGTGTGTACGGCAACTGGCTCGACCGGCTTGGCTTTCGCGCGATCGACTACCTCGGACATCTCCCGGAGGAGCTCTTCGCGCGTGACGTGGCCACGGTCCACCGCGACGCGAATGCGCGGGTGCTCCGCGGGGAGCGGGTACAGTATCGCTGGGAATGGAAGACGCCACGCGGTGCGAAGCGCATCTTCGACAACACCGTCGCGCCGTTGAAGGACCGCGACGGGCGCATCATCGGCATCGCCTGCGTGATCCGCGACGTGACGCGCACGGAGGTGCTCCGCGCGCGC
>JAIETI010000075.1 GCA_019745365.1 Gemmatimonadaceae bacterium | reverse complement strand
GCGCGAATACGCCACGTTCGTGATCACGCGCACGGTGGCGTCCGTCGCCGGTGCGGGTTCGATGCCGCAGGCGACGACGAGCTGACTCGCAAGGATGAGCGCCGCGATCCGCGACGCACGCACGACGGGCATCAAGAGGTCAGTGAGAGGATGGGCGGAAGCTCCGCTCTGCGATTAGCTGGCGCAAGCGCTGGTCGGTAGGATTCAGCGTCCCCCCCACCCTCCGACATGCACTCCGCTCCTCGCGCGCGCTCCCTGCTGATCCTTGTCGGACCGAGTGACGCCGACATCCTCGGCGAGCATTCGCGCGAGCTCGCAGCAGCGTTCGGTGCGCGGGGGCGCGAGGTGCATCTCGTGTCGCTCCCAAGCAGCGACGCGGCGATTGCGGTCGAGTCCGCGATCACGGCACACCGCCCCGACTGTGTGTTCGCGCTGAGTGGCGCGGGAGGTGAGCTCCGCCACGCCGATGGTCACTCGTTGTATGCGGCGCTCGGCGTACCCTACGTCGGCGTGATCAGCGAGCCACCGGCGCTGCAACCGGCGTTGCATCGCGATCCGCCTCCGGGGCGCTTGCTCTTTCTCGATGCGGATCATCTGCGTGCGTCGACTGCGCTCGGGGGACCGCTCGCGTCACGAGTGGTGCTGGAGCAGAGTGGCGTCGGTGAGAGTGGCGTGCCGCTCCCCCACATCCGTCGCGATGTGGCGGTGTTGTACGCGAAGGATGGACGTGATCCCGAAGAGGTGCGCGCAACATGGTCCGTGCTCCCCACCGAGCTCCGCGAGTTGATCGAGGAGACGGTCGAGCAGTGTGTCTGGCGCACCGACTGCTCGATCTGGGCGTGGGCGGAGGCGCGGGTCCGTGGGTCGGCCGAGGCTGGGACGCCTTGGGAAGTGCCGGATGCCTTTCTCACAGTCGTGCGCGAGAGCGAACGCTATGTGCGCCGAGCACGGGCGACGCGCGTGCTTGAAGCGCTCCTTCCCTTCCCCGCGATCGTCCCCGGTGGCCACTGGGCGCATGTGGATTGGAGTCGCGCGAAGGCGCGCCATGTCCCGCGCGCGACGCTCGGCGGGCTCCGAGAGTTGATGGGGCGGTCGCGGGTGGTGGTGAACGTACTCCCGACCGTCCGCCACGCGACGCATGTACGCGTGATCGAGGGGATGCTCCATGGTGCGTTCGTGGTGTCGGACCCGAACCACTATCTCGATGTCGAGGTCACTCGCGATCTCTACGCGCCCTTCGATTTCGATGAGGAGGCGATCCGCGCGACTGTCGATGCGGCGCTCCGCGATATCGAGCACACCGAGGCGCGGACGGAGTTGGCGCGGGTGTTCGCGCGGGAGCGCTACGACCGGGAGCGGGCGGTTGATGAGTTGTTGGCGATCATGGATCGGGTGGGTTGATTGACGCGTGTGAGTACCCAAACTTTTGCTGCAAAACTATGTGATGTAATGAGTTGCGACTTCCCAACCCTACTCTCAAGCATCTTCTTCGCAGGCTCGTACATGATCCGGGTATGGAGACTGACTGTCTCCAGTTATTAACATATACTTGATATTTATCATATATATGTTAGCATAGAAGATGCAATCTTGATTGCGAGATTCACGTGGAGAAAACGAATGGGCGAAGACGTGAGTTACCGAGTTTCGCACTTCGAGGCGGAACGACAAGCAAGCGACCGTGTCATGAGCGCGTTCGCGTCTGCGGGCTGGCAGGTAGAAGCTGACGACCGCGGCAGCAACCATCCACACGCGAACCTCCTTCTTCGGCAGAACGCCCGCTGTTACGTCGCCGAAGTGAAGGCCATCGCACGAGGAAGCAGCATTCCCCTGGAGGATGCGTGGTCGCGTGTGTGTCTCGAAGTGAGACAAGCGATTCGCAACGACGAGCTCCCGCTCGCGATCGTGGTCGCTCCTAGAATCTCGCGTTCGGCGGTTGCTCGGCTCGAGAACTTTCGTGAGCGGTACGCGCCAGATGTGGCGATGGGAGCCATCGACCACCTGGGACTCCAGGTGTTTCGTGGGTCCGGACTGGAAGCGCTCAATCGCGAACCGAAGTCGTCGCTGCCAGGCGAGCAACAGAGCCACTCACTCGCGCACAAGAATCTCTTCTCCGACCTCAATCAATGGCTGCTCAAGGTGCTTCTTGCGGCGGAGCTGCCCGAGAGACTCTTGTCGGCTCCACGTGGCGAGTTTCGCAATGCGACCGCTCTCGCTGAAGCAGCGGGCTGCTCGATCATGAGCGCGCACCGGTTCGTTGAGGAACTGCGCCGAGAGGGCTTTCTCGGTGAGGAGCGGCGACACCTTCACCTCGTCCGACGCGGCGCGCTCTTCCGACGATGGAAGAGCGTCCCATCGCACAGCATTCCGGACGCTCCATTCAAGATCATCGGACACCAAGCCGTTCGATCCGCCATCGCGAGCTTGTTTCCTCCGAATCGAGCTTGTCTCGGTCTCTTTGCCGCAGCCAATGAGATGGGACTCGGCTTTGTCAGCGGAGTTCCGCCCTATGTGCTGGTCGATCGGCCGTCGGTACTCCCTGGAGGATCGGACGCCGCGTCTGAATCGAGAAGTTTGCTTCGCGCACGGCCCGGCGAAGCCACCCATATGGTTGTTCGCATCCCGAAGGCCCCTCGGTCGGTGTATCGAGGACTCGTTCGGCCAAAGGGCGTCGCGTGTGCCGACGTGATCCAAACCTGGCTCGACACCTCGGAACACTCCGCCCGAGGCGAAGAGCAAGCGCAACTGATCTGGCGAGAGCACCTCGCGCCGATTGCCGGGGCGTTGCCTGATGACTGATGAGAGGGCGATGGCGCGACTGATCAACGCGCTTCAGCCGTGGCGAGAGCGCATCGTCCTCATCGGCGGTTGGGCGCATCGCCTGTATCGGCGACATGGCGATGCGAGGGCTCCCGGTTACCAAGCCGTCGTCACTCGCGATGCGGATCTCGCCCTCGACGACGAAACCAGCATCAAGGGAGATATCGCGAAGGGACTGGAAGCCGCTGGCTTCGAGAAGAGACTGAGCGGCGACCATGACCCACCGGTCTCGCACTTTCAGCTGGGAGGCGAGGATGCGGGTTTCTACGCGGAGTTTCTGACGCCCCTGCGCGGTGGGGGCGTCCGACGGGATGGCAGCGACGACGCGACCGTAGCGGTGGCGGGCGTCACCGCGCAGAAACTTCGACATCTCGAGGTGCTCCTGGTCGCACCATGGAGGTTCCCGTTCACTCCGTCAGAGGAGTTCCCCGTCGTCGCCACCGCCGAGATACTGGTGGCGAATCCCGTCAGCTTCATCGCGCAGAAGCTGCTTATTCACGAGTCGCGACTCGACCGGAAGCAGGCGCAGGACGTGCTGTACCTTCACGACACTATTGAGCTATTCGAGTCACACCTCGTGCAATTGCAGGAACTCTGGCAGAAGACCGTCGGTCCGTCGCTCGGCACCAAACAACGACGCACGGTGATGGCTCAAGCTTCCACACTCTTCAAGAGCGTCAGCGATACCGTACGCGAGGCGGCCCGCATTCCGGTCGATCGCACGATCGACCCAAGCGAGATACGGCTTCGCTGCGAACTGGGCCTGAGTCAGCTGTTTGCGGGGCCACCCTCTTCACTGGAACCGTGAGGGTGGGCTACTTCGCTGAGCACGCGTCGCCGTGCGTTCCCCACAGTACACGCCGGGGATCACCGTCTCGGATGTTCGCGCGTGAGCGCAATGATCGGAATCTGGCGATTAATGAACTGTTCGCGATTGTTGCTCGGCTGGGGTGGTAAGGGCCCGCAATGTGTTCTTGGTCAGCCCCCATGGAGGTAGGTTCTTCTTATGTCTCACCTCGCCACCGTCCTCGCGAAACGGCGCGCGCAAGAAGTCGCACGTCGCGCTCGCGGCGTTGTTCACGTTGCGGTGTTCGGGTCAGCCGTGCGCGCTGACCATCGCAGCGACAGCGACGTGGACCTGTTTGTGGACCTCACGCCCAGCGTGGCGGATGATTTCTTCGCGTACGCGGGCATTGCGGCGGACCTAGAACAGATCGTCGGCGAGAATGTGGATGTTGCTCGTCGCGACCGTCTGCGTCCGCAGGTACGCCCGAGCGCGGAGGCGCAGGCGGTGTATGCCTTCTGAGGCACCCCGCCGCCGGTTGCTGGATTTCGTTGCTCACGAGGATCGGGTGGGCACGTGGGAAGGGTCTCGCCTGTACACCCGAGTCTCGTCCGGCCGAAACTGCATGGGGGCTCACGCGGATTCGGGTCCCTCCAGACCTGAGATTAACTCTTGACGGGTGGGGGAAGCATTTTCACATTGTAGCCGGGCACTGTGGAGAGTTGCCGGAACGGAGCGGAGGCTGTCGCGGATATGTCATCGGTTGTGGCCGTGTGCATCGCAGGGCTTCTTCTCTCAATCATCGCGTTGTACCCGATTCGGGGCACGATTGACCGCGGACGTACCGGTTCGGCTTCGGTCAATGTGTCAACGGTTTTCCTCGTTGCTGTGTCGATCGCGTCCTGCGGGGCAATCGAGGCTATCCTCCAGACGAGAGGAAGCAAGACGGTTGCTGATGCTCTCGCGCTCGGCGCGCTCTTCGCCTTGGTGCCCGTGAGCGGCACAATCGGAGCACACGCGAGGAGATTGGGAGCACGCGGCGCCGTTGTGCGGGGCGGGCGGCTCTTTGCTGGCCTCCTCATCGCGACGATTTTTCTCCAGGTTGCTCGCACTGGCCTTCGCTGAGGGTCTTGCGGTGAAAGGTGCTGGACCCCGTCGACAGAACTCGCCGGGATTTGAGTTCCGTCAAATAGCGAGCCCCGCCCTCGGATGGTCGCTAAGCGTCATCGCTATGCTCTGTGCGATGATTATTGCTCTTCGGGCAGGATTTTTGGGAGATCAACTTTCTCCCATCTCGAAGAACCTCGTTCTCTTGGTGGGTGCCGCTGCACTCTTGGGTGTACAATTTGAGAGATTTCCAAGTGTCCTGCTGCGTTCAGTTGTCGCCGACTTCGTCATCGCCCTCGCCGTCTGGATGCTCCTCTCCCCGATGGTTCTTCCCCGCGACACGGGCATTCTTGGTGAGGCAGGCGCCCTGTCTCTTCTTCTCGCCGCGGCCGTTGAAGAGACGATCTTTCGCGCCTGGCTACCAAGGTACCTAACCGAACGTCTCGCCCAGAAACGAAGTCACCATGGACAGCAGTGGTCCCGGTTCTTCGGACAGCACGCTCTGTAGACCGGCGGGCTCCCTGAGCGATCTTTCGCTCACTTCCC
>JAIETI010000090.1 GCA_019745365.1 Gemmatimonadaceae bacterium | reverse complement strand
CGTCATCCAGCTCTTCACGCGCAACGGTGAGGGCCCCACGCGGTGGCGCGCCGCGCTGGGCGGCGGGACGTACGGGACCGCCAAGGCCGAGCTGAGTGCGCAGGGGGGCACAGCGCGATTCGGGTGGTCCGGTGCGGTTGGTGAACAGCGCTCCGCTGGGATCTACGAGTTCAACAACGGCTTCGAGAATCGCGTGATGAGTGGCGGGCTCCGCGTCGCGCCGCGCGACGGGACGACGCTGCGACTCAACGCACGCTATGGCTCCAACCGCTATCAATATCCGACCGACTTCGCCGGCGCGGTGATCGACCGCAACGCGCAGCAGGTCACGCATCGAGCGCAGCTCGGCCTCGAAGCAACGCAACGTGTCTCGGAGCGCGTGTCGCTGCATATCGTCGGGACTCGCGGCGAGAACCTCCCCAAGTCGAACGATGACAGGGACTCGCCGGGCGATACCCTCGGGTTCTACGGCTACCACGCGCAGGGGCGCGTGATGCGGAGCGCGGTCGACGTGCGTACGGATATCGCCGCTGGGGCCAGACACACCGTCTCCGTCGGCGCGGCGTACGCCGACGATCGCGAACGGTCGTCGAACATCTCGTTGAGTCAGTACGGCGATTTCCCGGGCGCATTCCGCGCCGCGCGGACCACGCGCAGTCTCTACGCGCAGGCACTCGGCGACGCTACGCCGCGGCTCTCGTATTCCTTCGGCGGCCGCATCGACGACAACAGCGCGTTCGACGTCTTCCGCACCGTGCGCGCGGGGGCGGGATGGCGCCTAGCGGAGCGTACGCGTCTGCGTGCTTCCGCGGGGAACGCGTTCAAAGCCCCGACCTTCGGTGAGAACTACGCGAGCGGCTTCGTCGTGGGGAATCCCGATCTCCGTCCGGAGCAGACGCGCACCGTCGAGGTCGGCGTCGACCAGCGCTTCGTGCGTGGTGCAACGACCATCCGCTTCACTGGTTTCCGCCAGCAGTTCCGCGACCTGATCCAGTATCGCGGCGGCCTCGGGACCACCGCCGCGCCCAACTACTTCAATCTCGCGGCCGCCAATGCGAACGGGCTCGAGAGCGAGTTCGCGGTGCGCATCCGCGGCACCTCGCTCGCCTTCAATCACAGTTGGACCGCGACGCGCGTCGTCGACGCGGGAGCGGATACCGCGAAGTCCGCGAACTTCGTGCGCGGACAGCCGCTCCTCCGCCGCCCGTCGCAGGCCGTCGCCGGCGTCCTCTCGCGCGCCGTCGCGGGCGGGCAGGGGAGCGTGACCGCGCAGTGGGTGGGCGCGCGCGCGGACCGTGACTTCGCATCGTTCCCCGCCAAGGCCGTGACCCTCGCCCCCTACGCCCGCATCGATCTCGCGTACGAGCATCCGTTGCGCTGGCACGTCGGCGCGGAGCCCACCTCGCTCCTGGTGCGCCTCGACAACGCATTCGATCGGCGGTACGAGGCGATCTACGGGTTCCGCGCGCCGGGCCGAGCGTGGTTCGTGGGGGCACGGATCGGGGCGCGGTAGCGCGTATCTTTCTCGCGTGTCCCTGCTCGCGACCGACGCGATCGTCCTCCACGCCTTCGACTATCGTGAGACCTCCCGCATCCTCCGCCTCGCCACGCGCGAGGCGGGGGTGCAGTCGGTCATCGCTCGCGGTGCCCGCCGCGCCAAGGGTGGGCCCGGCGCCGGTCTCGACCTCTTCACCTCCGGGCGCGCGCAGTGGATGGTCCGCCCGGGGCGTGATCTCCATACGCTGATCACCTTTGACGCGACGCATGCGCGCAGTGCGCTTGCGGCCGACCTCGGGCGCTTTCACGGCGCTGCAGCGCTGGCGGAGCTCCTGCTGCGGTTTACTCCTGAGGACGCTGCGGATACGGTGTTCGCCGCGCTCGAGCGTTCGCTCGATGCGCTCGTCATCGCCGACCGGGCCAGTGTCGAGGCCGAGGCCATCGCCGCCTGTTGGGCGTTGATCGGCGAACTGGGCTTCGCGCCGGCCCTCGAGCACTGCGCGGCATGCCAGGCGGAACTCTCCCCCGACGACGATCTCATCTTTCATCATCGCGCGGGCGGCGCCCTCTGTGCACGCTGTGCGCGCGCGACGCCGGGAGGGCGCATCCTCCCGGCGGCGGCACGCGCGGTGCTAATCGCGTGGCGCGACGGCGAGCGCCCGGTGCTCCCCGACGCGACGCACGCCAAAGCGCACCGCCGACTCCTCCGCGAGTTCCTCCAAGAGCACCTCGAGGATGGGCGACCGCTGCGCGCCTTCCGCGCCTGGGACGCGCGATGATCATCGGTACGGCCGGACACATCGATCACGGCAAGACCACGCTCATCCACGCGCTCACCGGCGTCGACACCGACCGTCTCCCCGAGGAGAAGCGCCGCGGTATCACCATCGAACTCGGCTTCGCACCACTCACGCTCGACGGCGTCGGGGTGATCGGTGTGGTCGACGTGCCCGGCCATGAGGCCTTCGTTCGGACGATGGTGGCGGGTGCGGCCGGCATCGATCTCGCGCTCCTCGTCGTCGCCGCCGATGAAGGGGTCATGCCGCAGACCCGCGAGCATCTCGCCGTGCTCGCGCTGCTCGGCGTGCGCCTGGGCGTGGTGGCACTCACGAAGTGCGATGCGGTCGACCCCGAGCTGATCGCCCTCGCCGCGGACGATGTCCGCCTCGCGCTCGTCGGCAGCACGCTGGAGGACGCGCCGATCATCCCGGTCTCGGCGCGCAGCGGCCACGGGCTCGATGAGCTCCGCACCGCGCTCGCCACGGCGTCGCGGCGGATCGCCACGCGCGCATCGGACGACCGCTTCCGGATGCCGGTCGATCGCATCTTCACGGTGAAAGGCACGGGCACCGTCGTGACCGGGACCGTCTGGAGCGGGACCGTCGCGACGGGGGACACTGTCACGATCGCTCCCGCTGGCATCGCCGCGCGCGTTCGGAGTGTGGAGTCGCATGGCGCCTCCACGGCCACCGCACTCCCCGGGCATCGTATCGCGCTCGCGCTGGTCGGCGTCGAACGGGATGCGGTCGAGCGGGGTGCGGCGATCGTCGACGCGGCGCTCTGGCCGGCCACGACACGGATCCGCGCCGATGTCCGCCTCCTCCCCGGCGCACCCAACGTGACGCCGCGCACGCGCTTCCGCTTTCACTGCGGCACCGCCGAGGTTGGCGCGCGGGTTGTCGTTCGGGGCGGAGTCACGAACGCCGAGTCGCGCGCCGGGCGCATCGTCCTCGACGCCCCGATCGTCGCCCGTGCCGGCGACCGCTTCGTGCTCCGGGCGGGCGCAATGCTCACGACCGTCGGCGGCGGGGTCATCACCGATCCGTTCCCGCCCTTTCGCCGGTCGCGTCCCTTCACCGCGGCGGACGCCGAGACGTCGCAGCGGCTGCGCTGGATGCTTGACGAGGCGGATCATCACGGGCTCGCGATTGCGCCGCTCGCGCTTCGCCTCGGCGTGCGCCCGAGTGAGGTCGGGAAGCTCACCGCCGCGCTCGACGCCGAGCGCATCGGTGAGGCGCTGCATCCCAAGGCGCGCCTCCGCGAGGCCGCGGCGGCGCTGACCGCCTGGCTGAGCACCTTCCATCAGGAGCATCCGCTGGAGCCCGGCGTGAACGCGCAGCGTCTGCGGGAGGTGCTCACGCTCGCTCCCGACGTCGCTGCCGAGGTGCTTCGTCGGGCCATCGCCGCATCGCGCGTGGTGAGTCGCGATGGGGTCATCTCACTCCCCGACTTCAGCGTCGCACCAACGGGTGAGCGCGCCACGCTCGCGGAGCGACTCGTCGATCGACTTGAGGCCGCGGGGGCGGAGCCGCCGACGGTCGCTGAACTCACGGCCGAGCACGGCGCCGAGGCGCTGGGGCTGCTGAAGCACCTGGCGCGGGAGGGGCGCGTGGTCGCTGTGGCTACCGACCGATACTATGGGTCTTGGGCCCTGCAGGCCCTTCGCGATCGGCTCCAGGCTGGCACCGGGGAGCGGCGGAGCTACCTGCCGGGGGAACTTCGGGAGCTGCTCGGGGTCAGTCGAAAGTGGGCGATCCCGCTGCTCGAGTACTTCGATCGGGCGGGGGTGAGCCGGCGAGAAGGGGACGGCCGCACGTTCCGTTGGTAGGCAGTGCTGGGCGTACAATTGCTTGACAGGTCACTCGGCCAGTCCTAGTTTGCCTGTTGACCACGTACGTCCACTATCCAACCAGGAGATTCCACCTCAGAGACAGACATCGTCAAACGGAGTACGTATGAGGTTTCGTTGGTCAGCGATCGCCATCGGCGTGCTGGCCCTCGGCTTCATGCCACGGCAAGGAATGGCTCAGGGCTCCCAGCAGCCCGGCCAGAAACAGTCCGCAGGACAACTCGGGCAGAACTATCCCAATCCGTTCAACCCCGAGACCCGCATTCCCTTCACGATCGGCGACGCGCCGTCGTGTCAGGATGGTGGGAAGCAGTACCGGGTCACGTTGCGCGTGTACAACCTGCTCGCGCAGCTGGCCGCAGTCCCGGTCATCCAAGGAGGATCGGGCAACGTGGCAGGAGGGCAGCCGCTGGAAAACATCTTGTTGACGTGTGGGCAGTACACCGCTTACTGGGATGGCAAGTATCTCAACACGCAGCAAGAGGTCGCCTCAGGGATCTACATGTACGCCCTTGAGGTCGACGGCAAGCGGATCGTCAAGAAGATGATCGTCATGAAGTGAGCCGCGCTGGCGGCCACGCATCACCGAAGGGCCCGGGGATCTCCCCGGGCCCTTCTCTGTTCGCCCCCCTCGCGGGCACGTAGCTTCCTCGCAACCAGCGAGGGAGAGCGATGGCGTACGCGGGAAAAATCGTGCTCATCACCGGCGCGGCGAGCGGGATCGGCCGCGGACTCGCGCGCGCGCTCGGGGCGCGCGGGGCGGTGGTCATTGCGACCGATATCGACGCCGCGGGGGCGGCCGCCGTGGCGGCGGAGATCACCGCCGCCGGTGGGCGGGCCGAATCCACGGTGCTCGATGTCACGGACGACGCGGCGATCGCACGGGTCTTCGCGGATGCGGTGGCGAAGCACTCGCGGTTGGATCTCGTCTTCGACAACGCGGGCGTCGGCTTCGCTGGCGAGTTCCGCGACGCGAGCATGGATCACTGGCGTCGGCTCACGCGGATCGATCTCGATGGCGCGCTCGCGGTCGCCTTCGCGGCGTGGAAGCAGTTCGCGGCGCAAGGGAGTGGGCACCTCGTCGTCACGGCATCGTTCGCGGGGCTGGTGCCGACGCCGGCGATGTCGCTCTACGGCGTCGCCAAGTGGGGGCTCGTGGGGCT
>JAIETI010000033.1 GCA_019745365.1 Gemmatimonadaceae bacterium | reverse complement strand
CGGTGCCGCTGGGGAACGGCGTTGTGGAGGTTCGGTAGTTTTCTCTGCTGCGCGTTCAAGTCGAGAGGAGAGGACCCGTGAACCTTCAAACTTGGCTTCTCAGACAACATTGGCTCCCGCAGACGCCGCTCATTGCGCTCACGGCGATCGCCGCCGGTTGGCTAGGCGGTGCTCTACTTTTCGACGAGCCGCGCTCCTTAGCGTCCATCGCGTATCCGGCGGTCGGCGTCGGGGTCCTCTGGTGGCTTAAACGTCTGAAACGGCGCGTGGCAATCGAGGGCGAAGACTCGGTTCGCTTGCGCGCTGCCATCCACCTCGCAGTCCCGACCGGGGTCCGGGTCGGGGCCGCGGGGTGAGGCGGGTGTACTTCAACCGGTTCGTGAATGATGAAGCTCCGAGAGCGCATCGCTGCGCGCAGGGAACTGATCGAGTGGGTGTTCCTTGCCCTTGGGGTGGCACTATTCGTCAGCGCGCTCCTAAAGTGGCAGCGCACTGAGGGCGTCGATTCTGCTCTCCGCCCGATGAGCAGTCTGTACTCTTCCAGCGCGATGATGCTGTGGGGCGTGTCCAACGTGCTCTTTCGGCGCGCTCCCGGGGTTGCTGCTTGCCTCCTGTTCATTGCCGTCGCGTTGATGATCCTCGCCTCGCTCTCACCGACCTAGATGGAGAACGCGCCGATGACGCGGGCTGATCGGTTTTTCCTCGCCGGTGATTGGGCGATCCTTGCGTCCTGCGGGGTGCTCTTCATCTATGCACCGCTGCGCGCAGTATGATCGGCGGGCGATCCGCCGCCGTTTCAGTCCCGTCAACTGGCTGTGCTTACGGGCACCCTGTTCCTTGCCCCGTTCGGACGCTGCTTCGAGGCCAATTGCGGCGCTACAGCCGCATCGTCGATGCGCTTTTCGTCCCCGGCATGGGCAGAGCGCTCGCGATGAGGAGTTGAAGGCGCGAAGATTACTACGGTCGCACGGAAGCCTCGTCTCGTACCCGCCGCTCACCTTTTTGCTGAGGTCATTCGCGCCGCTCGAGTCCAGTTTCCTCCAGAGCGGCAACCTCTGGGGGCAGATGCCGCAAGGCAGACCTTTCCTGTTGATGCTCTGGTCCGCTCATTTCCGCGAGGAGTTATGCCTAACCGCCGCCCAGTCAGCCCTGTCGTAGAGAGAACCGCGCCGGTCGCACACTTTCCGCGGCCCCCACGGCTGGCGAAGAGGCCCGTTCTCGTGGCGTTCGCACGGAGCGCGTTCGTAGTTCTGGTTGCGTTGCCGCTGGCCGCTCAATCGCCCGCGCCGCGCCGGGCGCGAAGCGAGCCTGCCGATCTTGAGCGGCGGGCATCGGAGATTCTCGGGACGCGAGAGGTGGTCCGACTGCCCATCACCACAGTACTGGAGCCGACTCGGGTCCGACGAACCTGGTTCGGAGAGGGCGGGGCGGTGGTCCACGCCGTCGTCTATGACCAAGAGGGACGGGACCGGTTGTGGAGTGTCCTGTGGCCTAGCCTTTCCCGGCCAGCAGTGGGAGAGACCGATGGCACCCTGCTTATCAGCGTCTCTGGCGTGTACTCCCCGCCGCCGGCTCATTACCGACACGTCGCGGCCTTCAAGGACTCCTTGGGGAACCTCGTCGTGTTCGTTCGAGTGGTCCAAGTAGAGATCGGACTGACCATCTCCGGAGATGTGGCCATTGTGTCTCGCATACCGACCATACCAACGTTGCGCAACGTGTCGTGGATCTCTCTTCCTCCGGCCAGGGAGCGTGACGGATGACAACCACTTGGTCCCGCCGGACGCGCGCGGCGATAGTCGGAGCCGCCGCAATCGTAGTCGGCGCCTGCACACTAGCGGATTCCACGGCACCTAGCGACTTAGTGCAGCTCGCCACGATGTCTTCCTTGACGTCACCGCAGCAAGACTCGGTACGCCTAACCTACATCTGCGGCAACCGCTTTCGTGTGCGCTCCCCCGCAGCCGCAGCCCTGCGATGGGATGTCTATGGGACTCCCGACACGGGGACGGAAAGCGGGCGCGCGCACCTCCAGTTTCAGAGTTCATGCCATGGAGAGACGCCTCCTTCATGAACTCCGGTGAGTAGCGCCTACGGGCAGAGAAACGGGAGATATCTCGCTTCAGGGGGGGCGAATCGAACAACTAGATGAAACCGATTGACTCCCCGCACCGATGCAGTAAGAGTCGCGCGCCCGAGAGAGCTCGCCGTGACCCGGAACAAGCCAGGTACACCTGCATTTCCAAACTGGTGGGAGGCCACGACTGGGTTGTCGGTCTCCCAAACCACATCTTGCTCCCCCGGTCGAGCCACACCGCCAAGTGTACGGGAGTAATGGTACCCGAGGACTGTGATCCGGACTGGATCGGTAGGGCAGCGATTGATCGTTATGGAATCGCCGGCGACCAGAGGCGTGGTCGCCGGAGCGAACAGCGCCGGATTGGCGTTCATTGGGAAGAACTCGACCGCGACGACGGGGTCAGGTTCCGACGGAGCTGCCGTCGTCTCTTCCAGTCCCGAGCAAGCGGTTGTGACGATCGCCGAAAGAAGGCTGAACAGCACTAGGGTCTTGGGCATCTGCATCCGGCCGAGGAGCGGGAGGGTATTTAGGAGATGCATCAAAGCGGAGTCAGCGCCGCGACTCGGCTAGGGAATCACCTTGAACGCGTACCAGGTGTCCGGCACCTGCTTCCACTCCACCTCACCGCGATCTAATCGCACGGACCACTGTACTCGGGTTCCATCGCTCGACGTGCCCCGAATTCCCGAAGCGCCATCGCGCACCAGCATCCGCATCTCGATCCGCTGACCTGGAAACAATTCCGGAACCGGAATGGAGGTCCTCCACGGGCCTCCTCCCGGAGCGGCGCCGACATCGGAAGAGACAAGAAGCGCAGTTGCGGGTGCGACGGCGACTCGAGAGGGGTTCGCCAGGACCAGTCGGACTGGCACCGGAGCGCCCGACTTAGCGGATGGTTCGAGCTCAAATGTTTCCAGCACGAGCTCGGGCAATGCCAGCGTCGTACTTGGCACCACGAAACGGTTGTTCTCGCGATTCACATCCGCGACCGTCGCCTCGGGGTCGAGTTGGAACTCGATTCTGCCGCCATTTCCCGGGCGAACCCGAAGTCGGTCGCTAACGTTAAACGTGTCGCCGCTTGCAAGGGCCGGGACGAGGACTCGCGCTAGAGTTTGCGGACAGTCGCCGAAGCACAGGCGCGCGACCAGCTCTACCTCCACACTGGTCACACTTCCTCTGTTGATCACAGAAGCGGAGAATCCGAGCGGAGAGCCCACGGGAACTGCTTGCGAACGAAGTTCGACGCTAGAGATCAGCAAGTCAACGCCGCTCGAGCATCGTCTCGGTGGTACACAGTACTTCGCCGACCTCAGAACGGTCGCGGTCGAATCGCCCCTGATTCGCAGGTAGAGCGAATCACTCCCCAGAATTCTCGTGGGCGCCGTGAGCCGAAAGGGCTCGGCAAGCCTCGCAGGCTGGGCACGAAGATCCGTCGAGGTGGAGATAACGGCCGCCACAATCAGAAGGGCTCGAAGTCTGAGTTTCATCGATCTAGGATTGTAGGCTGCGGACGAAGAAAATGGAGCGCGACCAGAATTCTCACCCCAGTCGCAAACGTACGATTGCCTCCGCTGGCAGGCAACCGCGCACAGTTGCTTGCTCCTTAGCGCTATCGCCGAGGTTGCGATCGCTGGGAGACGCCCGGCCCGGCCCCCCGAATCTCCTCCAGCTGTGACCGCAAGTTGATCGCCCGGGCCTTACCCCCCGAATTACCTCCAGCGTGACTGCTAGTTTCTCGACCTGACGAGTCGGGGTTCGAAGATGCCAGCACGTCGGTAGCCGGTCGGTGGTTGTGGGTCCAGCGTGCTGTTCTGAGCCTGCTGGTGGATCGACCGCCTCAAGCGACGAGCGAAGAGCGGTCGGGGCTATTCCCCGGGCTAGCCGTCCCGCGCGTCACGCCGACGCGCGCCATCACAAGACGATGACGCCCAGCGCCCGACGCGACCGCAGCGTTGGGCATGCTCGCCACCATCCACTCCGCCGCGGTGATCGGCGTCGAGGCGTTCGATGTACTCGTCGAGGTCGATATCACCCCCGGGCTCCCCGCGTGGACGATCGTGGGGTTGCCGTCAGGTAGCGTTCGCGAGGCACGCGAGCGCGTCGGCGCCGCGCTCGTCAACGCGGGCTTCAGCGCACCGAACAAGCGCGTCACGGTCAACCTGAGTCCCGCGGACCAACGCAAAGACGGTACCGCGTTCGATCTCCCCATCGCGCTCGGCGTGCTCGTCGCAACGGGGCAGCTCCCGGCCGCTGCTGTCGAAGGGATCGTCGCCGTGGGAGAGCTCGGGCTCGATGGCGCACTCCGTGCCGTCCGCGGCGCCCTGCCGATGGCGCAGCACGCCGCGCTCCGCGGATCGCGTGCGCTCCTCTTGCCCTCCGTGAATGGGCACGAGGCCGCGCTCGCGGGACGTGCGCGGCTAGCCATCGCGGATACGTTGGGCGAGGCGGTGACGGCGCTGCGCACGGGAACGCTGCAGGGTCCGACAACGAGTCGGGTGATCGATGCGCCGCGCACCGGTGACGACCTCGCCGACGTCGCGGGGCAACCACTCGCGAAGCGCGCGCTCGAGATCGCCGCGGCTGGTGGGCACAACCTCCTGCTCGTGGGGCCGCCGGGCGCCGGCACAACGATGCTCGCACGACGGCTCGCCGGACTCCTCCCTCCGCTCGACGATGCGGCCTTCCTCGAGGTGGTCGCGGTGCAATCCGTCGGCGGGATCGTTCCGGTGGGGCAGGTGCCGCGTCGCACACCGCCCTTCCGCGCACCGCATCACACGATCTCGATCGCGGGGCTCATCGGCGGCGGACCGGGGCCTCGCCCCGGCGAGGTGTCGCTCGCGCACCACGGCGTGCTCTTCCTCGACGAGCTGCTTGAGCTCCCGCGCTACGTGCTCGACGCGATGCGACAGCCGCTCGAGGACCGACGCGTGGTGCTCGCTCGTGCGGCGCATGCGGTCACCTATCCGGCGCGATTCCTCCTCGTGGCGGCGACGAATCCCTGTCCCTGCGGGCGCGCGCTGAGTGGGGATGCGAGTTGCACCTGCAGCGCGGCGGCGATCGAGCGCTATCGATCGCGGCTCTCTGGGCCACTCGCAGATCGCATCGATCTGCACGTGACTGTCGGTGCCGTCGCGGTGCAGGAGCTCGCCGCTGCCGGGGCCGCCGAGCGCTCAGACGTGGTGCGCGCGCGGGTCGCGGTCGCGCGCGAACGACAGGC
>JAIETI010000024.1 GCA_019745365.1 Gemmatimonadaceae bacterium | reverse complement strand
ACGGGCGCGGACGGGGCAGGCTCGCATCGTCGGCCTCGTGGCGGGTATACGCTCTGGCGGTCGACGGCTGTACTGGCCGCACGATGCGGGTTCCCCCACGCTCGACCAGCGCGCGCCGACGATAATCGAAGGGGTGCAGCGCGCCATCTGCGCAGTTCCTCCGTACTCGACAGGCGCGGCGTTTAGCACCAGTGAGCTCCTCTGCACGCTACGCGAGCGGGCGGATCCGCGTTGGCAGGCGCGGCTGACGTGGCACGCCGTGTATGCGGCGTTGCGCAACCTCGCTCGGCGACGCACACCCTTGGTGGAGGCACGGCATCCACCGCGTGGTGGCATGCACTGGGTGTCCGTTGCGAGTCGTGGGGTCGGGGGCGTTCCGGAGGCGCCGATAGAAGCGGTCGCCGAGCGAGTCGGAACGGAGGTCCGCAGGACCGGTCGGCGCGCGGTCGTGTTTCGCGAGATGCTTCGGTCCCTCTCCGCGGAAGAGGCCGGCCTCGTGCGCCGCCAGTTGCACGAGTGTGGTCGGCGTGTGCGCGGCGTGTCCGAGACCGCGACCGATAATGACGGGGTGCGCTCTATTGGGTGGTTCGACGGCAGCGTCGTCCTCGCCCTCAAGAGTGACGCGGTTCGCGGTGTGCTGGATCTCGCCGCGCTTCAGGAAGCCCAATGGCTTCGAGGTTTGCGATTTCGTATGGTTCGGGATCGCGCGATAGCGCACATGTCCAATATCGGGCGAATCGCCACTGCCGAACGACTGCTGCGGACGGTGCAAATCACCGTGCCGGTACTTCGTGAGGCGGCGCTGGCGGCCGGTGCGCCGTGGCGAGAGGAGTTGCAACGAGCGGAACGTTACGCCACGGCGCTGCTTGAGACCCTCTCCACGTTCCTCTCAGTGGCCACGGAGCGCCCCCGGTGCTTGGATGAGTCCGCAGGATGCTGGCTGACGTCGCACGAGGCGATGGAGGTACTTCGACGGCAAGCCGGTGCGCCTCAAAGTCGCTGGGCATTGCGCGCACGGATTCGGGCTGCCGCTCCATTCTTCCGACCGATTGCCGTGGAGCACGTCGCCCGTGTGGCGCGGGACGAAAGGCGATGGGACGCGCTCGACCTCGAGTGGAGGGCGTTGCGCACGTTCGGGTCTGGAGCGGATCGCCGCCGCGCGCTGGAGTTGCTCTGGTGTGTGGGCCTCGGGCGGCCCGATCCCGCCGATACACGATGGCAGCAGCTGTTGGAGTCACCACGCGCAGCCTCAGCGTTCGAGGAATACGCCCGCCGTTTGGGTCAAGGCCCGTAACACGCAGCGTTCGCGGCGCGGCATACCTGCGGGAGGTGCCCACGCCGACTCCTTATGCTGCCGATGCTCCTCGCGATAGGTGGCACTCATCGCCGGCGGGCACGTGGTGCCAGCGAAGCGGTCGGCCAGCTGCGTGGTGTCGTTGGCATCGGACCATGGGGCCACGAAGGTCACGAGCCCGCCGACAGGACGTGACTCCGCTGTCCGGCCGACCTCGTGCCCGCCTGGGGCAGTCCGTAACGCGCGGGCTCTGACTCAGCTGAGCTAGCGAAGAGAACTGCGATTCGGGCGACTTGCCGCCGGCCGCTCTAGGCTGCGGCCATGACTCGCTCGCCCCGATCTCAAGACCCCGGTCTGCTGCGGCGGACCGCCATCGCCCAGCCGCTCACGATCCCCTTTGACCTCGATCCAACCGCCGGAGAAGCATGGATTGGCGGGTGTATTGCTGAGCGTGTTCGCCAAGCGTGGCTCGGACGGCCGTTGGAGCGAGACAGCTGGATCTCTCCCACCTGCGTCACGACTTGGCCGGAACTGGACGATCTCTTTGCGCACAGCGCGCGGACTAAAGTCCATCAAGTATTCACCAAGTTCTTCTCCCGACGTATCGTGGAGCGTCGCGTCGCGCGTCTGGACGGTCGAAAGCATGAATATCGTCTGCTCGCCCATGAAGACAGCGTGGTCGCGAGAACCAACTGCGCCACGTCACGCGGGCTGGTGCTCACGGCGATGCTGGAGGAAATGCGCGCCGCCGAACGTGAGGGGCGCGCCGTCCGACCAATCGGCACCGGCGCAATCATCGTGCGCGCGCGAAGCCTTGGCCACGAGGTCGATCACGCGGATCTCACGCGAGCGGTTCAGTACCTCGCGCTCGTCCATCCCATGCGGTGGCGGACAATTCGGGAGGGGCGGCCGGAGCAGGTCCTCTTCGCCCCGGCGTCGACGACCGGACGCTCTGTCCCCGTGGGCGCACCAACGCGTGTGCGACACACGAAGAGTCTCGGAGGCACACTCGCGGAGCTCTTCGTCGGCGCGATCAACGCGTCGCCCGTCGGTGCCGCGTGCCTCCGCGACATCGCCGAAAGCGTCCGGGCGACGTGGCACGAGCGAGACAATCCCATTGCGACCGCACGACAGGTAATGGGGAATCGCCCGCTAGAGATGACCGAACAGCTGATTGAGCTGGGGACCGTCGATGGGGCTCGATGGTTCACGACCGTTGAGCATCATGCCCGGGGGCGCATCTTTGTGCGAGCCCTACTGGTCACGCGCGATGCAAGGCGGGCGTTAGAACGGACTCGGCTGCTCGGTCGGGCGCGGGTGGCGGTCGCAGAGGTGTTGGACCGTCGACGCGACGAACTGAACGCGGTCCTGGCGGATGTTCGGGAGAGTCTCCAGTCGCTGCTAGCACTCGGAGCGACCGCCCGTACCACGAAAACACGTCGTGAGCTCGGTGCCATCGAGCGCGCGGTGCAGCGGCACGTTCGGGCGTTGGCACCGAAGTCGAACGCCACCGGCGAACTTTCCGAGCGTGAGGCCTCCGAGTGGACCGCCGGGGCGTATCTCGATGTTCCGACGATACGACATTGGGCGTCGCAACTCTTGCGTCTGGAACGCGTGCGGATCACCGTTCGCGCGGTGACCCAGTACACCACCCGTCGCGCCCGCTCCAAGCGCGTACCGGTCGACGCGCCAGCCGGCGAGCGTGAGTCGGGATGGGGCCGGGTGTACGACATGAGCGACGTGCGCCAGATTCTCTGCGAACGACTGGGACCGCGACGCCTGCGCCACCTGGCTGCGCGAGTCCGGCGAACGTTTGGGGCGACCCCGCGGCCGTCGTCTTTCCGTGCGCTCTTGCGGGAAACCTCAACACCGGCAGACGTGCGCTTGATGGCGCTGGCGGGACTCGGAATCCACGGAGTGCAATACGATTGTGAGTTACTCCGCGAACTCAGCCTTCGGGACGCGGAGTCGGGGTGCCGCGAGTTAGCATGTTGGGCGCTCGCCATGATTGAGCCGGCTGACGCGCTGCAGTTGCTTGAGCAGGTCGACCTCTACTCTCCCCCCGTGCGAATCGCGCTGGCGTCATGGGCGCAACTCCTCACGAAGCACCCACTCCCGTGGTCAGGGCCCTCCGCCGTTCGGCATGGGCTGAAGGACTAGCGGTCACCCTGCCGGAGGCATGTCATACGCTTCCTTGGGTATCGCTTGCGCAGTGCAACGGTCGGCGCGTGAATCTGCTCGGAGCGCCGGTCGTTCGGGGCGCTGCGATAGTAGGGCGTTCTCATTGCGGCGTCGCTTCGGAACGCACCCCTTGCTGCCACTCACTACCTCCGCTGGCGGGGGCCGGGCTTCCGTAGCAGTGGCAGCCCACATCCATTCGTTGCGGTGCCTACCCGAAGCTGTAGGAGCCCGTCTTCGTCTTCCTCGCCAACTATGGTGATGCGCTCGCCGACGCCGAGGACGCGCTGCTTTCGCGCGAGATGGAAGCAGGCGAGCGGTGCGAGCGTGTCGCTATACTTGGTCATGAGTTGCATCGATTGGGTCGATAGCGCCACCCTCGTTCGCAACCAGAACCCCCCACCTTCGACGGGATAGAGGCGCTCAGTCAAAGGGATCGCACGAGGAAAGTGGATCTGGGCCGGAAGGGCCCGCTCGACGTTCGCCGAGAGTCGCATTCCACGCGCCCGCTTCGCGAGCATCTCGCGAGCGGTGCCCGGCAGCAGTTCGGCGGTCGGCAACGTTACCTCGAATGTCGTACGTCGCGCATTCGATCCCAACGAGATGTTGAGCGAATCGCCATTGCCGGAGAAAAAGTATAGTGCGCGCTGCGTCGCCGCCCACGGTAGTGTTACATCGACAAGGGGATCGGTAACGAGGTAGCCGCTTTCCGTACGCACGCGGATCCCCGCTCCCACGCCGATCCGAGCCAGAGTGGTGCTGGTGCCGACCTCAGGTGCAAGCACGATTTCGGCAGTGTCTACGAAATACGCCGTGGGTCCGGCTCCGGGTTTCGTGATCGGTCGAAGTCCAATGTAGCCGCCATCTCCAAACGTCCGCGATAGGACGACGCCGGTCGCGCCGTCAAAATCCGCGGCGGTGACCACACGTCCCTTCAGCGTTTGTAGCGATACAATGGTCAGGCGACGGAGTGCGTAGTCTTGGACGACTGCGGAGTCCGCGCGGAGACCCTGAACCACGGAGGTAGGCGAGAACTCCATCGGACCGCGACCCTCTCGTCCGACTCGACGTACGCGGCCATCCTTCAATGTCAGCAGCTCGACTGAAGCCGTCCCGCGCGCAAACCAAACGGCAACAGAGTCACGATAGACGTGCACACTCGTCGGCACATCAAGTGACGGGTTGCCCGGAATCGTGGCCAAGTGTACGGGGGGGATAGCGGCGCCGGTACCCGACTCAGATCGCGGCACCTGCGCGGCGAGATGCGGTGCCCCGAAGGATAAGCCGAGGAGCGCAGCTTTCATCAACCGAAGGTGCACTGGGCATCTCCTGCGAAATGAAGGATCGGCGGAATTCATCAGTAGCCGGCGGTGGCCGGCGTTAGCTCGCACAGTAATACGGATCACCACAGTTCGGCGCGTTGGGGAGCGCCCGGAATACGACGTGGCTACATCACGATGCGAACAGGAGCAGCGTCGTTGGGCGCGCGCGACGGCGCGTTCACGAGAGTACACGCAATAGTGCCATTAGCGTTGACGAGTCGAGCCTCCCGTCGCATCGCTCCGGCTTCCGGACCACGGACCACGATTGCGCGCCCGTCGAGCGCGAGCGCATGTGCCTGCTGATCGAACGTTTCGTTGCACGGATCCCAATTCGTGCAGGTTGTGCCGGAGACCATGCAGTTCATCATACCCACATCCTGCGGCTCACTGCAGTTCCCGATGATGTTGTTGAGATCGGAGAAGTCGAACCAGCACTGCCGACAGTTTGGTCCCGGCAGTGTAGGCGCTGGCGCCGCCACCGGCAACGCAAGCGGCGGCGTCATTACTGCGGGCGCGCCGGGCGCGTGAGATGACGCCGCCGACGCC
>JAIETI010000184.1 GCA_019745365.1 Gemmatimonadaceae bacterium | reverse complement strand
ACGATCGGCTGCGGCGTGCGCGTCTTGGTGGAGGGAACCTGGGGCTTCGCGGCCACACGCCATCTGACCACGGACGCCGTCGCCAGTGCCGCCAAGGAAGCCGTCGCGATCGCCAAGGCCAACCGCGTCGCGCGCGACCGGATGGTCGAGCTCGCGTCGGCGCCGGCGCATCCGAACGCCAAGTGGAAGGGCGCCTACGAGGTCGATCCCTTCGACGTCCCCCTTGAGCAAAAGGTCGATCTCCTCCTCAAGGCCAACGCGAACGCGCTCAAGGTCAAGAACGTCAAGTTCGTCAACTCGATCCTCTTCTTCACCAAGCAGGACCGCAACTACGCTAACACCGACGGCTCGGTCATCGAGCAGTCGTTCGTGCGCACCTGGCCGCTCTTCACCGCCACCGCGGTGAGTGCGGACTTCACCGACTTCCAGAACCGCCAAGCGAGCGAGGCCGCACCCATGGGGCGCGGGTGGGAGTACGTGCTCAAGTGTGATCTCGTCGGCAACGCGCAGAAGTGGGCCGAGGAGGCGTCGCAGCGGTTGACCGCCAAGTCGGTGGATCCGGGGAAGTACGACCTCGTCCTCCACCCGTCGAACATGTGGCTCACCATCCACGAGTCCATCGGTCATCCGACGGAGCTCGATCGCGCGCTGGGCTACGAGGCCAACTACGCCGGCACCTCGTTCGTCGCACCGCCGGAGAAGTTCCTCGGTGAGTTCAAGTACGGGCCGGAGATCATGAACATCCAGGGCGACCGCTCGCAGGTCGGCGCGCTCTCGACCATCGGCTACGACGACGACGGCGTGCAGCCAGACGACTTCCTGATCATCAAGAACGGCAAGTTCAACGACTATCAGACCACCCGCGAGCAGGCCGGGTGGCTCAAGTGGTGGTACGAGAAGCAGGGGCGCCCCGTGCGCTCGCACGGCTGCGCCTACGCCGACAGTTGGAGCTCCGTCTCGTTCCAGCGCATGCCGAACGTCTCGCTCCTCCCGGGCAAGGAGGAGAAGAGCTGGGATGACCTCATCGCCGGCGTCGATCGCGGGATCGCGATCATCGGCGACGGCTCGTTCTCGATCGATCAGCAACGCTACAACGCGCAGTTCGGCGGCCAGGTCTTCCATGAGATTCGCGGCGGGAAGATCGTCGGGATGCTCAAGGACGTCGCCTACCAGATCCGTACTCCGGACTTCTGGAACTCCATGGACGCGATCGGCGGCACCAAGAGCTACGAGCTCGGCGGTTCGTTCTTCGACGGCAAAGGGCAGCCGGGACAGGTGAATGCGGTGAGCCATGGCTCGCCTCCCGCGCGTTTCCGCAACGTCAACGTCATCAACACCGGGAGGAAGTCCTGATGTCCGCGCCCAAGCGACTCATTGCCGGTGCGAGCGCGATCCCGGCCGGAGCCGTGCTCTCGCGCGACGAAGCCCAAGCGATCACCGAGAAGGTCGTGAAGCTCTCCAAGGCCGACTCGATCAACGCCTCGCTCGGCGGCGGCTATACCACGAACGTCCGCTTCGCCGCGAATCAGATGTCCACGGCTGGCGCGGTGACCGACGTGCAGCTCGCGGTGCAGTCGGCGTACGGCCCCAAGCACGCCGTCGTCACCACGAACGACCTGAGCGACGACTCGATCGCGCGCTGCGTGCGTGAGTCAGAGCGGCTCGCGAAGCTCGCGCCCGACGACCCGGAGTCGATGCCGGACTTGGGCCCGCAGCAGTATGTGAAGGTCGAGGCGTGGGCCGACGCCACCGCCGCGGCGGACGCCGCGCAACGCGCGCAGGCGGCGCTTACCGCGCTCGCCCCGGCGCGAAAGGCTGGCGATCTCCAAGCGGCGGGCTTCCTCATCTGCGGCGGCGGCTACACCGCGCTCGCCAATCAGAAGGGGATGTTCTCGTACCACCGCTCCACGAACACGAACTACACGCTGACGGTGCGCACGAACGACGGCACCGGCTCGGGGTGGGCGGCGGTGGAGAACACGGATTGGGCGCAGATCGATTTCGCCGCGGTCGCCGCGCGCGCGATCGACAAAGCGCGCACCTCGCGCAATCCGGTCGCGGTCGAACCGGGGCGGTGGACGGTGATCCTCGAGCCGCAGGCCGTCGGCGATCTCGTGCAACTGATCGCGAATTACGCCGACGCGCGGCAGGCCGACGAGGGGCGGTCGCCGTTCGTGAAGCAGGGCGGCGGTAACAAGATCGGGGAGAAGATCGTCGATAGCCGAGTGCAGCTGTTCTCCGATCCGGCCGACCCGCAGCTCTTGGCACAACCGTTCGATGGCGAAGGCTTCCCCATCGCGCGGCAGGAGTGGATCACGAACGGCGCCCTCAAGCAGCTCTACTACTCACGCTTCTGGGCGCAGAAACAATCGAAGGTCGCGACCGGTGCACCGACCTCGCTGAAGATGGCGGGAGGCACCGCGAGCATCGACGAGATGGTCCGGTCCACGGAACGCGGAATTCTCGTGACGCGACTTTGGTACTTGCGTGAAGTCGATCCACGTACAATCCTATATACGGGATTGACACGTGACGGGACGTTCTTGATTGAGAACGGCAAGCTCACGAAGTCAGTTCGCAATCTTCGTTTCAACGAATCGCCGCTGTTTATGCTCAATAATCTTGAGATGCTCGGACGGGCTGAGCGTCTCGCGGGGACCGAACAAGGCGGGGCGGTGGTGATGCCCTCCATCAAGGTCCGCGACTTCAACTTCACGAGCCTGAGCGAGGCCGTGTAGAAGTTTCCCGACACGCGAAGCGTGGCGGGGAAGTGCCCAGCGATTCACCGGGGAATCGCCAGGGAGAACCCTCCTTTCAAGGAGATAGTACCATGGCTGCCAAGAAGAAGAAGGCTGCGAAGAAGGCGACGAAGAAGAAGGCCGCCAAGAAGAAGTAGTTTTTCTTCGCTTCGAACGACGAAGGGCCGGTGCGTAAGCACCGGCCCTTCTCGCGTTCAGGCGATCATGCGCCGCGACTCAGGCGCACCCAGCCATCGCGGTGGTCGGCGTCTTACCGGTTGTGAGCTCAGGTACCGCTTCCCAGAGGTACGCCCAGACCTTCGGCGTCTCCTCCGCGCGGCTCCCAGCAGAGATGATGATCCCGAGCGGCTCGTCCGCTTCGATTTCGCGCTGTTTCTTCTTCATCGGCGTGCCTTCTAAATGGTGAGCGAGAGCGACTGCCCCACGTCATATAGACGTTGCACGCTTCGAGCCAGTTTTCATCCTGCTCAAAGCATTTCATAGCAACGATTTAACTCGTCGCTTCGTGGGACGATTCTCGAGGCTGTCGCAGAGTGATACTCGCTTCCGATAGCGAGCGTGTCGTAATGACACGATCTAGGCGACCGCTTTCCTCGCCAAGAACGCCTGCGTCTCGCCCGGCTCGCGGACAATCTGGATCTGCCAGCCGTCGTAGCGCGAACGAAGCTCTTCCTCGTCCATCACCATCTGCCCGGCGACGATCGTCTCCACGAGGTGCACGCCGCCATCGGCGGTCGCGGCCTGCAAGAGTTCGATCACACGCCGCCGCTCTTCGGTCGACAGCCCCTGGAACGCGGCCGGTGTGCACACGACCGCCGCGATCGGACCATCGGGCTCCCAGCGCACGAGATCGCTCACCTCCGTCCGCACACGCGCGCCGAGTCCGGCCTCGCGGGCGGAATCGAGCAGGCGGTCCGCGACTTCCTGCTCGGGCTCGAATGCGGTGATCTCACAGCCGTTCGCGGCGAGATAGAGCGCCGTCCCCTCGACGCGCGCGCCCGAGACGAGCACCGGGAGCGCGGAGCGCACCGCGGGGATCGCGCGCGCGAGCGGTGTGTCGGGGCGGAGCCCCCAGTGCTCGGGCTTCTGCATCGCGCTGGCGTTCCGGAGCCGCCGCTTGCGCCAGGTCTCGTACGAGGGGATCCGTAGCCGCTTCCGGATGATCCGGTCGACCTCGTCCGCGAGGAGCAGCTCCCCCATCATCACCTGGTCGCTCTCGTGGAGCGTGCGCGCGGCGTCGTCCGCCAACGAGAACAACGCGCCGTTGGTGAGCGAGTACTTGTAGTCCTCGATCTCACGCTGCACGTACTCGTCGTACTCAGCACGGAGCGAACGGGGGGCGCGGGTCAGCACACTCCCAAAGTAGGGAGAACCGCTCGGCGGTCAATGCTGGTGTTCGTCCGTCGGCTCCACGTGGACGACCACATCGCCGGCCGCGAGGTCGTCGCGCAACACCTGTTCGACGCGGTCGGCGAGCCCGTGCGACGCAGCCACCGTCGCATCTCCCGCGACGCCGATGGTCACCTCGACGAAGCGTGCCCCGGTCGCGGCGGTACGCGACCGGATTCTCCGGACGTCCCGTACCCCGACGATCCCGGCGATCGCCGTCCGGACCTCGTCGGCATCGACCGCGCGAGCGTCCACGAGGATCGGCACGGTTTCGCGGAGGATCCCCCAGCCGTTCCACGCGATCACCACCGCGACGATGATCGCTAGCACCGCGTCGGCGTGCGCCCACCCCGCGCGCGTCAGCAGCAGCGACGCGAAGGCGAGGAGTGTCACCCACACATCACCCGCCGTATGCGCCGCATCGGCGGTGAGCAGCTGACTTTGCAGTCGGCGCCCCTGCCGGCGCTCGTACCAGACGACGCCGAGGTTCACCACCGCGGTCGACGCGAGGAGCGCCATTTCGAGCGGCTCAGGCGTCGGCGGCGTCGCGCCCGTCAGCAACTCGGTGATCGCCCCGCGCAACAGCTCGAAGCAGGAGATCGAGAGGAACCCGACCATCGCGAGCGCGCCGAGTGTCTCGAACTTGTCGTGGCCGTACGGGTGGTCGTCGTCGGGGCCCTGGGCCGCCAGTCCCACGAGGAGCATCGCGATGCCATTGTTCATCGCATCGAGGAGCGATTCCACCGCGGCGCCGAGCACCGAGAGCGACCCGCTCCGCTGCCAGACGATTGCTTTGACCACCACCACGGCGAGGTTGAGCACCAGGATGATCGCCAGCGTACGCTGGACCGCGCGCGACCGCGCGGGCGGAGGGAGAAGAGCGCTCACCCTCGGAAGCTCCGTCGGTGGCTCGCACCCGTCAACCGCGTGCACGGATGCCTGAGCTTCCGGAAGTCGAGTTCGCCGTGCGCACGCTGCGCCGCTGGGTGCGTGGGGCGACGATCCGCGCGATCACACCGCTGCACCCCAGTCAGCGGCGCGCGCTACCGCCTCGCACACAGGCACGCATCGCGGGCCGACGCATCGTCGCGGTGGAGCGCTTGGGAAAGGCGCAGCTGCTGCGGCTCGACGACGGCGCGGTGCTCCTCGCGCATTTCCGCTTGGATGGGGATTGGGTGCGTGTCGCTGGCGGAGATGGCGCGCCGCGCTTCGCGCGACTCTTGCTCACGCTGGAGGGGCGCCGCGCCGTGGCGCTCACCGATC
>JAIETI010000187.1 GCA_019745365.1 Gemmatimonadaceae bacterium | reverse complement strand
GCCACCGCCAGTCGCAACGTGTCGCCTGAGTCGCAGGTCTCATCGACGATCAATACCCGTCGGCCCATCACCTGACTCGGCGCGGCATCGAGCACGGCCGGCGTGTCGCGGATCGTGTCGCTGCCATACCGGCGGCTGACGAGGATCGAGTGGAAGGGGACGTCGAGGATCGCCGCCACGACCGCGCCGGGGACGACACCCGCGGTCGCCACGCCGATCACGAGTTCGGGGTCGTACTCGCGCGAGACTTTGAGTGCGAGGGCGCGGGAAAGCTCGCCGAAGAGGGGCCAGTCCACGTGCATCACGCCTTTGGCGGGATCGACCTTCGTGCGACGGATGGCCATGGTGCCCTCACGAGTGAGCGGACGGCGGGAAGCTAGGGTGGTGCGCAGGTGGGTGCCAGCGCTGATTGCCGCCGCCCACGGCGGGGGGTACGTTGTGGCGAGAGAGGGGGCCAAGGCGTCTATAGTTGACCGGCCCGGCGGGCCGGCCCCTCACCGTTCGCCCCGACCCCGCAATGTCCTGGCTGCGTCGCCTGCTTGGCGGCACCTCCGACCGCGAGATCCGCCCGCAGCGCCTCGATTATCTCAACGAGGCGCTGGTCTTGGAGCGTCAGGGTGACTACGAAGCGGCGCTCACGTCGTACCGACTCGCGCTACGCGATCAGCCCGAGGATTTGCGCGTCCTGCAGAACATGGCGATCGCCTTCTCACGCACCGGACGGCACGACGAGGCGATCCGGGCCTATCGCAAGGCGCTCGCGGTGGACCCCGCCCTCTCCGGCGCGCACTACGGCTTGGGCTTCCTCCTCCTCAAGCGGGGCGACAACGCCGAGGCGATGCAGCATCTTGAAGCGTTCCTGGCGAGCCCGCCCGATGGGCCCGAGGCAGAACGCTGGGTGCGGCACGCTCAGGCGACGTTGGACCAACTGCGCAATCCGACGCCCGATGGGGCGAGTGGAGTCGAGGGGTAAGTGGGGAAGATCCTAGCGATCGTCAGTCAGAAGGGTGGGGTCGGCAAGACCACGACGGCGGTGAACCTCGCGGCCGCGTTCGCGCGACGCGGACTCAAGACGCTCGTGGTCGACGTCGACCCGCAGGGCTCGGTGCGCTTCGGCGTCGGACTCCGGAAGGGGCATCCCACCGCGGGCTTCGCCGACTATCTCGCCGGCGCGCGCTCGCTGCGAGAGGTGATCCTCCCCACGGCGCTCCCCTGGCTTCGCGTGATGTTGGCGGGGAGCGTAAGCGACACCGTCGATCACAGCGCCTATTTCGATCGCATCGCGCACAGCGATCTCCTCGCCCAGATGCTCGGCGCCGCGCGCGAGCGCTGCGACATCGTGGTGGTGGATACGCCGCCCGGGCTCGGCCCCGTCACGCGGCGCACGCTCCTCGCGAGCGACCGCGTCCTCGTCCCGCTCCAATGCGAGCCACTCGCGCTGCAGACCACGCCGCAGATCCTCCGTGGCATCCAAGACGTCGTCGCGACGCATGAGTCACTCGTGCTCGACGGATTGCTGCTCACGATGTACGAGGCCGGGAACGCCGCCTGTGAGCGAACCGCGCAGTACGTGCGGCAGCATCTCCCGGCGGGGATGGTGCTCGACCTCGTGATCCCACGCAGTGTCGCGCTGGCGGACGCCTTCGCCGCCGGACAACCCGCGGTGCTCCGCTCGCCCGCCGACGATGCGTCGCAGGCCTACGTGAACCTCGCGACGAAGTTGGCTGAGCGCTTCTCCCGATGAGGGGGGGGTCGCGCACGACGCTCGCCGCGCTCGGCGCGGTCCTGTCGGCCTGCACGTCCGTGGGCGCGGATCCGCAGGCCGCCGTGGCGATCGAGTTCGATACGCTCCCCTACCCCGCGGTCGTGACGGGCGACTCGATGCGGAACGAGGTCGGCGCCGCGACCGCGTTCGCGCCGCGCGCCTACAACGTCGATGGGGCGCGGATCGCCGACGCGACCTTCGCCTATCAACTCCTCGATACCGGCGCCACGATCACGCCGAGCGGGGTGCTCGTGGCGCGTGGACGCCGCGACGGGTCGCTCCGCGTGGTCGCACAGATCAACGGGATCCAGTCGCTCCCGCGCACCGTGCTCGTCGCGCGTGCGCCGTCGGCGCTGCTCGCGACGTCGACGCTGCGCGACACGGTGAAGTACGTGCTCCCCGACATTGCGGCGACGAACAGCAGCCAGGCCATCACACTGCGGGTCGCCACTTCGGACTCCGCGGGCGGGGTGCGTGGCGCGGCCGGGTGGATCGTGCGCTTCCGTACGCTGTTCCGCGGCCAGCCACTCGGCACTGACAGCACGGCCTTGGCGGTGCTCGTGGACGATGCGTTCCGGACCAGTCAGTCGGACACCACCGGGAGCGACGGCGTGGTCTCGCGCCGGCTGAGGATCCGGGTTGGGCTCCTCCCCTCCACGGCGGATTCGTTCGTGGTCGAGGCCACCACGACCGATCGCGGAAGGAACCTGACAGGCGCGCCCGCGCGTTTCGTGATACACTACCGACCGCGTACCGCGCCCTAACGTTTGTGGCGCTTTGATCGCCCCTGAGGGTAGGAGACACGGATGACGTTCCTTCAGCACCAGCACGGGGGCCCTCCGGCCGCCCCGCCGAGCACGCTCAACCACCTCCTCTTCGAAACGCTGGACCGGCTCGACCGGCCGAACGCGCTCCAAGTGAAGGTCGATGGTCGATTCGCCCCGATCAGTCACCGTCAAGCCGCCGAGTGTGCGCGTCGCACCGCACTCGGCCTCACGGCGCTCGGGGTGAAGCGCGGGGATCGCGTCGCGATCCTCTCGGAGAACCGCCCCGAGTGGTTCTACGCCGATTGGGGGTGCCTCACGATCGGTGCGACCGACGTCCCGGTGTACCCGACGCTTCCGGCCGAGCAGGTGCGTCATCCGCTGAACGACTCTGGCGCCGTCGCGGTGTTCGTCTCGAACGACGTCCAGGCGGCGAAACTCGCCGCGATCCGCGCCGAGGTGCCTGGGGTGAAGTACGTGATCAGCTTCGCTTCGCCGGCCCCGGCGGGCGCGGACATGACGTTTGCGGAGCTCCTCGCGAAGGGCGCGGCGCTGGATTCGGAGGAGCGCGCCAAGCAGTGGCGCGCGGATGCCCTCGCGGTGCAGCCCAACGACCTCGCCACCCTGATCTACACGTCGGGGACGACGGGGCTCCCGAAGGGGGTGATGCTGACGCACGACAACATCGCGTCCAACGTCCGTGCCGCGACCACGGTGCTTCCCGCGCTCGACGCGAACGACGCCGCGCTCAGCTTCCTCCCGCTCTCGCACATCTTCGAGCGAACGAACTCCTACCTGATGTTCTGCGCCGGCGTGAGCATCGCCTACGCCGAGTCGTTCGACACCGTGCCGATCAATCTGCAGGAGGTGCGACCGACGATCGTCGCATCCGTGCCGCGGCTCTACGAGAAGATGTACGCGCGCGTGCTGGAGAACGCGCTCTCCGGGAGTGCCACGAAGAAGCGGATCTTCTTCTGGGCCCGTGCGGTCGCCGATCGGTGGGCGGACGAGGTGCTGGCAGGGCGAACTCCGGGCGGGCTCCTCGCGCTGCAGTACGCGCTCGCGCAGAAGCTGGTGTTCAGCAAGCTCCAAGCGCGCACGGGCGGTCGGCTCCGCTACTTCATCTCCGGTGGCGCACCGCTCTCGGCCGAGATCAACAAGTTCTTCTTCGCGGCGGGGCTCACGATCCTCGAAGGGTACGGCCTGACCGAGACGTCACCGGTGATGACGGTGAACCGCCCGACCCGGTTCCGGATCGGGAGCGTGGGGTTGCTCATCCCCGGCGTGGAAGTCGCCATCGCGAGCGACGGTGAGATCATCACGAGGGGGCCGAACGTGATGCGCGGCTACTACAACCGCCCCGACGCGACGGCGGAGGTGATCGACGCCGATGGCTGGTTCCATACTGGGGACATCGGGAAGTTCGATGGAGAGTTCCTCTACATCACCGACCGGAAGAAGGACATCATCGTCACGGCAGGCGGGAAGAACATCGCGCCGCAACCGATCGAGAATCACCTCAAGACGAACAAGTACGTCTCGCAGGCGGTGATGATCGGCGACAAGCGGAAGTTCCCGGTGGTGCTCTTGGTGCCGAACTGGGATCAGCTCGAGAAGTGGGCCGGGCGGAAGAACATCATCTGGACCGCCCGCGCGCAGCTGCTCGAGATGCCGACGATCCACGCGAAGATGGAGAAGGAGCTCACGAAGATGTGCGACGCGATGGGACTCGCGAGTTTCGAGCGCCCCAAGAAGTTCGCACTGCTCGAGCATGACTTCTCGATCGAGCGGGGAGAGCTGACGCCGACGCTGAAGGTGAAACGCCGCGTCGTGGACCAGAGCTACAAGGCGGTCATCGACCGTCTGTACGAGGGGCCCGGCGAAGCGTGACCGGCGCGCTCGCGCCCGCGACGCGCTCGGCCACCCACTGCCGCGCGTCGCGGGCGAGGAGCGTGAACTCGGAGGGGAGCGGCGCATCGGCCGGCGCCACCAAGCGCCCCCCGGCGCGTACGGCCACGGCGGCGGCGGCGACCGCATCGGATGACGCCACGGCGACCGCGCTCCACGCGTTCGCGCTGACGGGCACCCGCCCTCCGCCGACGCGCACGACCCCCACCTGATCGCTGTCGGCGACCGTCGCCGGCGGATCGATCGCGATCGCGCGAACGCCACTGAGCGTGGCGAGCGGCACACCGTAGCTGCCGATGGCACCCTGCAGGAGGATGACCGCCCCGCGCTCGGTGAGGCCGAGGAGTGCGGCGAGACGCGTCGTGTCGTCGTCGGTGACGGAGCTCGCGCGCGGCACCGGCGCGTCGTCCGCCATCCACACCACGCCCTCGCGCACCGCGAACTCCGCCGCACAGAGGTGGCAGCCGAGCGTCCCGTGCACGATGCGGCGCCCCTCGTGCACCTCAGCGGCCGCGATCAGCCACGCACTCTCGTGCGGGTTGGGGCAGCGCAAGCGATCGACCAGCTCGACGTGCATCGTGCGCTCAGCGGAAGCTCAGCCGGAGCTCGTCGATATTGACGTGCGGCGGCTGCGCGACGACGTAGCGCACGGCCGCGACGACGTCCTCGACGCGGAGCATCGCGTCGCGCGGTGGAAGCGTGTGGCCGAGCGCCGCCTCATGCCTGTTCCAGATCGGCGTGTCTACGGGCCCGGGCGCGATGAGGCACGCGCGCACCCCAGTGCCGCGCGTCTCCGCGCGAAGCACCTCGTGCACCGCACGCGCGCCGTATTTGCTCGCGCTGTACGCGGCGTTGTGCGGATAGATCGTCCGGTCCGCGACCGTTCCGATCGAGACGATTGTGCCGCTCCCGCGGGCGCGCATCGCGGCGAGGAACGCGTGTACGACCGCGAAGGGCGCCGTCACCCCGCCTGGCGGCTGGTTGCTGAGCGCGCCGGGCACGCCGGCCGGCACATTGCCGCTGCCGGTGCTGTGGGAGGACTGCGTTTGCTGGCTGA
>JAIETI010000169.1 GCA_019745365.1 Gemmatimonadaceae bacterium | reverse complement strand
TCCGGGTGGCCGCGTAACCGCCCGCCGAACTACATAGCGCACGCCGTTTCGCTGTCCGAAAAAGCGAAGCCACTTCTTTCGATGCTGCGCGGAGTCGGCGCTTCCATACACCGCGCGAATGATGCTGAGTCTCGAACTCCAGCTCGTCGCGCGAGATTGCCCCAGCTCACCACACCGAGTTCACGCTGAGCCGACAGAGTTGTATCGACAAATTGCGGGAACCTGCCCTGGAGGCGTGCGCACTCCGCGGCATGGGCGGCGGGAACAGCTTGTCGATGGCTCGGAAGAGGGAAGTGAACGATCCGGTGCGACAAACCGGGTAGCTTCTGCCGAATCCCTGGGAGAACTTCGAGATGAAAATAGGCGCAGGCGGGGCATTCAAGGTCGACGAATTCCACTAACCGAAGTTCGCCGTTTGCATCACCGACTTCGATACCCGCCTGGTGCGCCGTCTCCCAGTCTTTCTGATAAGTCGGCTTGCCACTAGGCGCTTCGCCGACATCTGCAGTTCGACCTCGGTCGGAAATAATGACGTACGCAATCGCGATGGCGGCACCCGTCAACGCGACGTCCGCGATCAACGGCGCTCGTCTCGCGACCGCAGCTATCCAGGTACGCATTCGCGCGATCTTGCGTCGATGCGCTACATGTCCAGATTAGAGCACACGAGGTTGCCTTCGAAACACTGACCGAACGTCCACCCAGGGCATAGACGGTCGCAGTACCAGAAGATCAGCGAAACGTCGGCACAATCGACGAACGGCATGGACATAAAACAGAACGAAGCCTGGCTCGAAGCCTCGATGGCCGCCGCAGACGCTTGTTCGCTCCGCGCCATCATTGCCACCACAGAGAACACACAGAGAACGCACCACCGACGAAGTCGATTACGCACGGGCATCCCCCTGCACGAAAGTGGGTGATCGAATAGTCCGACTGTAGCATGGATGGGGGGGGGCAATAGGGAATTGCCTGACGACACGTCGCGCGGATTGATCGCAGGGCGGGCCCCTATTCGCGAGCCGCGAGACCAGCGATCGAGTCGAGCTGTCGCAACTCGGGTAACCGCCACGCCGCCGCCCCCACCACGACGAGGGTCGCGACCCCACCGAACACGACACTCGTCACGGTGCCAAGCAACCGCGCCGCGACACCGCTCTCGAACGCCCCGATCTCGTTCGAGCTCCCGAACGAAGATCGAGTTCACCGCGGTCACGCGCCCCATCAACCCGGGCGGCACGAGTACCGTGAGGAGCGTCGAACGCACCACCACGCTCACCTGATCGAAGAGCCCGCTCACGAAGAGCAGCGCGAGACTGAGCCAGAAGCTCGTCGAGAGCGCGAAGCCGATCATCGTCAGCCCGAACCCGGCCACCACGATGAGCAGTGTGCGTCCCACGTGGCGCTCCACCGGGAGATGCGCGAGCGCGATCGACATCAACACGGCACCGGCCGCGGGAGCGGCGCGAAGAATACCGAGTCCCTCTGGACCCACATGCAGGATCGTGGCCGCGAATACCGGTAACAGCGCCGTCGCGCCGCCGAAGAACACCGCGAAGAGATCGAGCGTGAGCGCGCCAAGGAGGATCCGCTGCCGGAACACGAAGTGCACGCCTTCGCGAAGCGCGGTGAGCATCGGCACCTCCTCGCTGGGCTCGTGCCGTCCGGGACGCTCGCGGATCGCGAGCCACCCCGCGATCGCGACACCGTAGAGCGCCGTCACTACCACGTACGAGTTCCGCGCACCGAGCCACGCATACAGCCCGCCCGCGAGTGCGGGGCCCACGACCGAGGCGAGCTGCCACGTGGAACTCCGCCAAGTGATCGCGTTCGTCCAATGCTCGCGCGGCACGATCTCGGCACCGAGGGCGGACCGTGCCGACTGGAGAAACGCGCGCGCCACGCCACTCACTACGATCACGGCGTAGAGCGGCCAGGTCACGCGAGGGTCGCGCGATCCGCTGGAATACACCACGAGCGCAATCGCGCAGCCGAGGAGCGCCACCGTCGCGAGCACCGAGATCGTCCGGCGGTCGTGTCGGTCGGCGTAGTGCCCCGCCGGGAGCGCGACCGCGATGAACGGGAGCGCCTCGGCGAGTCCGATCAGCCCCAGCGAAAGGGCATCGCGCGTGATGCTATAGAGCTGCCACGAGACCACCACCGCTTCGGCCTGGATCCCCAGCGTCAGGGCGAAGAGCGCCACCACATACGACCGGAACGCAGGGAGCCGCAGAGCGGCGTAGGGGTCGGGGCGCGGACCGGTCATCCGCCGAAAGTTGCGGTCCGTGCGTCCCCTTCGCACGTTCCACGCCGATGACGACCCGGCGATTTCCCTGGGCCCGCTGGAGTACCGAGCGGCTGATGCAGCTCAAGCTCCGCGAGCTCGACCTCACCATCGAGGGCACCTGGCTCGCGCGCTGCGTCGAGGAGCTCTACGAGGAGCTCGAGGCGAAGGGGATCGCGCATCGGCCGCACATCTGGCTCTCCGATGAGTGGTTTTCTCCCGGCGGGGTCGGGGGCTTCGCGATCCCGTTCTACCTCGCGCATCCTCGGCTCATCGAGCTGGAGCGCACGCGTCTGCTCGAAGTCGAAGGCGGCACGCACGGTGAGTGCATGCAGATCATGCGGCATGAGTGCGGCCACGCCATCCAGCACGCGTTCCAGCTCCATCGTCGCCGCGAGTGGCAGCGGCTCTTCGGGCGTTCCTCGACGCGCTATCCCGAGGCCTATCGCCCGAACCCCGCGAGCAAGAAGTATGTGCAGCACCTCCGACGATGGTACGCGCAGAGTCATCCCGATGAGGACTTTGCGGAAACCTTTGCGGTCTGGCTCGCGCCGCGCTCAGGGTGGAAGCGGCGCTATGTCGGCTGGCCGGCACTCAAGAAGCTGGAGTACGTCGACGCGCTCATGACCGAGCTGCGCGGCGCGCGGTCCACACTGCGCGGACGCCGCATCGTCGACCCGCTGCACAAGCTCTCGCGCACCCTCTTCGAGCACTACACCTATCGGCGCGCGCTGTATTCCGTCGAATATCCGCGCACCTACGACGAGGACCTGCGCTCGCTCTTCTCTTCAGAGAAGCGTCATCGCACACGGCAATCCGCCGCACAGTTCCTCCGGCATCATCGGAGCGAGATCCGGCGCGTTGTGTCCAAGTGGACCGGCGAGTATCAGTTCTCCCTCGATCAGGTGCTGCACGACATGATCGGCCGCGCCCGCGAGATGCGCCTCCGCGTGCAGGGCAACGATCGACAACTCCTCACCGACTTCATGGTCCTCCTCACGGCTCGTACGATGGAGTTCCTGCAGCGACAGGGACGACGGGAGTGGATCGCGGTATGAAGCGACACCGCGTCCTCGTCCTCATGCATCCCCAGCTCGTCCCGCCGGATTCATTGGAGGGGTTCAGCGACAAGGAAGTGAATGTGTGGAAGACCGAGTACGACGTGGTCTCCACGCTCCGCGCTGCAGGCCACGAGATCCGCGTCCTCGGTGTGCAATGGGAGCTGCGCCCGATCCGTGATGTGGTTGAGGAGTTCAAACCGGATGTGGTCTTCAACATGCTCGAGGAGTTCCACGGCGAGTCGGTGTTCGACCAGAACGTCGTGAGCTATCTCGAACTCCTCCGCGTCCCCTACACCGGATGCAATCCGCGCGGGATGATCATCTCGCGCGGGAAGGCGCTCTCCAAGAAGCTCGTCGCGTATCACCGCATGCGCGTGCCGGACTTTCACGTCTTTCCGATCGGACGCAAAGCGAAGCGCCCCACGCGGCTCAAGTATCCGCTGATCGTGAAGTCGCTGGTGGAACACGCGTCAGTGGGCATCGCCAAGGCATCCGTGGTCGATTCCGACGAGAAGCTCGCGGAGCGTGTGCGCTTCATCCATGAGCGGGTGGGTACAGACGCGATCGCGGAGCAATTCATCGAAGGGCGCGAGCTGTACATCGCCGTGCTCGGGAACGATCGGCTGACCGCGTTCCATCCGTGGGAGCTCGTCGCCCGCAACCGCGCGCCGGACGAGCCGCTGATCGCGACCGCCAAGGTCAAGCACGATCTCGAATATCAGGAGCGCCACGGGATCGATATCGGCCCCGCCGAGGGGCTGACGACGGAACAATTGGCCGCGATGTGGCATATCGCCAAGCGCATCTATCGCACGCTGGAACTCTCGGGCTATGCACGGCTAGATTTCCGGCTCGACGTGCACGGCCAGCTCTGGTTCCTCGAAGCCAATCCCAATCCGGAGATCGCACAGCGGGAGGAGTTCGCGTCCGCCGCGCGCCATGCCGGAGTCGAGTACCCCGAGTTGCTTCAGCGATTGCTCCGGCTCGGCCTACGCCAGCAGGCGTGATCGGGGCAGTCGCCGCCGCCCCCCTCCCGCGTCGAATGCTGCGCCGCGTTCCGGAACTCCCGGGACGCCGGTCGACCCCTACGTGAGGCCCGAATGATCCGAACCCCTTCGTTCCGCGTGCGTGCGTGGCTTGCTGCCGCGTGCGCTACCACCCTCCCGCTCGCCGCCCAGGGTAGCATGGGGGTGCCGCTCTCCGCCGACGCGCTCCGCACGCGCCTGTTTGCGTACGCGGCCGACTCGATGATGGGGCGTGAGGCGGGCTCCCCCTACAACATCAAGGCGACGCAGTACATCGCCGACGAGTTGAAGAAGTTCTCGGGGCTCAAGCCGGGCGGGCCGAGCGGTAGCTGGTTCCAGGACGTCCCCTTGGTGAAGGCGACCTTCGACAAGAGCTCCGGGATCTCCGTCGGCGGCCGCGCGCTCAAGCCGTACGACGAGTTCTTGCCACGCCTGATCCCTGAGGGCGCGCCGCGTTCAGTGGACGGCGTGCGCGTGATCTATGGCGGTACCTGGGGCGACTCGGCGTCGCTGATCCCCGCCGCCGCGGGCGCCGGGAAGGCCATCCTGCTCTCCGTCGATCCGAAGGGCGCGGCGCCAACGCGCATCGGCGTTCTGAGCCGGTACGGGAGCGCCGCGGCGGTGGTGCTCATCAACCGCGACTACATCGGGGCCGCTGAGGTCGCGGCGTACACCGCCGCCCCTGTGGTCCTCAAGAGCAGTGAAGCGCGGCCGCTCGTCCCGATGTACACGCACGTGACGCACGCGGTCGCGGAGCTCATGCTCGGCGCGCCGCTCTCGGGCGCCAAGCCAGGCACGGAGGGCGCGACGCTCCAGGGTGCGGTCCGCTTCACTGATGCGCCGCAGCCCGCGCGCAACGTGATCGCGATCCTCCCCGGGAGCGATCCGAAGCTCTCTGCCACCTATCTCGCCGTCGGCGCGCACAACGACCACGTGGGCTATCAGGTCGGCGGGTCGGTCGACCACGACTCGGCACGCGTGGCGTACACCGTCGTGCGAAACCGCCAGAACGCCAACAAGGGTGTCCTGACGCGCGAGATGTTCAACGTTACCGTGAACATGGACTCGCTCCGCAAGGCGGTGCCCGTCGCGCGGCGTGATTCGATCTTCAATGGCGCGGATGA
>JAIETI010000057.1 GCA_019745365.1 Gemmatimonadaceae bacterium | reverse complement strand
CTCCGCGCGATCGGCATCGGTGAGCACAAGCGAGGTGATGCGCTGGTTGTCCTCGAGGTGAGCGCGCTCGCCGAGCCGCGCGCCGACGATCACGCCGGCGACGGCGGGCGCGTCGAGGATTGCTCGGCAGGCCACGTTCGCGATCGAAACCCCATGGCGATCGGCAATCGTGCGTACCGTTCGGAGGAGTGCTTGGAAGCGCGTCCAACCACCCGCGGTGCGGATGAACCGGCCGTACTTCATCTGCGACCAGGTCGTGAGGGCGTCCCAGTCCGGCTCCGGGGCGCCCAACCAGCGATCGGTGAGGAACCCACCCGCGAGCGTACCGAAGGCGAGGAGCTTCACGCCGCGTGCCGTGCAGTACTGCGCCATCGCTCCGGCGGCCCGCTGATCTAGGAGCGAGAAGCAGAGCTGATTCGTCGCGATCGGAATGCCACTCTCGACCAGAAGGCGAAGGTGCGCGGTATCGGTGTTCGTGAGCCCGAGCGCGCGGATCGCCCCCTCCTGCCGCAACTCGTCGAGCCAGATCATCGCGTCGATCCAGGCGGGGTCCGCGTAGCTCCAAGCATGGAACTGCAGGAGGTCGATCGCCTCGACCTGCATGCGCGTGCGCGCGCGGTCCACCGCGGCGCGCACATCGGCCTTGGTGAGCGGTCCGGGCTCGGGCACCCACTTCGTCAGCAGCTGAGTGGGCGGCGCGCCCGGCTCTGTGCGGAAGCGCCCCACCAGTTCTTCAGATGAGCCGTAGTGATCGGCCATGTCGAAGGTGGTGAAGCCCGCATCCACATACGGGCGCATCGCCTGCACCGCCTTCGCCGCGTCGAAGGCGCGTCCATCGCGCTCCTGATCGGCCACCTGCCAGAGCCCCGTGAGGATGCGGCTGATGGAGAGCCCAAGGGCGATCTCGATGCGAGGGATCACCGTCGTCACCTACTCCGCAGGAAGCGTGGAGAACCGATATTCGATATCAACACCGCGCGCACGAAGCTGTGCCATCTCTCGGCGGTAGATCAGCGTGCCGACGGCCATGACGATCAGCCACACGGGCGTCGAACGGAAGTACCAGGCGCGCGGCGGCCCGGAGAAGTCCGCTTGCAGGTGCACCAGAAGAAAGAGCGAGAGCGCCACCACTCCGGCGAACGCGAGTGTATCGCGGAGCGCCACGTCGGGGAGAACCGTGATCGCCGAAGCGAGCGTGGGATTGCGCCGCTGGATCGTGATGACCGACATGCACATCAGGAGGAAGTTCACCAGCATCGAGACGACGAGCAGGTCCACCCCGAGAAAGAAGTCACCGGCCAGATGCGAGCCGATGATACCCAACGACGACACGCCCGCACTCACTAGGATCGCGCGCGTTGGCGTGTGCCGCGTCGGGTGCACTTCTGCGACCGATGCGGGGAAGATCCCGTCGGCCGCCCAAGCGAACATGAGGCGCGAGACGGAGAGGATCATCGAAGGGAGGTCGTTCGTGAGTGCGATCGCTGCGCCACTGACGATGAGTACCGTCCAGGTGGGCGAGAGCAGATAGCCGAGGAGCCCGGGGGCGGTGAGGTCGCGCGTTGCGCTCTCGGCGGCGATGTAATTCCACGGGACCGCGTGGTACACCGCACTCGCGAAGGCGAAGTAGAACGCGGCGACGATGACCACTGCGAGGCCGATCGCACGCGGGAGGTCGCGCGTCGGATGCTTCGCTTCCCCGCCCGCCTGCGCGATCGCATCGAAGCCGATGAAGCTCGAGAAGAGCACCGCGCTCGCGGTGAGAAAGGTGCGAAGATCGAAGGGCGCTGCGGGCGCAGGGGCGATCGCGCGTCCGTCGATTCGTTCAGCCGCAGCCGCGAAGTCCGCGTGCGTGAACTGCGCGCCGGCAACAATCACGATTGCACCGAGCGCGAACATCGCGATCATGAGCGGGACAATCGTGCGTTCGTAGGCGCCGAGCCCGCGGAGGTTGACGAGGACGAAGGTCCAGAGGAAGAGGAGCGCGACGACGAGTCGGATGGGACCGTGGTCGAGCGCCGTCGCGACACTCGTCCAGTCGAGCGCGGTGGCGATGTCGCGGAGGAAGGGCGGAATCACGTACGACACCACCCCGATCGCGATCGAGAGGCCGAACCACTGGGAGAAGGAGGCGACGAAGCCGAGGTACGGTGAGAGCGCGCGCGAGGCGTAGAGGTACGAGCCGCCGGCGCGTGGCATCGCGGAGGCGAGTGCGGCGTAGGCGAGCGCGGCAAGGAGCGCGGGGACGGCGGCGAAGGCGAAGGCCGGGAGGACCCAGGGGCCGATGCCGGGAACGCTCCGCTGGATCATGATCGGGACGACGTTGATCGACGCGCCGACCATGGAGCAGATCCCCGTCGCCGCGAGGGGGAGGAGCGTGAGTTGGCGGGAGAGGTGGGGGGTGGGCGGGGCGCTCATGCCGTGAATGTACGCGAGCGGCGCGGAGGCCGTGATCCAGCGCGAAACCGATACCCCTTTCGGCTTTCGTTCGCCATGCTATATTCCTGTCGTGATGCGTTCGACCCCCTACTCCTCCCTTGAGATTTGCGCGGGCGCGGGCGGCCAAGCGCTCGGCTTGGAGCAGGCGGGGTTTTCCCACGACGCAGCGATTGAACTCGATCCGCACGCCGTCCAGACGCTTCGAGCGAATCGCCCTCAATTGGATGTCGTTCACGCGGACGTGCGCGAAATAGACGGCAAGGACTATCGAGGCATCGACCTCTTTGCAGGTGGGGTACCCTGCCCTCCATTTTCCGTGGCGGGTCGCCAGCGCGGCGCGGACGATGAGCGGGACCTGTTTCCCACCGCGCTTCGCCTGATCGAAGAGTCGCGACCCGGCGCGGTACTGATTGAAAACGTACCGGGGCTCGCGACGGCCAAGTTCAAGAGCTATCGAGCGAGCGTTGCGCTGCGGCTGGAGAAACTCGGCTATCGTGTCGACTGGCAGGTCCTGAACGCCTCTAGCTACGGCGTCCCGCAGCTGCGCCCGCGATTCGTTCTCGTAGGGCTCAAGCCGCGAGCGTTCAGCCGCTTCGCTTGGCCTACGCCGCTCAGCGCGCCGCTAACGGTCGGCACCGCCCTGCGTGATCTGATGGCATCAGATGGTTGGAAGGGTGCGTTTGCTTGGGCGCAGGCCGCGCAGGGGATCGCTCCGACCCTCGTGGGCGGTTCAAAGTTGCACGGGGGACCCGACCTCGGACCCACGCGCGCTCGCGCCGCGTGGCGCTTGCTTCAAGTCGACGGACGCGGTCTCGCCGATGCGCCGCCCACGGCGGATCATCCCCTCGATCATCTGCCCCGCCTCACCGTTCGGATGGCCGCGCGTATCCAGGGATTCCCAGATGAGTGGCAGTTCGTGGGGCGGAAGACTGCGGCGTACCGGCAAGTTGGAAACGCCTTCCCGCCCCCGGTCGCGTTCGCCGTGGGTACCGCGATCAGAGCGGCGCTCGCCGGCGAAAGACCGACGTCGTTGCCCCAGCAGTTCTCGCTTCGGGTCGGATAGGCATGGCGCCGAAGAAGGCCGAAGCGGAACCGCGTGGACGAGGCGCGCGAGCGACACTTCGGGCGTATTTCCTCGCGCACGTCGGCGACGTGCTTGAGGGGCGTGACCTACGCGAAGTCGCGGGAGGAATCACCGAGTGGGCGCGACGAGTGCGCGAGCTGCGGTCCCTCGACGGATTCCAGATCGAGACGGACAAGGATGATTCGACGCTGCGGCCCGGACAGTATCGACTCGCCTCGGCGAAACCTCGCCCGCGCATCGCCGCCGCGATCTCGAAGCAGACGCGGGCGTACGTGCTCGACCGGAACGGGTTCACTTGCCAGATGTGTGGCGCGGTTGCGGGTGAGCCGCACCCGAACGACTCGTCGCGGCGTACCCGCTTGCATATCGGGCACATCCAAGACCTAAGCCACGGCGGTTCCGACGAACCCTCGAATCTGCGGGCGCTCTGCTCGCTCTGTAACGAGGGTGCGCAGAACATCACGGCACCTCGGCCGAAACTCACGCAGCTTCTAACGCAGGTTCGGCGGGCGACAGTGGCGGATCAGCAGGAGGTGCTGGCGTGGTTGATGCGGAAGTTCCCGGCACTGCGGCGCTAGTTGCTGTGAGTGCATCGGCAGCCGCCGTCGCTACAGTTCGAAGTTGACTGTCTTGTCGGCTGGACGAGCCGCCCTCGAGCACAAGCTTGAGTCGCTGCTACGTGAGTTTCAGGGCATGCTGGTTCTTTCCCGCCAGTACGGTTCCTTAACACACCGCCGTTTCGAGAACGACGTCGCATCGCTGCCTAACCTGACTCGGCGTGAACTGGCATCAGCGATCACTCGACTCACTGAAGAACTCCGCGAGGCCCGCGCGACCCTCCGACCCCGCATCTCCGGCAGCGACTTCATCAAGTTTTTTTTGGATGCGAGGAAGAACACGGCGGACTATGTGTTTCTTTCGAAGGTTCAACTGTTCGGCTTCTGGCGCGAACCCACGAAGCTCTTTCCCTATCTCCTAACGTTCCCGTGGCACACGCGCATCTCAGTCGACATTCATGGATTCGACATGAACGGGAATCCCGGTGAGTGGAGATTGCTCGAAGCAGCCGTCTACGAGGATATGTGTGCTCACTTCAATCGTGCCTGGCGACTGCTGCCGGTGGTCACCCAAGCATCATCGGCAAGACTCGTGCACAAGGAGTCGGCCGCGAGCCGACGCGCTGCCGTATCTTCCGCGTTCTACTTGGTAGAGGAGTATCTCAATTCCATCGCGTTCGATCACGTCGTGGTCGCGGGGAAAACGCTACCCAAAGAATCTCTCGATCTTCTCACAGAGTGGGATTCGAGTAAAGGGCGGCGGAGACTCGTCTCGTTTAGGAAGAAGCTCTTGCACTACCCCAGAATCATATTGAATCGACCGCACCCGGTCTTTCAAGAGAACAACTTCACCGAAATCGCGTTCCTTTTGAACGAAGCCAAGGACTTTCGCGATTCAATCGTGCATGCCAGCCCGTTGCCTAGCGCGGGCGAGATGCATCTGGAGAAGGATGCGCGCTTCTGGCAAGCTGGGCTCGCACACTCGGACGTGTATCGCAGAAGCGGCGAGGCGGCCGTCTTCACCGCGGATGAGATGATCTGGACCAAAATCGTGGACACCTCGCTCGAAGTGATTCTGTTGCTTGAGCATGCAATCTCAGGAAACGCCGACCGTTTGTTTTGGCTTCAGAAGCGTGTGAGCAGCGGCCCCTTCGACGATGGTGTCTTCGAGTAGGTCTTTACCGCGGAGCGACCGCTCGCATCCGTAAAGGAGCAGATGGACGTCATCTCGCCCATTCGGTTCGCCGTCCTCTCGATTCCGACGACCGATTGCACTCTGCGCACCCACTCCGTTTGCGTTCGGACAACGAGATGAGTGCCCCTCATCGCCTGCGCCGGCCCCCCCCACGGGCCCCCCCCCCGCCCGCCCCCCCGCCGCCCGCAGGGGGCGTCGGGGCGGGCTTGCCTGCCGCCCCTGTAGAGTTTGGCGGTGCGGACGACCGCGCCGCTGTGCGGCGGTGACGACC
>JAIETI010000174.1 GCA_019745365.1 Gemmatimonadaceae bacterium | reverse complement strand
CCCCGCCGTCGCTCGCGCGGCTGGCCACGACGATCTGGCCGGTGGTCGTATGCCGCACGGCGTTGTCAACGAGGTTCCCGAGCACCTGCCGGAGCGCGGTGGGGTCGGCGAAGGCGGTGACCGCGTCGGGTGCGATCTCGGCACTCAACGTGAGCCCCTTGGCCGTCGCTGCGTCCTGCGCCGAGGCGAGCGCCTCGTGCGCGGCCGTGGCGATCTCGGTGCGCACCGGGTTCGGGACCCATCCACCTGACTCGATGCGCGAGAGATCGAGCAGATCGTCCACGATCCGCTGCATCCGACGCGCGTTCGAGAGGATCCGCGCGACGAACTGGCGTCGCTGTTCGGTGGGCGGGTCGTCCTGGGCGAGCGTCTCCGCGAAGCCGCTCACGATCGCGAGCGGGGTGCGTAGTTCGTGCGAGACGTTGGCGACGAAATCGCGGCGCACCGCTTCGAGCCGGCGGAGTCGGGTGAGGTCGAAGAGCGCAAGCACGGCGCCGCCGTCGGCGAGCGGACGCGCGGTCACGTTCATCGTGCGCCCCGCGATCACGACCTCGGCGCCGGCGGTCGTCTCGCCGCGAAAGGCGGATTCGAGCGCCTCACGCAGCGGCGTCTCGCGCGGGAGGTGCTCCACCGAGAAGGGGAGGGGCCAGGTGACCTTGAGGAGCCGCCGCCCGGTCTCATTGATCCGCACCACGCGCCGGTCGATATCGATCGCGAGGGCGCCTTCGTCGAGCGACTCGGTCAGCTGGGAGAGGAGCTGTTCTTCGGCGCCCAGCGCCTCGAGGCGCGCGGAGAGCTGCGCGCCGAGCGTGTCGAGCGCGTCGGCGAGCTCGCCGACCTCACCGGGGGCATTGATCGCGCGGCCGGGGCGCAGATCGCCGTCCGCCATCGCGCGAGCACGGGCGCTCAGTTCCGCGACCGGACGGGTGACCGAGCGTGAGAAGATCCAGGCGAGGAAGGCGGCGGCGATGAGCGCGAGCGCGCCCGCGGTGCGGATCCGGCGGCGCGCGGCGTCGAGGATCTCCTCGAGTGAGCGCATCGGGACGGAGACGCGGGCGAAGCCGCGCGGCGAGCGGACCGCCACATACAGCTCCTCATCCCCTCGGGAGACACTCGCTCGTTGGGCCCGCCCGATCGGTGCGCGCAGCGCCTCCTGCAGCTCGGGGCGATCGAGGTGGTTCGAGAGCGACGCGAGCGGTGGGCCGTCGAAATCGGAGTCGCCGAGCACGACGCCATCGGGGCCGATGAGCGTCACGCGATGCGCGAGCGCGGCGCCAGCGAGGTCGGCGAGGGAGTCGGCCGGGAGGCGACCGTCCCACTGCAGCGCAACGAGGCGCGCTTCCTGACCGAGGAACACCGCCGAGTCGTCGGTGAGGCGACCGCGGAGTTCCTGTTCCACCACGGCGGTGATGACGACGACCAGGAGCGTGACGACGCCCAGCGCTCCGAGGAGGAGCCGCTGTGTGAGCCTCACGCGCGCGCGCCGCTCTCGACGCGGAGGCGGTAGCCGAAGCCGCGCACCGTCTCGACGACATCACCGGCATCACCGAGCTTGGAGCGGAGCCGCTGTACGTGCATGTCGACGGTGCGGGTCTGGATATCGGGCGCCGCTTCCCAGACCGTCTCGAGCAGATGGCTGCGCGAGAGGACGCGCCCGCGGCGCTCGGCGAGCGTGAGGAGCAGCTTGTACTCGGTCGGCGTGAGTTCGATCTCGGCCCCGTCGACGAGGACGCGATGCCCCACGCGGTCGATCACGATCGGGCCGATCGTCATCCGGTCGGTCGGGGGCGCACTCGCGGCGGAGACGCGGCGGAGGATCGCCCCGACGCGGAGCACGAGCTCTTGCGGAGAGAAGGGCTTCGTGAGGTAGTCGTCGGCACCGAGCGAGAGCCCTTCGATCCGGTCCTGCTCCTCCTTCCGGGCGGTCAGCATCAGGACGGCCACACTCCGCGTCGCCTCGCCGGCGCGCAACTGCTGGAGCACCTCGAAACCGCTCATCCCGGGGAGCATCAGGTCGAGGACGACGAGCGAGGGGGGCTCGCGACGCGCGATCTGCAGCGCCTCGTGCCCATCGCTGGCGGTCGCGACGCGGTAGCCCTCCTTCGCGAGATGATACGCGACGAGGGCGACGATGTCGGGCTCGTCATCGACGACGAGGACGCGGATGGGGGCGGCGCTCACACGGACTCCAGGGACATGCGGTGACGGATCATCGTCACGATGAGATCGATGGCCACGTCGTTGTGGCCACCGCGCGGCACGATGAGATCCGCGTAGCGTTTGCTCGGCTCGACGAACTGCAAGTGCATCGGTTGCACCGTCGCGAGGTACTGCTCTAGGATCGTCTCGAGCGGACGCCCGCGTTCGGTCACGTCGCGGCGGATGCGTCGGATGAGGCGGATGTCGGCGTCGGCATCGACGAAGAGCTTCACGTCACAGCGGGACCGGATCCGTTCATCGACGAAGAGGAGGAAGCCGTCCACCACGACCACGTCGGCCGGGGTGATCCGTTCGGTCTCGGGGGCGCGTCGATGGTGCACGAAGTCGTAGATCGGCTTCTCGATCGCGTCGCCGCGGACGAGCGCCGCGAGGTGGGCGTCGAGGAGCTCGAGGTCGAAGGCGTCCGGGTGGTCCCAGTTGATGCGCATCCGCTCGGCCATGGGGCGTGCACCGTAGTCGCGGTAGTACGCGTCCATGTCGAGGAAGGCGACCGACGCCGGCCGGAGCGCTTCCGCGATCCGGCGCGAGACGGTGGACTTCCCGGAGCCGGAACCTCCGGCGATCCCGATGATGAGGGGGGCGGACATCCCATAGAGCTTGCGACGGTGCAGCAACAGGGTCAACCACCGGTCGGTCACGAGGCGGTCACGGCGCGACCCCGTGCTGGCGCCGCTACATTTGTGCGGATGCGACAGCGACTGATGTGGAGCGCCGCGGGCGCCCTGCTGCTGGCCCTCCCCACCCGGATGCCGGCCCAAGGGACGGTCGTCGATCTGGTGATCGCGGCGACGACCGACGTGCATGGGCGGCTACGCGGATACGACTATTTCACGGGCCGCGACGACGCGCGCCGCGGCCTCGCGCGCGCCGCCACGATCGTCGACTCGGTGCGATCCGCGAACCCGGACCGGGTGATCCTGGTGGACGCAGGTGACCTCCTCCAAGGGAACCCGTTGACCTACGTCGCGGCGCGCCGGGACACGGCCGGGCCGCACCCCGTGATCGCGGCGATGAATGCGATGCGCTACGACGCGGCGGCGCTGGGGAACCACGAGTTCAACTACGGGCTCCCGACGCTGGAGCGCGCCCTCGCCAGCGCCAGCTTCCCCTTCCTCGCGGCGAACGCACGTCGCGCGGACGGGAGCCGCTTCCTCCCCGCGTACCGCATCGTCGAGCGCGGTGGCGTCCGTGTCGGGATCCTCGGTGCCACCAACCCGGGATCGATGGTGTGGGACCGCGACCTCCTGCGCGGTCGGGTGACGATCGGCGACATCGTCACCTCGCTGAAGGCGGCCGCCATCGAGGCGCGTGAGGCGGGCGCGGACATCCTGATCGTGGTGGTGCATGCGGGGCTCGACGGGGCGTCCACCTACGACACGACGAACGTGGCGAGCGAGAACCCGTCCGCTCGCATCGCGATGGACGTCCCCGGGATCGATCTCGTCGTCTACGGACACTCCCATCGCGAGATGGCGGACACGAGCATCGGCGGGGTGCTGCTCGTCCAGGCGAAGAACTTCGGCGAGAGCGTCGCGCTCGCGCGGCTCACCGTGCAGAACCGCGGGCAGCGGTGGTCGGTGATCGCCAAGCGCGGGGTGTTGGTGCGGAGCGCCGGCCACGCGGAGTCCCCTGCCGTCGTCGCGGCCACGGCGCGCGGGCACGCCGCGGCGATCGCGTACGCGAACACCGTCGTCGGCCGGACGGAGTCAGCGTGGAATGCCGACTCCGCGCGGGTGGGCGCCACGGCGCTCATGAACTTCATCCTCGAGGTCGAGCGCAAGGTCACGGGCGCCGATCTCGCGAGCACCGCGGCGTTCGATCTCGGCGCCGCCTTGCCGGCGGGGCCGATCACGGTCGCGCAGATGGCGAAACTCTATCCCTACGACAACACGTTGCGTGCGATCCGGATCACCGGGGCGCAGCTCAAGCAGTATCTCGAGCAGAGTGCGCGCTACTGGGAGGTGCGCGGCGACACCGTGCGCCCCGATCCGAACATCCCCGGGTTCAACTTCGACATGGTGGCCGGCGCCGACTATGAGATCGATCTGCGGCGTCCCGTCGGCGACCGGGTGGTCGGCCTCCGCGTGCGCGGGAAGGCGGTACGGCCGACCGACACCTTCACGATGGCGCTCAACAACTACCGCGCGGGTGGCGGCGGGGGCTACGGCTTCATCGCCACGGCGCCGGTGCTCTACGATCAGCAGCGCGAGATCCGCGACCTCCTGATCGAGGAAGCCCAGCGCCGCGGGGTGCTCCGCCCGGCGGACTTCGGCGCACGCAACTGGCGGCTCACCCCAGGGTCACTCGCGGCAGCCGCCTACGCGAGCACGCGCCGCGACGGGGGACCGCGATGAGCACGATCGTCGCCTTCGTGAACGGCGCTCGCGTGGAGGTCGCGGCGGGGAGCACCGCGCTCGAAGCGCTCCGCGCGAGCGATCCGGCCGAGGGGGACGCCGTCGCGGCCGGGACGCGTGTCCTCACGGACAGTCGCGGGCTTCCGATCGCGGCAGCGAGCCCTGCGCACGGCGGGATCGTGCTGCGCACCGCATCGGTGCGGGCGCTCCGCGACGCGGAGACCGCATGACGCTCAGCACCGAACTCCTGACGCGGCTCCCCAAGGCCGAGCTGCACTGCCACTTGGATGGGAGCATCCGCCCCGCCACCCTGCTGGACCTCGGCCGTGAGTACGGCGTCGCGATGCCGGCGGACGACGCCGCGTCGCTCGCTGACTACATGCGCGTCGATGATGCGCACAATCTCGAGGAGTACCTCGAACGCTTCTCGGTGACGCTCTCTGTGCTCCAGACGGAGGCGGCGCTGGAGCGAGTGGCGTACGAGCTCGCGCTCGATGCCGCCGCCGAGGGGGTGCGCTATATCGAGGTGCGCTACGCGCCGATCCTCAACGTGCGACGCGGAATCTCGCTCGGCGAGGCCGTCGAAGGGCCGCTGCGCGGACTCGCGCGGGCGCGGCGCGAGACCGGAGTGATCGGGAAAGTGATCGTGACGGCCATCCGGAACATGTCGCCCGACGTGTCGCTCGAACTCGCGAAACTCGCGGTGGAGTATCGGGACCGCGGGGTCGTCGGATTCGATCTCGCGGGAGGCGAGGCGGGGAACCCTGCGTCGCGCCATCTGAAGGCCTTCGAGTGGGCGCGTGGCCACGACCTCGCGTGCACCTGTCACGCTGGCGAAGGGGCGGGCGCGGAGTCGGTGCGTGACGCGGTGCACGCGTGCGGCGCCCATCGCATCGGCCATGGCACGAAGCTCATCGACGATCCGTCGCTCATGCAGTACGTGAACGATCGTCGCATCGCGGTCGAATGCTGCCTCACCTCGAACGTGCAGACCCACGCGGTCGACGCGGTCGAGTCGCATCCGCTGCG
>JAIETI010000049.1 GCA_019745365.1 Gemmatimonadaceae bacterium | reverse complement strand
TTGCGGAAACTCCAGAGATAGAGCTTGAGGCTCTTCAACTCGACGCAGACCGCCGCAGGCGTATACGTGATGTTGATCGTGGCGAAGTCCGGCGCTCCACCCTGCAACAGCGCGAGTTCCTGCGCATCGCTCTCGACGCCACCCAGCGGGCAGAGCGAGGTGAACTCCGGGCAGGTCATGAAGATCTCGTAGTCCCGATCGGGATACGGGTTCGGGAACGCTTCGAGGAGAGCGGGTGTCGGCATCGGTCAGTGATCACGAAGGCGGCGGGAGGCATCGTCGAGGATCCGACGCTCCGTCGCGGTGAGACTCTCGATCCCCTGGGCGGAGATCTTGTCGAGGATGTTGTCGAGCGCCGAACGTTCGGCGCTCACGCTCATCGGCGGAGCGGCGCTCACGTTCGAGCTGTGCTGGGCGGTCGCGGCCTGGCTCTGGGCCACGATGTCGTCCATTCCCGCTTCTGTGCGAGGCGCACGCCCCCGCGGGACCGCACGCGGCATCGACTCCTCGTCCGGCGGATCCGCGACGGGCGCCACCCCACGCGTCCAGCGGCGGAGGTCGAACGCATGCAACGTGCGCAGATAGATCCAACCGGCCCCGAGTCCACCGAGATGCGCGAGATACGCGACGCCACCGGCGCCGACCTCACTCGTTGCACCGCCCGCCAGGTTCATCACCACGAGCACCACCATCAGCGCGCGCATCGAGAGGGGGATGACCCCGAACAGATACACTTCGTCACGGGGCCACGCGCTCGCATAGGCGAGCATCACGCCGAGCACCGCCGCCGACGCACCGATCAACACCGCATCGCCGGCCACGAAGAGATGCACGAACCACCCACCCAACCCGCACCAGAGGTAGTAGCGCACGAACTCACCCGTGCTCCACGCGGCCTCGAGTCGTGGCCCGAAGATCCAGAGCGTGTACATGTTGAGCGCGAGGTGCCAGAACCCGCCGTGCACGAACATGTACGTCGCGACCGTCCACCAATGCGACGCGATCGCACTCGTGCGGAACCCGAGCGCGAGTTGGAGATCCTCGGGCTGAATGACGGTCAGCTGCAGGAAGTGCAGCGCCACGCTCACCCCGATCAGCCAGCGCACCGCCGGCGTCATCGCTGGGGCGCTCGGCGCCCCGGCGCCGCTTCTCACCGCATCCCCGTCGGGGGCGGAAGACGGAGCGCGAGTCGCGTGTCAGCGTGCAGCGCCGTCGCCTGCTCGAGCACGGCCGCCCAACGGCGATCGAGCAACGCCGAGTCCGGCGCCATCGTCGGGTGGATCACCACCTGCGTCAATGCGCTCGCCTCGTGGGCGAGGCCGATCAAGCGGAGGATCACGGCATCGGTGGTGTCTTCTCTCGGGCAGAGCGCGAGGGCGTGGGCACACCCCGCCCCCGCAGCACCCGAGATCGTCTCGACCGCGTGGGTCAGCGCAGCTTCGCCGCCGCCGAACTCCACTGTCACCTGTGTCATCGCGAGCGAGGGCGCCAACATCGCGAGCGCCTCGGGCCGCTGACCATCGGTGTCGAGCATTACCGGAAGCGACGGCGGTGCGGCGGCGAGCGCTGCCATCAAGAAGGGAACGTTCCCGAGCGGATCGCGCCCACCGATACATACCGAGTGGAACCGGCTCCGCCCAGTCTGCCGCTCCAACTCCCGCGCCAGCGCCGTGCTCGTGTACATCGTGGCCGTCTCCGCCTCGCCGGCGAAGCGAACGAAAAGCTGACGGCGCCCAGCCCACGGACCAAGGGTCTGTACCCCGGACGGGACTCCGGCCAGCGCGGCCGCATGCATCGGCGGTGTGCTCATCTCTGTGTTCCTCTCCCCGGACCAGCCATCGCCAGCCGCACAATCTGTTCACACAGCTCGGGGAAGGAGATCCCATGAGCCGCCGCTGCCTGCGGGATGAGCGAGAGTTCGGTCATCCCGGGCAAAGTGTTCGCTTCTAGACAGTAGAATGTACCGTCTTTGAGCATCCGGAAGTCAATTCGGGCGTACCCCGACAATTTGAGCGCGCGGAAGGCGTCGCGCGCCTGCTGCTGGACATCCGCCGTCTGCGACGCCGTGAGGGCGGCGGGAAACTCCTCCCGCGCCATCCCCGGCGTGTACTTGCACTCATAGTCGTACAGTTCGTGCGCGGGGATTATCTCCCCCACCGGGAGCGCGAGATCGCCGAGGATCCCCACCGTGAACTCCCGCCCCGGGATGAACTGCTCGACCATCACTTCGTCGTCATAGTTCGAGGCGAGGGCGACGGCCTCGGCGAACGCGGCGCGCTCCTTCACCAACGTGAGCCCCACGGTCGACCCCTGCTTCGACGGCTTCACGATCACCGGCCACCCGAGTACGCGCTCGACCTCGTCCTCGTTCACCGGAGCCATCAGCCAGTCGGCCGTCGTCACCCCGGCGGCGCGAAACAGTGTCTTCGAAAGATCCTTGTCCATCGCGAGCGCGCTGGCGAGCGGCCCGCTCCCCGTGAAACGCACGTCGGCGGCACGGAGCATCGCCTGGATCGTCCCATCTTCCCCCTGCCCGCCGTGCAGCGCCAGAAAGACCACCTCCGCGTTCCGGATCGCGGGCATCGTCGCGAGCACGGGGGAGAGTTCGGTCTGGGCGAGCGCATTCAGCGCGGTCAAGGTCGGCGGGGCCTGACGCACCCCGCCGCTCGCGAGCGCGGCGAATGCGGCGTCTTCGAGCACCCCGACCGCCGGATCGACCGGCGTCACCTGATGACCCAGCGATCGCAGCGCGCCGACCACGCGGACACCTGAGGCGAGCGAGACGTCGCGTTCCGACGAACTGCCGCCCATCAACACCGTGATCCGCATCTCAGCGCGCCATCAGGAAGTGGAGCAGGTCGGATCGCGTGAGGATCCCCTGCATCGCCCCGTTCGCGCGGACGAGCACCGCCGGGTTCGACTTCGTCACGAGCCGCACCACCGCATCGATCGGCACACCACTCTCGACGACAGGGAACGGCGGGTCCATCACCTCACTCACCGTGCGATCCAGCACCTTCGCATCCTCAAGCCCCTTCGACGCGAGGACGGTCTCGCTCACCGAGCCGACACAGTTGGAGCCATCCATCACTGGGAGCTGCGATACATCGTGTTGACTCATGAGACGCAGCGCCTGCCGCACCGTCTGCCCCGGCGCCGCACTCACGATCACCGGTGTCACGCCGGTCTTCGCGCCCAAGAGCTGCCCGAGCGTGATCTTCTCCGGCTCGAGCATCTGGTTCTCGCGCATCCACTCATCGTTGTAGAGCTTCGAGAGATAGCGCTCGCCGGTATCACACAGGAAGGTGACCACCATCGCGTTCGGATCATCGAGCCGCCGCGCGACATTCAACGCGACGTGCGCGATCAACCCCGCGGAGCCGCCCACGAAGATCCCCTCCTCGCGCGTGAGGCGGCGCGCCATCGCGAACGCGTCCTTGTCGCTCACCGTCTGGAACTCGTCGATCACACTCATGGCGAGCGTGTCCGGGATCTTATCCTGCCCGATCCCCTCCACCTTGTACGGCGTCCCCTCGGGCTTGTGCTCGCCCTTCGAGCGCCACACCTCGGCGAGGATCGATCCTTGGGGATCGCCGGCGACGATCTTCACATCAGCGCGCTTCGACTTGAGGTAGCGCCCCACCCCGGTGAGCGTCCCGCCAGTTCCCGCCGCGCCGACGAAGTGCGTGATCCGCCCCTGCGTCTGCTCCCAGAGCTCCGGACCCGTGGTCGCGAAGTGCGCGTCGGGATTGGCCTGATTGTAGAACTGGTTCGCGAGGATCGCATTCGGCGTCTCCTTCGCGATCCGCTTCGCCATCATCACGTAGTTGTCCGGATGATCGTGCGGCACGGCCGTCGGGGTGATGATCACCTCGGCACCGAAGGCCTTCAGCAAACGCACCTTCTCCTGCGACATCTTGTCCGGCATCGTGAAGATGCAGCGGTATCCCTTGAGTGCGGCCGCGATCGCGAGCCCCACGCCGGTGTTCCCGCTCGTCCCTTCGACGATCGTCCCGCCGGGCTTGAGTGTGCCGTCGCGCTCAGCCGCTTCGATGATCGGCATCCCGATACGGTCCTTCACACTACCGCCGGGATTGAAGATCTCCGCCTTGCCAAGCACCGGCGTGCGGATGCCGCGGGTGATCCGATGGAGCCGGATCAGCGGCGTCCATCCGATCGTCTCGAGGACGGAGTCGTAGATCTCGCGGTGGCGGATGATGTCGGTCATGTCAGGCTCCCGTGGGATGACGATACTGCACCGGGAGGAGGAGTGAGACCTCCACGGCTTCGCCCTTCGAACGGGCGGGGGTGAAGCGAAGGCGCCGGGCTTGGCGCAGCGCGGCGGAGTCGAGCGTCAGCACACCCGACGAACGCGCCACACTGGTCGACTCGGGGACGGGTGTGCCGGTGCGATCGAGGAAGAGTCGCAGCGTCACCTCACCACTCGCCTTCGCCTCCCAGGCGGCCGCAGGGTAGCCGAAGGGCGAAGCAACGCGCAGCTCGGGGACGACCTCCGGGCGCGTGCCGGCCGGGGTCAACGCCTCGATCGCCATCGCGGCTTCGCGCTCGTTGATGCACGCGCTCGTGCCGAACGCGATCGCGATCATCCATCCGCGCCTCATGACACCTCCGTCCGGGCCCGCTCCGCGAGCTCCGCGAGGAGGGCGAGTGCTTCGCGGGGGGTGACGGCGTCCGGGTCGAGGGTGCGCAGCTGCTCCACCACCGGATGCGCGCCCAGGCCGAAGAGCGCGAGCTGCCCCTCGCGCGAGGGTGTCGCGGCGCGCGGCGTGGCGCGGCCGGTGAGCGCCACCGCGAGCTGCTCGCCCTCCAACAACTTCAACAGCGCCCGCGCCCGCGCGATCACACTCGGCGGGAGCCCCGCGAGTCGCCCGACCTCGATCCCGTACGACCGGTCCGCACCGCCGGGCTGCAAGCGATGCAGGAAGAGGATCTCCTCGCCCACCTCGCGCACGCCGACGTTGAAGTTGCGCACCGTGGTGAACTCGTCGGCGAGCTGCGTGAGCTCGTGATAGTGCGTCGCGAAGATCGTCTTGCACCCCACGCGCTCGTGCAGGTGCTCGCTCACCGCCCACGCGATCGAGACGCCGTCCCACGTCGCCGTTCCACGCCCGATCTCATCGAGGAGCACCAGACTCCGCGCGGTGGCCGTGTGCAGGATCGCGCTCGTCTCCGACATCTCCACCATGAAGGTGGACTGCCCACGCACGAGGTTGTCGCTCGCCCCCACACGCGTGAACACGCGATCGCACACACCGACCGTCGCCGTGCGCGCCGGGACATAACTCCCCATCTGCGCCATGAGCACAACCAGTCCCACCTGCCGGAGGATCGTGCTCTTGCCGGCCATGTTCGGCCCGGTCAGGATGATCATCTGCGCGCTCGCGTCGAGCCGCACGTCGTTCGGGATGAACTGATCGCGCGGCATCATCCGCTCCACCACCGGGTGGCGCCCACCCTCGATGGCAAGCGTGAAGCCGTCCTCGACCACCGGGCGCACGTACCCTTCGCGCGCCGCGACATCCGCGAGCCCGGCCACCACATCGAGCTCGGCGAGGCGACGCGCGATCGCCTGCAGGCGCTCCACCTGC
>JAIETI010000130.1 GCA_019745365.1 Gemmatimonadaceae bacterium | reverse complement strand
GCAGCGACCACCTCGGGGCGCACCGGGGTCGTCGCGGCGTGATCGAGATAGGTGAGCGGCGGCATCCGTGAAAACTAATCCGCCCCGGGGGGCGGGGGGACGGGTCCCGCCGCCTAATCCTCGGCCAGTTCCCGAGGAAAGTCCTCGCCGAGGAGCCGACTCAGCGCCCGGTCCGCGAGCACGCGCCCCCCGGTCTGGCAGCGCGCGCAGTAGTTCGTCTCGTTGTCGGCGTAGCGGATCCGCTGGACCTTGGCCCCACACACGGGGCAGGGGAGGCCGAAGCGGCCATGGACAGCCATGGAGGGGTGGAACGCCGTGACCTTCTTCGGCCACCCCTCACCAACCTCAGCCCGGAGCCGCGCCGTCCACGCCGCCAGCGTGGTGCGGAGTGTGTCGTGGAGCGTGGCGCACTGCGCCTCCGTGAGCTTGCGCGTCAGTGTGAGCGGGGAGAGACGCGCCGCGTGCAGGATCTCGTCGGAGTACGCGTTCCCGATCCCGGCGAAGAGGCGCGGGTCGGTGAGGGCGCGCTTCACGGTTCGGTTCTCGCGTTGGAGCAGCGCGCGGAAAGCGGCGCCGTCGATCACGCGCGCATCCACCCCGCCGCGATCGAAGGGCGCGAGCTCCGCAGGGCTCGCGAGTAGATGCAGCGAGGCCCGCCGCGTGGTCCCCGCTTCGGTGAGAAGAAGGCGCCCCGCGGGCACATCGAACGCGGCAAGGGTCAGTCGTCGATTCGGGAGCTTCTTCGCGGGGTCCCACTGAAACCGGCCCGCGATCATCAGATGGATGAGGAGCACCATCCCCGAGTCGAGCGTCAGCACGAGTCGCTTGCCGAGCAGGGAGATCGCACTCACGCGCGAACCCACGGCGGCACTGATCGGAGGATCCACCGAGCGCAGCACGAACGGTTGCACAATCAGAATCTGTTCGATCGGCTCTCCCGCGAGGCGACGCTCGAGCGCGTCGACGTACACCGCGAGATCCGGGAGCTCAGGCACGCGCGCTAGGCGGGTGTGAGCAGCGCGCGCACCGGAGCCGCGTCTGCGCCGATGATGCGGAGCGGGAGCGCGGTCAGCGTGTAGCGCCCCGCCGCGACGGCGCGAAGGTCGAGGTTCTCGAGCACGAAGGCGCCGCCGTCGAACAGCGCGTGGTGCACCGCCAGCGTGGTCGCGGTCCGCGCATCCACGCTCGGCGCGTCGACGCCCAACAGTCGGAGGCCGCCGCGCGCATACGCGGCCGCCGCGTCGGGGGCGAGCGTGCGCCATGCGTCAGGGAAGGCACCGGCGGCGATGCTCGCGCCGGTGCGCAGCAGGATCCGCTCGGTCCCGATCGGTGCGCCGAGCGCCGTCAACTCGTCGATGGTGACCGGCCCCGTCGCGTCGCGCAGCACGACGACCGTGGCCGCGCCGATGAACGCGTCCACCGGGAGCATCTCGCTCGCGGGTGCACCCTCGCGCACGTGCATTGGGGCGTCCGCGTGCGTCGCGACATGTGGGCTCATCGTGAGCCGCGTCAGGTTCACACTCGATCCCTCAGCGATCCGCGCGTGCCACCCGCAGTCGAACGGCGTATCGCCCGGCCACTCCGCCGTGCCGCGCGCGAGCGGCACGGTGATATCGAGTGGTGCGCTCACGCCGGGGGAGCGAAGAAGCTCGCGCGCACCTTCCACAGCTCTGGAAAGAAGCGCTGCGAGATCGTGCGCTGGAGATAGCGGGCACCGAGCGTGCCACCCGTGCCACCGGTGTCGGGGCCGAGGATGCGCTCCACCAACTGCACATGCCCGAAGCGCCAGCGCGCGAAGGCCTGCTCATACTCGAGAAGCGATTCCGCGAGGAGGAAGAGCACGTCGTGCGACCCCTCGGCACGATACAGATCGGCGAGCTGCGCCCCACTCTGCTCCACCAGCGTGATGAACAGCTCTTGGAGCGTGGGGCGTTCGAGCGCACGCTGTACGAGCGCGGGCGGGTCGCCGTGCTCGCGGATGGTGTTCAGGAAGTGCGCGTCGCGGAGTCCGGACACGGCTTCGATCGCGCGGAACTGTGCGCTCTGTGACCCACTGGAGCTGCCGAGATAGCCGCGAAACTGTGCGAAACGGTGCGGCGGGAGCGTGTCGAGCGAGGTCAGCTCGTGCGCGACGATCCCCACCAAGGTGTTCACGCGCTTCATCACCGCGAGTGCACCGGCTGCATCGGTCGCGCGGAGCCGCTCGATGAGGCGATCGAGTTCGTGGAGGATGACCTTGAACCAGAGCTCGCTCGCCTGGTGCACCACGATGAACAACAGCTCGTCCGGATGCTCGGGCTTCGACTGCGGGCGCTGCAAGCGGAGCAGGCCGTCGATGTCGAGATACGAACCGTAGGTGACTTGGGTGTCGGACATGTGGATCTCAGTTAGGGGGTCGGATCACCATCGAATCACCAACTGGAGACGTCGAGGGAGATGATGTCCTCCACGCGCATCGTCTCCTGCGTCCAGAAGGGTTCGCCGTAGCGGCAGCGGATCAGCGAGCCGTAGTGCGCCGCGTGATGCCGGACGATGTCTTCCAACGGCTCGCCGTTCGGGTACACCTCGCCCGCTTGCGTGAGCCCCTCGAACTGGGAGGCGTAGCAGCGGATCGCGGCGAGCTTGGTCTCGAAGTGGTCGGAGATGTCGACCACGAAGGTCGGCTTCACGTAGTCCTCGCGATAGGCGATCGCGTGGATCGTCTTTCGCGGGCGATGCGGCGGGGTCCGCTCGTCGAGCTTGGTGAGTCCGGCGAGGAAGCACGCGTCGCGTGTGAGCTGACTCGTCACGCGATGGTCGGGGTGACGCCCCTTCGGTGCGGGGGCGATCACGACCGTCGGGCGCAGCCGTCGCAGGACCGCGGCGAATCGTCGACGCGTCTCGTCGGTGTTGGTGATCCCCGCGTCGGGGAGGCGCAGATTCTCACGCACGGCGACACCAAGCACCTCGGCAGCGGCGTTCGCCTCGCGTTCGCGGATGGCGGCCGAGCCGCGCGTGCCCATCTCGCCTGCGGTGAGGTCGAGGATCCCGACGCGTCGCCCACGGGCGACGGCGGCCGCGATCGTCCCACCGCAGAGGAGTTCCACGTCATCGCGGTGCGGGCCGACCGCGAGGAGATCGAGCGGTTCCATCCCACAAAGCTACGCGCTGAGTGGCGCGCTGGCGCGGGGTCGGTAGCTTCTGCGGGATGAAGCACATCACGACACCCGATGCCCCCCTCCCCGCGGGGCACTACTCGCAGGCCGTCGTCCACAACGGCACGGTCTATGTCGCGGGGCAACTCCCCATCGTTCCGGGCGCGACCACGCACGTGGTCGGTGATATGGAACAGCAGGTGACGCAGACCTTCGCGAACGTCCGTGCGATCCTGCGGGCCGCCGGGAGCGATCTCGACCAGCTCCTCTCGGTGACGATCTACGTGAGCGATATCGAGCTCTGGCCGGCGGTGAACGCCGCCTACATCCGCGTGCTGGGGGACCATAAGCCCGCGCGCGCGGTGGTCCCGGTCAAGGAGCTGCACTACGGCTATCAGATCGAGGTCTCGGCGATCGCCGCGGTGCGCGCGTGAGTACCTACGCGGGCAAGGTCGTCCTGATCACCGGTGCGTCGAGTGGGATGGGCGCGGAGCTCGCGCGACAGCTCGCGCCCCAGCGCCCCACGTTGATCCTCCTCGCGCGGGATCGGGAGAAGCTCGAGCGGGTCGCAGCGGAATGCCGAGCGCTCGGGGCCGCGGCGAGCGTCGAAGTCGCCGATGTGACCGATGAAGCGCGCTGCCGCGCGGTGATCGCGGCGACGGTGGAGCGACATGGCGGCATCGATGCGCTCGTGCTCAATGCGGGGCTCGGGATGTGGGCGCGCGTGGAGGAGATCACCGACGTGTCGGTGTTCGAGCGGATCATGCGCGTGAACTATCTCGGGAGCGTGTATCTCACCTGTGCGGCGCTCCCCACGCTGCGGGCGCGGCGCGGGCAGATCGTGGTGATGAGTTCGCTGACGGGGAAGGTCGGCGTCCCGACGCGGAGTGGGTATGCCGCGAGTAAGCACGCGCTGCACGGGTTCTTCGACTCGCTCCGGATCGAGCTGATGGGGAGCGGCGTCGCGATCACGATGGTGTGCCCGGGGTTCGTGTCCACCGAGTGGCGGCGGCGCAACCTCGGTGCCTCGGGCGCGGCGAAGGACATGAGTCATGTGCGCGAGGCGCAGGCGATGCGGCCGGAGGTCGCGGTGGCGACGATGCTACGCGCCATGACGCGGCGCGACCGCGAGGTCGTGTACACGTGGCGCGGGAAGATCGGGCAGTGGATCCGGCTGATCGCGCCGTCGCTCACGGACCGGATGGCGGCGCGGGCGATCAAGACGGGCGTGTAGAGGTTCGGCTGCGCGCCGGTGCGCGTGGTCGGGCGCGAGGTTCTCCCCCGCGTGGGCTACGCGGCTTACACGCTTCGAGCCTCGCGGGCGCTGCCCGCGAGTCTCTCGCTACGCCGCACGCCCTCGCGGGGGAGCCCCCCGCGCCCTCCCGCTATCCCCCGCGGCGGTGAGGGCCGCCGCGAACGGCCTCTCGCGTAGCGAGAGACAACCGCGCAGCGGTTGGCTCGAAGCGTGTAAGCGAGTGGCCGTGAGCAGCGACCCTCTCCGACGCGGGGAGCGCACAAGAAAAAAACGAGCGGCCCCGCCAAGGGCCGCTCGCTCACATCAGAGAGAACGCGCTCAGCGCGTCGGCGGCGGACCCATCCGCGACCGCATCGCCGCCATCTCCTCGCGGTTCTTCGCGTACTGCGCCTGCTGCTCCGGCGTCAGCATCGCCTTGATCGCCTCTTCGCGCTTCGCCATGAACTCCTGGTTCTTCTGGCGCACCGCCGGATCCTGACGGTCCGCGCCACGCATCGTCTCGCGGAACGCCATCTGGTCCTTGTTGAGCTGCTCCAACGTCGCCTTCTGCGCGTCGGTGAGCGTGATGCCCTTCCACATCATCGCCTGCATCTGCTGCATCATCCCCTGGCCACCGCCGGGGCCACCCTGTCCACCACCCTGACCGCCGGGACCCTGCGCGACCGCGATCGTGCTGAGGGACATCATCAGCGCGCACGCGCCGGCCAGCATTCGCTTCGTCATCCTGGTTCTCCTCTGAGGAAAGGGGCGGCCACGCCGCCCGTCTGGTGCCATCCTCAGAACGTACACCCCCCGGGGATCGTTTGCTCCCCGACGCCCCCGCCGCGGATTACCTTCTTTCTCGTTGGCGTGTCCATTCCGGTTCCCACATCCCCTCGCTGAGAGATTTGTGATCCCCTCGACCGTCCTCCGTACCGCGCTCCTCGTCGCGCTCCCCGCGACGCTCACGGCGCAGTCGCTCCCGATGAAGCGCGTGGCGACTCCGACGACCGCCGCCATCAATGCGACCGACCTGATGTCGCGCCTCTACGCCTACGCCGACGACTCGATGGGCGGGCGGGGTGGTGGCACGATCTACAACACCAAGGCGACCGACTTCATCGCGGCCGAACTGAAGCGACTCGGTCTGAAGCCCGGTGGTACCGACGGCTACTTCCAGTCGATCCCGCTGGTGCGCCGCGGCCCCGACGCGAGCTCCACGCTGAGCGTCGACGGACAGACGTTCGCGCTCAACACCGACTTCCTCCTCGC
>JAIETI010000173.1 GCA_019745365.1 Gemmatimonadaceae bacterium | reverse complement strand
AGTCGATGCCGGGGTGGCTCACCGATCGCGGGAAGGTCTTCATGGTGCTCGGCGAGCCCGATCAGATCTACGACCAGCAGGGGAACGACTTCGCGCAGCGCGGCCGCACGCAGCTCTGGGAGTACCGGAACGCGAACGTGCAGCTCCAGTTCTTCGACCAGACCGGGTTCGGCCGGTGGCGGCTCACGCAGCAGAGCGAGGCACAGTTCGATCAGGTGTGGCGGCGCGTGGTCCGCTAGTTCGCTTGACAACCCGTTCCGGCGGCGCCAAGTCAGTAGGGCGCGCCGGACGACCCCGCCCGGCCAACGCGAGGCAATCCACCGGTGATGGCCAGGGGGTACGGTATGAAGGGGAAGGTGAAGTGGTTCAATGACGCCAAGGGTTATGGCTTCATCGAGCCGGAGAATGGCGGTGATGTGTTCGTGCACTTCACGCAGATCTCCATGGACGGCTTCAAGACGCTCGCCGAGGGACAGAGTGTGGAGTTCGAACTCCGCGTCGGTGAGAAAGGGCAGAGCGCGACCAACGTGATGCGCTGTTGACCGTCCCCGCACCCCGACCCCGACGCCCGCGCGCCTCGAGCGCGCGGGCGTCGTCGTTTCGCATCGGGCGTCCGCCCCCCAACTTTCCGTCATGGCCCCGCCTCCTGCTCCGCGGCTCTTCCTGATCGACGGGTACGCGCTCATCTACCGCAGCTTCTTCGCGCTCGGGCGCGAGCCCCTGCGCAACGCGCGCGGCGAGAACACCTCGATCGCCAAGGGGGCCTCGGACTTCCTCGCGCGACTCATCGAGAAGCACCGCCCCGAATACCTCGGCTGGGTGCACGACGCGGGGCTCTCGTTCCGGCATGAGCTCTACCCCGAGTACAAGGCGACGCGTGAGCGGTTGGAGCCGGAGCAGCAACAGGATTTCGATGCCGGCGTGGAGCGGGTGGAGCAACTGCTCAAGGCGTATCGCGTCCCGCTGCTCGAACTCGAGGGGTACGAAGCCGACGACGTGATCGGCACGCTCGCGCGGCAGGCGAGTGCCGCGGGCGTGAACGCTGTGATCGTCTCCGGCGACAAAGACTTCATGCAGCTCGTGGGACCGGGCACCTGGATCCTGAATCCGTGGCACGGTCGCCCGGGCGCCACCACCGAGAAGTGGTACGACAAGGCCTCCGCGCACGAACGCCTCGGTGTGCCGGCCAAGCACGTCATCGACTACCTCGCGCTGGTCGGCGATACCTCGGACAACGTGCCGGGGGTGAAGGGGATCGGCGACAAGGGTGCGTGCGAGTTGATCGCGCGTTTCGGCGGCCTCGAAGAGATCATCGCCCACGCGGGCGAGATCACCCAGACCCGCTATCGCAACGCACTCCTGCAGCATGCCGAGGCGGGGCGGCTCTCGCGCACGCTGGTGACGATCCGTGAGGATCTGCCGATCGCCTTCGACCCGGAGTCGTTGAAGCTCGAGACGCCGGACTGGAGCGCGCTCCGCGATCTCTTCGTCGAACTCGACTTCAAGACCGCGGCGCGCACAGCGGGCGCCAAGGTGGAAGGCGGTGCGGAGTCGGCCGCCGCGTCGAGCGACGCCGCGCCGAGCGCGTCGCCCACGATCGACGTCCCACCCGCGCCGCCGACGAACTACCGACTCGTCACCGATACCACGGCGCTCGCCGCGCTCGTCGAACGGATGCGCGCGGTGGGGGCGATCGCCTTCGACACCGAGACGGTCCTCGAGCCGGGCGCGCCGCCGATCATCACGCCACTTCGCGCGCAGCTCGTCGGCATCTCCATCGCCGTCGCACCGGGCGAGGCGTACTACCTCCCCTTCGCGCACCGCACCCCGGAGAGCGCGCAGGGCGGGCTCGCGCTCGGCGATGCCCCGGTCGCACCGGCGAAGGCGCCTCGGGGCGCACTCGAGAGCATTGCGGCACGACGCTTGGCGGAGGGGCCCTCGGTGGTGGTCAATCTGCCGCCCCTCCTCGATGAGGCCTGCGCAGGGCTGGTTGCGGTGCTCGAAGACGCGGCGATCAAGAAGACCGCGCACCACGCGAAGTACGATCTGCTCGTCCTCCGCCGCGCCGGGGTCACGGTGCGCGGCATCGATTTCGACTCGATGCTCGTCTCGTATGTGCTCAATCCCGGGCGTCGCTCGCACGCGATCGACGCGCTCGCGCTCGAACTGCTGCATCGCAGCATGACGGGCTACGACGAGCTCGTCGGCAAAGGCAAGGCGCAGCTCTCCTTCGACGTCGTCCCGCTCGACTGCGCGCGCGACTACTCCTGTGCCGACGCGGACCTCGCGCTCCAGCTCCGCGCCCTCCTCGAGCCACGACTCGAGAGCCAGCAACTCACGGGACTGCTCCGCGAGATGGAGCTCCCGCTCGTCGCGGTGCTCGCCGACATGGAGACGGCGGGGGTCCGCATCGATCTCCCCTGGTTCGCGTCGCTCAAGGAGCGCTTCTCGCGCGAGCGCGCCGAGGCCGAGCGTGCGATCTGGGCGGAGGCGGGGGAGGAGTTCAACGTCGCGTCGAACAAGCAGCTCGGGGCGATCCTCTTCGGAAAGCTCGGGCTCCCGGTGCGGAAGAAGACGAGCACCGGCCCGAGCACGGATGCGAGTGTGCTGCAGGAGCTCGCAGACGAGGGGCACCGACTCCCGGAATTGTTGATGGAGTATCGCGAGCTCGCCAAGCTCGAGAGCACCTACATTGACACGCTTCCGCTCCTCGTCGATCCGCGCGACGGACGGTTGCACACGTCGTACAATCAGACCGTGGCGAGCACCGGGCGGCTCTCGTCGAGCGATCCGAATCTGCAGAACATCCCGATCCGGCGGCAGCTCGGAAAGGACATCCGCCGCGGCTTCATCCCGCGCGACGGCTGGCACTTTCTCGCCGCCGACTACTCGCAGATCGAGCTGCGGCTCTTGGCACACCTCTCGAAGGATCAGGCCTTCGTCGACGCGTTCCACGCGGGCGGCGACATCCACCGCCAGACGGCCGCGATCATCTTCGACGTCCCGCTCGACGCGGTGACGAGTGAGATGCGCGGCCGTGCCAAGACGATCAACTTCGCCACCATCTACGGGCAGGGGCCGCACGCGCTGTCGCGTCAGCTCAAAGTGGAGCACGCCGAGGCGAAGGCGTTCATCGCGCGCTATTTCGAGCGCTTCGCGGGTGTGCGTGCGTTCCTCGATGCGAGCGTGGCGCAGGCACGTGAGCGCGGGTGGGTCGAGACGATCTTCCAGCGCCGCCGCTACATCCCCGAGATCAACGACCGGAACTTCAACATCCGCGCCTTCGGTGAGCGGCTCGCGCAGAACTCTCCGATCCAGGGCTCGGCCGCCGATCTCATCAAGGTCGCGATGCTCCGCGTGCACGAGCGGCTCGGCCGCGAAGGACGGGCGTCGCGGATGCTGTTGCAGGTGCACGACGAACTCGTCTTCGAGTGTCCGCCAGCGGAGTTAGAAGCAATGCGTGCGGTGGTGGAGGAGGAGATGACCACGGCGGTCCGACTCGACGTCCCGCTGGTGGTCGATGTCGGTGTGGGAGATGATTGGCTGACGGCCAAGGGGTGAGTTGCGCGTTGCACTCTGCGGCGAATGCCGCGCTCGGACGGCGAGCGCCCCACGCGCACGCTTGACCTCTTGCCTGTCAACTCGTTGTTTCGTATGTGTTTAGCGTCAACCGCGACGCCGCGGCCCCGCTCTTGCCTCTCGTACCCTCAGCCGTTGTTGTTCCAACGGTCGATGTCTCCTCTGTTCGGTGACCTCGATCACACGCCAGCTCTCCAGCCCGCACCCCCCATGGCTCGTCGCACCGGCTTCACCCTGATCGAACTGTTGATCGTCGTGGTGATCATCGGCATCCTCGCCGCGATCGCCATCCCGAAGTTCAACAACACGAAGGGCAAGGCGAATGCGGCGGCGTTGAAGTCGGATCTCCGCAACCTCGCGTCCGCGCAGGAAGCGTATTTCTACGACAACTCGAGCTATGCGCAGAACATCGGCGATCTCGCGTATCGGAATTCCAACGGCGTCGTGCTCACCATCAGCGTCGCCACCGCCTCAGGCTGGTCGGCGATCGCTACGCACCCCGCCTCCGCGCCACTGACCTGCGCGATCTTCCAGGGGAATGTGCCGGCGCTCTCGCCCGCGACCGTCGAAGGGCTGATCGGCTGTCAGTAGCCCACGGGCCGCAGTGGCCCGCCGCACCGCCATGGCGCGAGTTCGAGAAGCGCCTCGATGGGATGCGACACGCGATGTCGGGCGGGCTCTGGATGCATCGCCATGTGTGGAAGGGGCGCCCGATGGCGCATCTCGTGTCTGACGATCGCACCGCCCTGCTCGCCTGCGCGGCGCAGATCGGCTTTCCCGCTGAACGACTGCAGTTCAAGCCGCTGCGTGATCCCACCACTCGCATCCGACGCGACGCATGGCACTTCGACTTGGGCGGACCCTTCTACCCGCCGCGCTGATCCTCCTGGCCACCGCCTGTGGTGCGCGCGACGTGAGCGTTCCTGCCGCGACCGTCGCGGCCGATTCAACCGTGAACGCGACCACTCCTATCGGCCCGGACACCCTCGCTCTGGCCAGCGCGGTGGGGCCGGAGTGCACCGCTCTCTGGGACCGCGCCGTCGCACTCAGCGGCTGGCAGGAGCAAGAGCTGCGCGAACTCAACACCATCGCCGGACGCGACTCCATGCAGCTGGTTGCGCGCCTCCATCACGTGGCGAATGACATCGCGCGCGATAGCGCGAGTGCGGAGTTCACCGGGTTGCCGGTGCGGATCCGTGATGGCTGGCTCGTCGGTGCGCCGAGCGCGGACACGGTGATCGTCTTCGTCGCGCTCCGGCGATTGAATCGCGAGGCGGACCCGCGGGAAGAGACGACACTGATCGTCGCGACGCGCGACAGCGTGCGCCCGGAGCGACTCCGCGGCGCGCGGCTCGCGCGGTCGGTCGGTGATGAAGATGGTGCCGACGGATGGGAGCTCATGTCGGCAACGCGTGTGGCCGGACAGGTCGAACTGCTTGTGCTCCACGAGAGCGCGAACACCGAGCAGATGCGTCGCTATGGTCTCGTCGCAGGGCGCTGGCAGGAACAGTGGAGTGCGCCGAAGCAGGCGTGTGCGGCGGCGCGATGACTCGTGCGCTTCTGCGGCACTGCACGTTTCTTCGTCGCTCGTGAAGAACCGACCGCACCGTCGAGGAGTCACGACGAAAGCGCAGACGACCCGGACGTTGGCAGCACTCGTGTTCCTGTGCGGTACCACCGCAGCCGCTCAGACGGCGGTGCGCGCTCGACCGTACGTCGGACCGCTCGTTCGGGCGCTCTTTCCAAGACCGCCGATGTCAAATGCTGCTCGCGTGTGCATGGATGATCGCATGCTCGGCGAGCTCGACGTTCGCGGACGCTCGTGGCCCTCTGAAGACTCTCCCTCGATTCGTGTGGTTGCCTCCCGCGATCTCGCGACCTGCGTGGCAGAGGTCCCCTCCAGCGCCGCAAGGCCGGTCATCGGTGTGGTGCTCACCAAGTCAGTCATCGCCGGGGACACCTTGATCCTCGACTACCTCGTCTCCGATGCCAACACCCACAGCATCCTGATGTACATCGAAGGCATCCGCAACGCGCGCAGCTTCATGAGCGCCTTGCGTGCCGCCGCGCGCATCAAGCCGGTGATCCTGGTCAAGGTTGGCCGC
>JAIETI010000084.1 GCA_019745365.1 Gemmatimonadaceae bacterium | reverse complement strand
CGCGGCGCGCGAGCCGGCAGCGGCAACGCCCACTCATCGCCCGCGCCGGCGAGCCCGAGCCGCGCGGCGAGCGCCGAAGCGATCCGCCGATGCCCCTCGGAGTTCGCGTGTAATCGATCCTCGCTCCAGAGACGCGGATCGCCCGTCACCGGATGGGCGGCGAGGTCGACCATCAACGTCCCTGTCTCCTCCGCCGTAGCTCGCAACCGCGCGTTCAATGCGAGCACCCGGTCGCGCACGAGCGCACCCAGCGGCGTCACCGCCGAGAGGTCCGGCACCGTGATCGTGAGCACCGTTGCACCCAGCCCGCGCAGCGCGCGCTGCATCGTGCCGAGTTCGTGCGCGACGCCATCGAGATCCACGCGGCGACGGAGCACATCGTTCGTCCCCGCGAACACCGTCGCCAGATCCGGTCGCATCGCGAGCGCCGCCGCGAGTTGCTCCGCACGCACCTCATTCGCCTTCCGGCCCCGGATCGCGAGGTTCGCGTAGAGGAGCGGACTCGACTGCGCCTCCGCCACGTGCTCCGCAAAGCGATCGGCCCAGCCGCGATACCGACCGCCACCCATCGGATCATCCAATCCCTCGGTCGAGCTATCGCCGATCGCGACGTACCGTGCGAAGGGGCCCGGCGATGCGGTCATCGCCGCGGAGCCGCCGACCGCGCGCCCAACCGCGCGAGCTCGCGCTCAGCGACGATGTACCCGAAGCTCGGCCATCCCCCGGGACGTAGCGCCTGCGTGAACGCCTCGCGGGCCCGCGCGGTGTCGCCCTGCACCAGATACCAGTTCCCCAATCCGAACTGGAGCGTCGCGACCTGGATCTCGGCGGTGTCCGCCGACGTGATGAGCTCCGTGGCCGGCGTCTCGCCGCGATACATGCGGAGCCGTTGGGCGTATGCGTTCGTCGCATGCAACGAGTCCGGGCGGGTCGCGAGCATGGCATCGCCCTCGGCCCGTCGCCCCGCACGCGCGAGTGACATCCAACGCCAATCGGTCGAGCCTGCGAGCTCACCCGCGTCCGGCGCGATCGGTTGCGCTCGCGCGAACGCCGCGGCCGCCGCCGCGAACTCGCCGCGTGCGAAGCGCACCACGCCGAGGTGGTACCAGATGCCGTACATCGTGGAATCGACCTTCGCCCCGCGCGTCAGGTCCACGAGCGCCAGGTCGAACTCGCGCACGGTGAGGTACCGATGGCCGCGCCACCGCAGCAGGCGCGCGTCGTTCGGGGCGAAGGCGAGTCCCGACGAGAACGTCCAGATGGCTTCGCGATACTGACGCGCCCCCGCCTGCGCGAGCCCCAGCGCGATGATCCGGTCGATGTCGCGCGGGGCCGCAGCGAGTGCTTCGGACGCTCGTCGAACCGGGCCAGTGTCGGGTTCCGCGCGGAACTCGAGTCCGGTGCTCGTGCGATACTGTACCGACTGCCCGGCCGCCGGCGAGCAAGGCACCAACAGCATGAAGGCAGCGACCGTGAGAAGACGACGCATCCGGCGACTCGCGTGAGGGGAACGCCAAAGATGCCTGTTCGGGTGGCGACGAGCGAGAGCGACCGCGACATTCCCACGGTCCTCCTCCGTGACTCTTTATCGATGCGACGTTCTCTCTTCGCCCTCATCCTCGCGCCGATCGCGCTTGCTGCTCAGAGCCCGATCCCGCCGCTCATCCCGGCCCCGCGCGAGTTCGTCGGCGGCGCCACAATCAGCCTCGCCAGCGGCCTGCAGGTCGTCGCCGCGAGCGGTGAGGCCTCCGATCGCTTCGCCGCGAACGACCTCCTCGGCGCCGCGCGTGAACGCGGCATCCGCACTGCCGCTGGCGCGGGGCACCGCGTGGAGCTGCTTCGCACCGGAAGTGCCGCCGCCACTCGTCTCCTCAAGGCGCATACGGTCGCGTTCGACTCGGCGATGAAGGACGAGGGGTACGTCATCGTCGCCGCCCCGACCGAGACCCATATCGTCGCCGCGAGCGACGCGGGGATCTTCTACGGGGTCCAGACGCTGAAACAGCTTCTCCGCGGTCGCGGCGCCACCGCCACGCTCATTGGTGCGACGATCCGCGATTGGCCGGCCATGCGCTGGCGCGGCTTTCAGGACGACCTCTCCCGCGGTCCCGTCCCCACGCTCGAGTTCCAGAAGCATGTGGTCCGTCGGCTCGCTGAGTTCAAGCAGAACTTCTACTCGCCCTACTTCGAGCAGACACTCGCCTACCAGAGCCATCCGCTGATCGGCCCGCCGGGCGGCGCGATGACGCGCGAACAGGTGAAGGAACTCATCGCCTTCGCCCGCCCCTACCACGTCGACATCATCCCACAGCAGGAGGCGTTCGGCCACCTGCATCACGCCCTCAAGTACGAGATCTACAAGGACGTCGCGGAGACGCCGCACGGGCACGTCCTCGCCCCCGACCAACCCGCCTCGCTCGCGATCATCGAACAGTGGTTCGCGGAGATCGATTCGCTCTTCCCCTCGCGCTTCGTACATCTCGGTGCGGACGAAACGTTCGAGCTCGGCAAGGGGCAGACGAAGGACCGCGTGCTGGCCGAAGGGATCGGGCCCGTCTACCTCAAGTTCCTCGGCGACATCGAGCGGCGCCTGCGCGCCAAAGGGAGCCGCAAGACCTTCCTCTTCTGGGGCGACATCGCGATGGAGTCGCCGGCGCTCGTGAAGTCGCTCCCGAAGGACATGATCGCGGTCGCGTGGAATTACTGGTCCACGAGCAACTTCGAGCGCTACCTCACCCCCTTCGCGGGAAGCGGGATGCAGACCTGGGTCGCGCCCGGCGTCTCGAACTGGTCGATGACCTACCCCGACAACAACACGGCGCTCAAGAACATCCAAGGGTTCGTGCGCGACGGGCAGAAGCTCGGCGCCACCGGGATGTACAACACGAGCTGGGGCGACGACGGCGAGGAGATCTTCAATCAGACCTGGTACGGCATCCTCTTCGGAGCGGCCGCGTCGTGGCAGAGCGGCGAGTCGGCGATTCCCGCCTATCAGCGCGCCTTCGGCCTGCAGTTCCACGGAGACACCCTCGGGCTGATCGATCGTGCCCAAGAGCAGCTGATGCTCGCGCACGCCGCCCTCTCGAAGGCTGGCGCCGGGAACGGACACGACTTCCTCTACTGGGTCGATCCGTGGACCAGCGAGGGGATGGAGATCGCGAAGAAGGTGCGCGTCGCTGCACCGGAGCTTCGGATCCACGCGGAGTCCGCCTCGGTGTTGATCGCGCAGGCGCGGGCCCGTCAGCCGGGGTTGCGCGAGCCCGACGCGCTCGATGCGATGGACATGGGCGCGCGCCGCCTTGATCTCATCGGGATGAAGTTCCAGTTCGCCGACGAGATGGTTGCGATGTACGCGGCCACGCTCGACAGCACCCGCACCAAGCCGGTCAGTTGGATCGAGCTGGCCGAGATCTCCGGGATCAACGGCCGCCTTCAGACGATGCGCGAGGCGTATGTGCTCGGCCGCGAGTTGTACGAGCGGAGCTGGCGTGCGGAGAACCGCCCCTACTGGCTCCATAACGTGCTCGGGCGTTACGACGCCGCGATTCAACTCTGGTGGAACCGCTCCCTCGCCGTCGATGCCGCGCGACGCGAGTTCACCCGTACCAAGAAGATCCCACCCCCGGAGCGCATCGGGATCCCGGCCGCGATGCCCCGGTAGGGCCCGAGCCCTGCCAGCGCTTTTTCGCCTCCCTGCGTAGTCGCAGCTGGACCGCGTAGTCCGCAGATTGTCCCATCTGGTGTCGTCCCTCCTTCCTCCCCGAACCACGATGACTCTTCACCGCACCCTCCTTCGTGTCGCGAGCGTCAGCGCGCTCGCCTCGGCAGTCGCCGGGGCGCAGCAAGCCGACTCGGCGACCATCGCCGGCCTCCGCTGGCGCAATGTGGGCCCAGCCAACATGAGCGGCCGCATCACCGACGTGCAGGGGATCCCTGCGCCGTCGCGTACCCTCTATGTAGCGTCGGCAGGCGGCGGGCTCTGGAAGAGCTCGAACGCCGGGACCTCGTTCCGTCCGGTCCTCGACAGCACGCGCGTCGCCTCGGGCGGGATGATCGCGATCGCGCCGAGTGACACGAACACCGTGTACTACGGCTCGGGCGAGCCGAACTCGCGCAACTCGATGTCGCCGGGCGGCGGCCTCTGGAAGACGACCGATGGCGGCCGCACGTGGGCCTTCATGGGGCTGAAGGAGACGCAGCACATCGGACGCATCGTCGTCCATCCGAAGAACAAGGATGTGGTCTGGGTCGCCGCCCTCGGCGCTGCCTGGACGACGAACAAGGAGCGCGGGCTCTACAAGACCACCGACGGTGGCAAGACGTGGACGAACACCAAGTACATCAACGACAGCACCGGCTTCGTCGATGTGGCGCTCGACCCGTCGAACCCGGATGTCCTCTGGGCTGCGAGCTATCAGCGGCTCCGCGGGCCGTACTTCCTCCGCTCCGGTGGCGCGGGCTCGGGGCTCTGGAAGAGCACCGATGGCGGCGCCACCTGGACCAAGAAGGAGGGGACCGGCTTCCCGACGACGCACAAGGGACGCATCGGGCTCGCGATCTCGGCGTCGAATCCGAAGGTGATGTACACGATGGTCGAGGCCGATACGAACGCGAACGCCGCGAAGGGACCGAAGGGCCCGGCGCAGAAGTCGCCGAACGGGCTCTATCGCTCCGCCGATGGCGGCGAGACCTGGGCGAAGGTGAACGACGAGAACGTCCGTCCCTTCTACTACTCGCAGGTGCGCGTGTCGCCGAACAACCCGGACTGGGTGTTCTGGTCGTCGACGCCGGTGAAGTTCTCGCGTGATGGCGGCAAGACCGCGATGAACGCGACCAACGGCGTACACGTGGACCACCACGCGATGTGGTGGGACACGAGCGACCCGAACCACTTCGTCGTCGGGAACGACGGCGGCATCGCGCAGACGTGGGATGGCGGCGGCAACTACGACGTCATCAACACCTTCGCGATCGGTCAGTTCTACAACGTGTCGGTCGACAATGCCGTGCCGTACAACGTGTGTGGCGGCGCGCAGGACAACGGTTCGTGGTGCGGCCCGTCGCGCCGCAAGCAGGGACCGATCACGAACTCGATGTGGTTCACGTTCAACGGCGGCGACGGCTTCGTCACCGCGAACGATCCGACCGATCCGGACATCATCTTCGGTGAGTCGCAGGGCGGGAATATCGGTCGCTACCGCGTCTCCACGGGCGAGCGCACCGCGATCGGCAAGCCGCAGTGGCGCCCGGTGTATACGCAGTGGGAGGACTCGATCCTCACCGATCGGCCGGACACGACCAAGCCGATGACGAAGGAGCAGTCCAAGCGGATCGCGGATCTCCGCGTGCGGCAGAAGAAAGACTCGACGGAGCTCGACCTCCGCTGGAACTGGAACACGCCCTTCTTCCTCTCGGCGCACAACCCGAAGGTCTTCTACACCGCGGCCAATCGCGTGTTGAAGTCGACGAAGCACGGCGACGACCTGTTCTTCATCTCACCGGACCTCTCGTACGCGGACACGGCGAAGGCGAACTTCTCGATCCGTCGCACGGGCGGCATCACGCTCGACGCCACGGTCAACGGTGCCTTCAACGAAGATCCGGCAGTGTCCTCGATCGTCGGCAAGGTCGGCTACATCCCCGTACCGGTCGAGACCGACGCGCCTCTCGGCGGTTCGTCCTCGCTGGCTGTGCACA
>JAIETI010000181.1 GCA_019745365.1 Gemmatimonadaceae bacterium | reverse complement strand
CTACGGCGGCTCGCACCGACGGCGACGGTGCGCGAGGCGGGCGACGGGGAGCGTGCGATTGCGCTCATCCGCGGGTGGACGCCGCAAGCCGTGTTCCTCGACATCCAGCTCCCCGCCGGCAACGGCTTCGATGTGATCGACGGCGTCGGTACCGCCGCGATGCCGCCCACCGTCTTCGTGACGGCGTATGACGCACATGCGATGCACGCGTTCGACGTTGCGGCGGTCGACTACCTGCTGAAGCCATTCGATGAGGAGCGATTCGCCGCAGCCTTCGAGCGCGTCGCCCGCGCGGTCGCACTCGGCACCCTCGCCGACGGCGCCCGCCAGCTCGCCGGCCTGATGAACGCGGTGCGGCAGGGAACGGCGACTACGGCCGCGAGCTATCCGGAGCGCTTCGTCGTAAAGGTCGGCGAGCGCACGATCCTCGTCCCGGTCGCTGATGTTCGCTACATCCAGTCCGACGGCAACTACGTCGACCTCTTCACTGCGGCCGGCACGCACACGATCCGCGAGACGCTCGCGAGCGTCGAGACGCGGCTCGATCCAGCGCGCTTCGTGCGCATCCACCGCCGTGCGATCGTGGCGATCGACGCGATCCGTGAGTTGCAGCCCTGGTTCGGCGGTGACCAGGTGCTCGTACTGAAGGACGGCACGAAGCTGCGCATCAGCCGCACGCGCCGAGAGGCCGTCGCGGCACGACTCGCCGGGTTGGGATGACCGCACGCTGGCGCTCCCGCGCGCTCCTCCTCGGCTTCTGGGTCCTCCCCGCGCTGGTCGCCACGCTCGGCTTTCGCGTGGTGCCGTCGCGCTACAATCCCACGCTCTCGCTCTGGGGGATATTCCTCTCGCAACTCCTGATCTGGGGTGCGTGGGGCGTCTGGTCGCTGGTGATCGTCGCGGTGAGCGATCGGGTGCCGTTGGAGCGTGGTCGGCTACTCGCGGCGATCGCGGCGCATCTTCCGCTCAGCGTCGTCGTGATCGGCGCGCAGATCGTGGTGACCGCCAAGGTCTCTGCGGGGTTCAGTCTCATCGCGCGGCCGCCGGTGCCGCTGCATCTCGACAGCGTGCTCGCGATCGGCCTTCGCTCGTACGGCGACCTGCTGATCGTGGTGTACGTCGCCGTCGTCGGCGCGCACGCGGCTTTCCGCTGGCACGCGCGTTGGCGCGAGGAGACCCTGCGTGCGGAACGGCTGAACGCGGACCTCGCGCACGCATCGTTGCAGGCGCTCCAAGCACAGCTCAATCCCCATTTCCTCTTCAACGCACTCAATGCGATCGTAACGCTGATCGGTCGGGATCGCGACGCCGCGGAGCGGACGACCGTGCGGCTCGCCGAACTGCTCCGAGCGACGCTCGCCGCGGGCGCGGAGCATGAGTGTACGCTCGCGGAGGAGCAGGGACTCACGGCACGCTACCTCGAGATCGAGAGCGTGCGGTTCGCGGACCGACTCCACGTCCGATGGGAGATCCCGGCGGAGTTGCGCGCTGCGATCGTCCCGACCTTCGCCCTCCAGCCGCTCGTCGAGAACGCCATCCGTCACGGGATCGCGCAACGCGCGGGACCGGGGACGATCGAGATCGCCGCGCACGCGGAGCGCGACGTGCTCCATCTCTCCGTGCGCGACGATGGCGTCGGACTCGGTGCGCCGCCGCTGGGTGAGGGGGCGGGAATCGCGCTCGCGAATCTGCGGGCGCGCTTGGAGCGCCTCTACGGGTCCGCCGCCGCGCTCACCCTTCGTCCTCGCAGTGACGGCCCCGGCACCGAAGCCGACGTCCGGCTCCCGCTGCGATCGGCCGACCCCTAGGGCGAGAGTCCGACCTCGCGCAGCACGATTCTCGGGAGCGGTGCCGCGCCGATACGCGCGCCCTTCTCGTCCCATAACGGCCACTGACTGCTCTGCACGTAGCGAAAGCGCGAGCCCTCCACCGCGCCGACCGTCAGCTCGCCGGGTGCCGCGTGCGGGCGATCGATCGTCGCGATGCGCGTGGCCATCGCCGCCGCGCGATCGAGCTCGATCCGCACGACCCGTTGTGGAGTGATCCCGTTCTGCACGCCGATCAATGCACTCCCGAACGCGCGCAGACCGTCGATCCCGAGCAGCGTGCCGCCGTCCGCCTCCGTCACCCGCACGAACGCGCCGGTCGCGGGCTCCCACCGGATGAGTCCGTGCGACCAGTCCGCGATCCAGACGAAGCGACCATCGGCGTCGGCCACGATCCCCTGGGGCGAACGCAACAACGGATGGCGGATCGTTTCGAGCGCGCGCGCGTTCCGCGCGAGGCGATACACCGCGCCCGTGACGGCGTCCGTGACGAGCACCGCGCCGTCGGGCGCGAGGGTCGCCTCGCCTGGGGTGCCATGGCCATCGCCGAGTGTCCAGCGCGCTTCGATCGCGCCGTCGCGCCGACGCACGCGGATGAGCTCGCTCGGGAGTGAGTCCCGCGCGACCGCCGCATCCGCGAAGGGCGAGCGCGCCGTAGTGACCCAGAGCCGATCGCGGGCGGCATCGACGACCACACCGAACACCGCCGCCGGACGCCGCGCGTCGGCGAGGTCCCACAGCCACCGCGGCGCGCCCGCGCTGGGTACGACGAGCACGTTCCGATGGCGGAGACTCGTGATGTAGGTCGTCCCGCTCTTCGCGTCGATGTCGATCCCTTCGGGAAAAGCGAGGGAGTCCGCGAGCACCGTGCGATCGGTACCAAGATTCCCACTGTCGAGCGTCGCGCGTAGCATGGCGATCGCATCGGCGATTCCCGTGTTCGCGTGCGCCACGCGCGTGAGCGCACTGTCCGTGAGCACGCCGGACCCGCTTCCCAGGCGCCCGAGCGCGCGGAGCCCCGCGCGCACCGCGCCCGCATCGTCGCGATGCGCGGCCAACCGCACGAAGCCCTCGGTGTACGCAGGCTGCACGCCCCAGGCGGTCACCGCGCGCTCCACATCGCGGAACGCGGAGTCGAGGTGCCCCGCACGCTGTGAGAGCGCGGCGCGGCGCCACGCCGTGCGCGCGACGCCGGCGCGGAGCACGGCGTCGAGTGTCGTGGTGTCGGCGATTTGTCCGTGCAACGCCGAGGCGGCGATCAGGGAGAGGAGAAGAGTGCGCATACGTCGGTCAGGGGCGCTCGGGTGAGGCATCAAGTGCGGCGCGCGCGGCGGCCTGCAGCCGCGCCACGAGTTCGGTGTCATCAGTGATCCCGGGGACCTTCCTCGCGGGTGAGGTGGGTGAGTGCCCGCGCAACCGTTCGAGGATCACGATCGCCGCGAGGTAGCTCCCCAGCGGCTTCGCGTGCAGCCCGTCGCCGTCGTACAGCGTCCCCTGTGCGATGCCCCCCTCGAACGCGCGCGTCCACGCATCACCGGCCGGTGCGAGGATCCCGTTGACCGCCGCCGCCGCATCACGGTACGAGCGCAACGAACCGCTGGCATCCGCCCGCCGAGTCACATGCGGCCACACCTGATAGAGCACAGGCGTGCCCCCCGCCGCACGGATGAGCGGTGCCACCATCGTCGTGGACGCGATCAGATTCGTGCGACTCGACTCCAGCGAGCTCGGCCCCTGTTGCAACACCACATAATCGAAACGGCGCGAGGCGAGGATGCGTTGCAGCCGCCCCTCGGCGAGGTGGTCCTCGATGGCGTAGTCGGGAGAAGCGAGCATCGAGACGCCAAGCGCACTGTCGCCCACACTCCGCGCGAGTCCGTTGACGAGCGTCGGAACGTCGTTGAAATAGGTCAGCGAGTTCCCCACGAACAACACTTGGACGCTCCCCGCCGGCGCGGGGGGGGGGAGTGCGGTCGGCCCCGACGCGCCGCAGCCGAGGAGCCCGGCCGCGGCGCAGGCACGGAGAAGTAGTCGCATACCACAGCATGTCGCACGGCGCAGATCGGCGCCGCGCGAGAGGGGTGAACCGAGCGCTGCCGCCACGAACGGCGCCCGTGGACGGACCGAACCCGTCGCGGGGCGAAACTCGTGACGGTGGCGGGGTAGTAGGGTATTGCGCTCATCCCCGTTTTCCCCGAGCCGTCCATGCGCGTCACTCAGATCGTTGCCATCGGTTCTCTCGTCGCGGTCTCGATGCTTGCCGCGCAGAACGCGCCGCCGCCGTGCAAGGCGCCTGAGGCGTCGCAGTTCGACTTCTGGGTCGGGAAGTGGGAGCTCACGTGGCCGCAGGGGCAGGGCGGACCCGGCCCGAATCATGGGACGAATGAGATCACCAAGGAGCTCGACGGCTGTGTGATCCACGAGCACTTCGCCGGCGCGGGCGCCGGAGCGCTGGCCGGGCGGAGTTACTCGCTGTTCGACGCCGCGCGCGGCCAGTGGCTGCAGACCTGGGTCGACAATCAGGGCGGCTACATCCCGCTCAGCGGCAGCTTCCGCGAGGGGCGCATGGAACTGCGCACCCCGGTACGCCGCGATCGTCAGGGGCGCTGGCAACTCTCGCGCATGGTGTTCCGCGACATCACCCCCGCTTCGTTCGTCTGGGATTGGGAGGCCTCGAGCGACTCGGGCGCCACCTGGCAATCCAACTGGAACGTCACCTACCGTCGCGTAAGATGATCGCTCGTACTCTTGCCCTCTGTGGCGTCACCTCGGCCCTGCTCGCGCAGGATGCGCCGAAGCCGCGGCTCGAACTCGCCGATAGTGTTCGAGCGCTGCCGTCGGCTCGGCGCGTCGACACGCTCCCCCGACGATCAGGCGAGGAGGCGCCGCGCACCACACGCCCCGTGCGCGTGTCCTTCGTTCGCAACCAAGCGATCCTGGGGCTCGGACTCTACGGCCCCGCCTTTGCCGCGACGGTCGCACCGAACAGCGGCGTCTCGGCGAGCGCCGCGTATCTCGTGATGGCGGGCGGGAGCTTTTTCGCGGCTGCCGAGCTCACGCGGCAGACGCAGATCACCGATGGGATGAACGTGTTCGCGACGCGCGGCGCGCTGCACGGCGCCGCGATCGGCGGTGCGCTGCACTACGCGATGCGCAAGCAAGGGAGCATCGCCGGCGGGATCTTCTTCGGGTCGCTCCTCGGCACGGCGAGCGCGTTCACGTTCGCGCGGGATTTCACGCCCGGCGACGCGAAGGCGACCTTCTTCGGGATGGAGATGGCGGCGATCACTGCGGCGACGGCGATCGCGGTGGCGGATCCCGGGCGTGAGGTCCAGACCCAAGGACCAACTCCGTTCGGCGGAACGACGACCTTCTATGTCTCGCGTGAGAATCGCATTTCCAGCCGCGCCCGCGCCGCGACTGTAGCCACCGCGGCGCTCGTGGGCGCACCGCTCGGGGCGTGGTACTCGCGCAACGCACCCTACACCGTCACCGATGGCGATGTGACGACGCTCTGGACGTCGACGGCCATCGGCGCACTCGGCGCGTCGGCGTTCGTGGCGCGCGGCGATCCGAGTGGGAATGCGGTCGCGCTCACGCTGCTCGGTGGCGCCTTCGCGGGCACGGTCGCGGGCGATCGCTGGCTCGTTCGTACGCGCGACCATCGGCGGTCCGACGGCGGACTGATGTTCGCTGGCGCGACGGCCGGCGCTCTCATGGGAGCCGGGATCTCGGTGCTCGCGGGATCATCGGAGAGCTATGGGCCCGCGACCGCCATCCTCATGGCGGCGGGCGCCGTGGGAGGGATCGCGATGACCGAGCGCTTCCTCGCTCCGGAGCGGGATGCCGGTCCGCCCCGCCGCGGCGCACGTCCGACCGGGGGTGCGGCGGGATTCGCCGAC
>JAIETI010000127.1 GCA_019745365.1 Gemmatimonadaceae bacterium | reverse complement strand
GCGAAGCTGCCTTTTGACGATGGACAACTGGACGGTGCTATCACCGTCAACACCATATACTTCGTCACTGAGTTGGATCGGGTGTTCGCCGAACTCGCGCGCGTCGTGGAGCGCGTGTTGCGCCCCTTCCCCGGGAACTGACGCCGCTCGTGACTGAACTCGTCCCCCTGCGCCGCGCGTGGGGGACGATCCTCCTCGCGGGGCTCGGCTACTTCGTCGATATCTTCGACCTGCTCCTCTTCGCCGTGGTGCGCGTGGCGAGCGTGCGCGACTTGGGCGCCGGCGATCAGTTGCTCGAAGTCGGTTCGCGGTTGCAGAACACCCAACTCGTCGGGATGATGATCGGCGGGGTGCTGTGGGGCGTGATCGGCGATCGCCGCGGCCGGCGGTCGGTGCTCTATGGCTCGATCCTCCTCTATAGTGTCGCGAATCTGTTGAACGCGACGGCGACGACGATCGGACAATACCAGCTCTGGCGCTTCATCGCCGGAGTGGGGCTCGCGGGAGAGCTGGGGGCGGCGCTCACCCTGGTGAGTGAGCTGGTCGAGCCCCGCGCCCGGGGCACGGCGACGACGCTCGTGGCGACACTGGGGGTGATGGGCGCGGTCGCGGCGGCGGTTGTCGGCGAGCTCGTGCCGTGGCGCGTCGCGTACGCGATCGGCGGCGCGCTCGGCCTGGCGTTGTTGCTCCTGCGACTCGGCGTGCGCGACTCCGCGATGTTCACGCGGGTGCGCCGCTCCCACACGGAGCGCGGGAACCTGCTCCGGCTCTTCGATGCGCCCGGGCGGTGCTTCCGCTTTCTGCGTGCGATCGCGATCGGCGTGCCGGTCTGGTTCACGACCGGGATCCTGATCACCTTCGCGCCGGAGTTCGCGCGTGCGCTCGGGACGGTGGGCGAGGTCTCGGCGGGGCGCGCGGTCTTGGTGTACTACGCGACGACGACCTTGGGTGATCTGACCAGCGGGCTGCTTAGCCAACGCCTGCACTCACGCCGCGCGGCGGTGGCCTGGTATCTCGCGCTCGCGACGGTGGGTGTGGCCGCGTACCTCGGCGGCGTCGCGCGTAGCACCACCGGTTTCTACGCGATCTGCGGCTGGCTGGGGTTCGCGACGGGATATTGGGCAGTGATGGTGACCATGGCCGTTGAGCAGTTCGGGACCGATCTCCGCGCGACGGTGGCGACGAGCGTGCCGACGTTCGTGCGAGCGACAGCGGTGCCGATGACGCTCGCGTTTCTCGCGCTGCGCGATGCGGTGGGCGTACGTGGGGGCGCGGCGGTGGTGGGCGCGGCGGCCTTCGCCATCGCGGCGCTCGCACTCTGGGCGCAGAGCGAGACGTACGGACGCGACCTCGACTTCACCGAGACGGCGGCACGCGGCTGACGCTTGCGTCCGACTCGGCGGCGAGCGATGCTCTCGGCCGACCCGCACTCGGAGTCTCGATGCCTCGTCGCCTGCTGCGCCTCCGCGCGCTCCTCGCCGTCGCTCTCTGCACCGTGGTCGCCGTCGGCGCGACCAGGCCGTCGCGCGCTGGTGTGACCGCGCTCGTCGGGGGAACGCTCATCGACGGCCATGGGGGGACACCTCTCCGCAACAGTGTGGTACTCATCGAAGGCGGACGGATCAGCGCGGTCGGGAGCGTCGGGACCCTCGCCGTCCCGCGTGGCGCGACGGTGATCTCGACCGAAGGGATGAGGGTGCTCCCGGGGCTCTGGGACATGCATGTGCATCTCATGCTCGCCGGCCATAGCAACTACGCGCACTGGGATCGCACCTACCCGAACGAGCTCGAACGGACGATCATCCCGGCCACGGCGCGCCAGTCGTTGCGTGCGGGTGTCACGAGTGTGCGTGACCTTGGCGCACCGCTCGACGCGATCATGAACGTCAAGCGCCGCATCGATCGCGGCGAGCTGCCGGGGCCGACCATCTATGCGAGCGGTCCGTTCCTGCAGCACGCGCCGTATCCCGGCACGGAGCTCTTCCGATGGGGGATCAACGGGGTCGAAGACGCGCGGGCCAAGGTGCGCCGACTCGCCGACGCGGGGGTGAGCGAGATCAAGCTCATCGATCAGGATGAGATGACGATGGAGGAGGTCCGCGCGATCACCGACGAGGCGCACAAGCGCAAACTGCCGGTGGTCGCGCACGCGCATCGCCCGGAGGAGATCCGGCGCGGACTCGCTGCCGACGTGGACGACTTCGAGCACACCGGACTCGCGACGGCGGCCGAGTATCCCGCGGACATCGTGGCGGGGCTGCGCGAGCGCGCGGCGGAGGGGAACCGCGCGCCGCTCTTCTGGACCCCGACGATCGACGTGCTCACGCACTACACCGAACGGCGCGATGCGCCGGAGTACATCGACGACCCGCGGTGGACGGAAGGGCTCCCGGACTCCATCGCGCGCGACATCCGGCGCTCCCTCGAGCGGATGGACACGCTCACCTACTACCGTTTCGTCCCCAATCGCCGTCCGACGTTGGCGCGCAAGTTCCAGCAGTTGCGCGAGAGCGGCGTGCGCCTGCTGATCGGTACCGATGCGGGGGTGCCGGGGAACTTCCACGGCTACGCGACCCCGGAGGAGATGGTCACCTGGGTACGTGACTACGGGATGAGTGCGATGGAGACCATCCGCGCCGCGACGTATTGGCCCGCGCTCGCGATGGGGGTGCTCGATCAGGTGGGCACCGTCTCGGTCGGCAAGACGGCGGACATCATCGCGGTCCGCGGCGATCCGTTGCGCGATATCGAGTCGCTCCGACGGATCGATCTGGTGCTGGCGCGCGGCGTCCGGGTGCGGTAGCGCTCAGCGCTTGCTGAAGACCCACCGCGTGAGGAGCACGCGGAGCGCGGTGAGTTCGATCGGCTTTCCGGCGAAGTCATCCATCCCGGCGGCGAGCGCGTTCGCGCGATCCTCAGCGGTGACGCTCGCCGAGAGCCCGATCACCGGCGTGCGCGCGTTGATGCCATCGGAGGCGCGGAGGCGGCGCGTCGCTTCGAGGCCGTCCATCTCGGGCATGTGGATGTCCATCAGCACCGCCTCGACGGCCTCGGTCGCGAGCACGTCGAGCGCCTGTCGCCCATTGTCGGCGGAGAGTGTGTCGATTCCGAGCGCACCGAGCATCGCGCGCGCGACCATCTGATTCATCGGGGTGTCGTCCACGACGAGGACGCGGACCTTCGCATCGGCGAGCACGCTCCGCTTCTCTCGCGGGTCGCTCGAGGGCTCGGTGACTGGCTCGCGACCACTGGGGAGCGGGTAGGGGATCTCGACTTCGAAGTTCGATCCGACGCCGCGTTCACTGCTGACGCTGATGCGTCCGTTCATGAGCGCCACGAGCTCGCGCGAGATCGAGAGGCCCAGCCCCGATCCCCCGAAGCGGCGCGTGGTCGAGCTCTCCGCTTGCGTGAACTTGTCGAAGAGCCGCGCTTGTTCATCGGGGGTCATTCCGATGCCGGTGTCCTGCACGGCGAAGCGGACGAGCTGGATGCCGTCGGTCACCAGCGGCGGGACCGCGTCGGCTTTGAAGACCACGCGCCCCTGCGCGGTGAACTTCACGGCATTGCCGACGAGGTTCGTGAGGACCTGGCGCAGGCGCGTGGGGTCGCCGATGACGCGCGGGGGGAGTGAGGCGCCGATCTGGTGCGTGAGCGTCAACCCCTTCTGGGCGGCGGCCACGGAGAAGAGCCCGCTCACCTGCTCGACGACGCGTGCGGGCGAGAAGGCGATCTCTTCCATCGACATACGGCCCGCTTCGAGCTTCGAGAAGTCGAGCACGTCGTCGAGGATGCGCAGCAGGGAGCGCGCCGACTGGTCGATGACCTCGAGCGCGTGGCGGTCGGTCTCGTCGCGTGGCGTGGCGAGCAGCGCTTCGCTCATCCCCAGCACGCCGTGGAGCGGCGTACGGATCTCGTGACTCATGTTCGCGAGGAACGAGGTCTTCGCCCGTGCCGCCGCTTCGGCGTCGTTGCGCGCGCGCCGGAGGTCCGCTTCGATGCGGGCGCGCCGGGCGGCGCCCTGATAGGTGCGGGCGAAGACCACCAGCGCCGCGACGAGCCCGATCAGCGCGCAGGCGGCCATCGCGCTGTTGAGCTGCCGCAGACGCGCGGCGTACGTCTCGGCGCGCATCGTCACGCCGACGTAGCCCGCGAGGCGTCCATCCGCGTGGCGGATCGGCGCGAACGCCCGAATCCCCTCACCCCACGGAGTGCTCGAGAGCTCGGACTCCACCGACGCGCGCCCCGTCCGGAGCAGCTCTCGCTCGCCGGGAGTCAGTGCATCCCGCTCATCGGGATGTGCGTGCAAGATGCGGCCGTCGGTGTCGACCTCTCCCTCTGGCGTGCCGTCGATCGCGAATCGCATCGAGTCGCCCGTGACCGCCACGCCGACGAAGGCGAAGCGCACGTCCGAGTTCGCCCGCATCAACGCGCGCAACGGCTTGAGGTTCGCGAGGTACTCCGGCGTCGATTCGTCCGCCCGCGCACGGAATCGATCGAGCGCCGCAGGATCGATCAACGGCGCCACGGTCTCGGCACTGACGAGCAGCGAGCGCTGCAGGTCGAGGAAGAAGATCTGTTTGGCGAGCGCACCGCCCGCGAACACGATGACGGCGACGAGGAGGAGGAGCCATGCCGTCGCCATTCCCGCTACGACGAGCGGGGTCTCGCGCTGCCGCCGCCACTTCGCACGCCAGCTCGTCACGCTGCGAGCCCCGAGATACGCTCGGCGCGGATCGCACGCTCAGCGAGCTCGCCGAGTGCGGCCACCGCATGGTGCAGCGAGGCGAAGCGCTGGTCAGCGGTGAGGCCGGCAGCGTAGCGGGCGTAGAGTTGTTGGGCGATGACCGAGACTTTGAGGCAGCCGAAGACGAAGGAGAGGAGGGCCGACGGCGAGGGAACAACAGGAGAGACAGGAGAGACAGGAACCACACCGGGCTGCTCGGGAGAGCGCATGGCGGCACGGTATTGATCGAACAGTTCCTGGCGTGTGGGGGCGCCGGGGCGCGCCGTCAGCCCGATCCCGAGCGCGCGCAGCGGGGCGGGATCGGTGGGTTCGAGCCAGTAGCCGAGCGTAGTGCCGAGGTCGAAGCTCGGCGAGCCGACGGTGGCCATCTCCCAGTCGAGGACGGCGCGCACCTGTGTGGGGTCGTCGGGCGCGACGACGAGATTGTCGAACTTGAAGTCGTTGTGGAGGAGCGCTGCGGGTTCGTCGGCGGGGATGTTGACGGCGAGCCAGGCGCGGACACGGTCGAGCGCCTCGTGCGTGTGGGTCTGCGCCTTCGCGTACCGCGCGAGCCATCCCTCGATCTGCCGCTGTGCGTACCCCGCGCCCTTGCCGAGCGCGTCGAGGCCGGTGCCTTGCACGTCGATGCGGTGGAGCGCGGCAAGCGTCTCGATCGCGGCGCGACTCGTCGCCGCGAGCACGTCCGGCGTGAGCGGCGGTTCATCCCGCGTGCCGCGCAGGATCCGCCCTTCCACGAACTCCATGACGAAGAAGGGCACACCGAGGATCTCGGGGCTCGTCTCGACCGCGATCGGGCGTGGCGTGCGATCGAAGACCGGGTGCACCGCGGCGAGGATCCGATGTTCGCGCACGACGTCATGTGCGGGCCCCGCGCCAACGCCGGGCGGAGGCGTGCGCAGCACGAAGCGTGCGTCGCCGTCATCGATGCGATAGGTCAGGTTGGAGAAACCACCGCGGAAGGGCGTGATGCGAAGCGGAGCTGCGGCTCCGCCGATCGCGGAGTGCCACCACGCGCGGAGGCGCGGTTCGTCGATCGTCGGCTCAGCCACCGTACGGGCGCAACACCCGTCGCGCGACGGCGTCCTTGTGGACCTCGTCCGCGCCA
>JAIETI010000066.1 GCA_019745365.1 Gemmatimonadaceae bacterium | reverse complement strand
TGCAGCGCGCTGTACGGCTGCGTCGCGAGCGTCAACGTGTCGAGCACCCCCGCGCGCTCCGCGTTGGCGCTCGCCGCTGCCATCGCCCCCGCATCACGAGCGCTCGCGAGAATCGGGAAGTTGATCGCGCGCTCCGCCGCGCGTGCGGTGGCCCGCGCCTCTCGCCACACCGCGGCATCTCCCGAAGGCCACCGCTCTCCCGCGAAGGCGCGCCCGCTCCCCGGCGCGATTCCACGTGCGAGCATCGCCCCCTCGATCGCAAGCGTCCCCGACCCACACATCGGGTCGATCAGCGGCGACGCCGCGTCCCACCCACTCGCGAGGAGCATCGCTGCGGCGAGCGTCTCCCGCAGCGGCGCCTTCCCACTCTCCAATCGATAGCCGCGCCGATGCAGCAGCGTGCCGGAGCTGTCGGCACTCACGGTGCACTCGTCGCGCATCAACCGCACGACGAAGCGCTGCACCTGATCGTCCTCCTCATCAGACCACTTCACCACACGTGCGTCGGGTACCCTCGCGAGCAGGGCATTGCCGAGCCGCTGCGCGACCGCATCGGAGTGGTAGAGACGCGACTTGCGACAGGTCACCCGGAACGCGACCGCGCCACCGCGCGGAGCGAAGCGCGACCAGTCGAGTGTTTTCGCTCCCTTCTCGAGTTCGCGAAAGCCGGGTGCGGCGAAGGTCGCCACCCGCACCACCACTCGACTCGCCGTCCGCAGCGCGATGTTCGCCATCGCGACCTGCGCGAGCGTCATCGCCCCACCGATGGTCCCCGCGTCCTCGACGGTCGCGGCGATCCCCAGCGCCCGGAGCTCAGCGAGGGTGATCGCCTCGAGCCCCGGCGCGGTGACGACTACGCCGTCGTACGTACGGCCGACCATTCAGAGCGCGTCAACCGCCAACGCAGCAGGAAGATCCCCGCGAACACCGCCGCGAAGATCAGCGGGTCCTCGATATCGCGCTTCACCGCCATCAGGAAATGCACGAGCCCGAGCGCGACGATCACATAGACGAGCCGATGGAGCTTGTTCCACCGCTGCTTCATCGACCGGATCGCGTTCTGCGTGGAGGTCACCGCGAGCGCGGTCATCATCAGGAAGGCGATGAACCCGATCACGATGTACGGACGCTTCGTCAGATCCTTCACCAGCTCCGGCCAGTCGAGCTGCACGTCGAGCAGCCCCCACACCAAGAAGTGCGTCGCCACATAGGCGAACGCGAAGAGACCGAGCGTGCGACGGTGCTTCGCGAGCCAGTTCCATCCCGTGAGTCGCCGCAGCGGCGTGATCGCCACGGTGAACATCAGCAACCGCAGCGTCCACTCCCCAAGAAAGTGCTCGGCCTGCTTGATCGGGTTCGACCCGAACCAGCGCGTGCCCATGACGAGGTCACTCCCCAGCGCGCCGAAGGCGACGAGGAGCGGGATGAGCGCTGCGATGAAGAGTCCCGCGCGGAACCACCCCGGTTGCTTCACGGTGCCCACGCGCGCGTGCAACCACTCGACCACCACGCGCAGCCCACGATCGAACGCCGCCAGCATCAGTAGTGCTTCCGCAGATCCATCCCCGCGTAGAGCGAGGCGACCTGGTCCGCGTAGCCGTTGAACATCAGCGTCGGCCGCCGAAGGAACTCGCCGATGCGACGCTCCTTCGCCTGCGACCATCGTGGGTGATCCACTTCAGGATTCACATTCGAATAGAAGCCGTACTCCTGCGGCGCGGCGAGATTCCACGCCGTGCGCGGCATCGTCTCAGTCAGTCGAATGCGCACGATCGACTTTCCGCCCTTGAAGCCGTACTTCCACGGCACCACCAAGCGGAGCGGCGCGCCGTTCTGCGCCGGCAAGGTGCGTCCATACACCCCGGTCGCGAGGAAGGCGAGCGGGTGGAGCGCCTCATCCAACCGGAGCCCTTCGACGTAGGGCCACTGGAGCACGGGATACCGTTGCCCGGGCATCCGCTGCGGATCGTTGAGCGTGGTGAGCTCCACGAACCTCGCCTTCGACGTCGGCTCTGCGCGCTTGATCACATCGGCGAGCGCGATCCCGCGCCACGGGATCACCATCGACCACGCCTCCACGCAGCGGTGCCGATAGATCCGGTCCTCGATGCGCGCGGGCTTGAGGAAGTCCTCCAACTGATAGTCCGCCGGCTTCGCGACCGCACCATCAACGCGCACCGTCCACGGCCGCGTGCGGAACCCCTTCGCGTTCTCCGCCGGATCCGACTTGTCCGTGCCGAACTCGTAGAAGTTGTTGTAGGTCGTCACATCCTCCCACGGCGTCGGCGTGTCGTTCGGCTGCAGACCGTACGGCTTGCCGATCGCCTGCGGCGCGTCCTGCCCCGCGGCGTCGCGCGGAACGACCGAGGCGAGCGCGAGCGCGCCGACGGCAGCGAGCCAATCGCGGCGGTCGAGATAGAGTGATTCGTCCGTGATTTCGGAGGAGCGTAGGTCAGGCGGGCGGCGAACCAGCATCGGGGCGTCGGGGTCGGTGTGTCCGAATTCTATCGTCTTACGCGCCTCGGCGTTCCCGCGCTGGCCCCACAGCGCCTCCCCTCACAGCTTTCCGGGATGCGCGACCTCGCATTCCTCGGCAATCCGCTCTCGGACTGGCTCCTGGCCGGCGGCGCGGCCCTCGGCATCACCCTGGTCTTCTACCTCATCCGCCGCGTGCTCCTCGTGCGGCTCGAACGCCTCTCGGCACGCACCGAGACGGCCGCGGACGACTTCGTGGTAGCACTGCTCCGCGGGACGCGCCTCACGGTCGTGGTGTATCTCGCGCTCGCCGCGGCGCTCTCGCTGCTCGAGCTCCCGCGCTCCGCCGACCTCGTCCTCCGTCGCCTCGCGATCGTCGCGCTCGCGCTCCAAGCGCTCACCTGGGGGAACGCCGCAGTCACCTTCTGGATCGCGCAGTGGGCCGAGCGGAACCCGCAGGACTCGGACCGCACCACCGTCCGGGCTTTCGGCTACGGTGCTAAGGCGATCGTCGCGGTCATCGTCCTCCTCTTTGCGCTCCACAACCTCGGCGTCAACATCACCACCGTCGTCGCGTCGCTCGGCGTGGGCGGCATCGCGATCGCGCTCGCGGTCCAGAACATCCTCGGCGATCTCTTCGGCGCGCTCTCCATCGTGCTCGACAAACCGTTCGTGGTCGGTGACCTGATCGCGGTGGATCAGTTCGAGGGGACGATCGAGCACATCGGGCTCAAGACCACGCGCGTACGGTCGATCGACGGCGAGCAGGTGATCTTCTCCAACGCCGATCTCCTCCGGAGCCGTGTGCGCAACCTCGCCCGCCGCGAGACGCGTCGGTATCTGCTCAGGACGGTCGTGGCGGTCGAGACCAGTGCGGCGCAGCTCGCCCGTGTGCCCGAGGCGTTCGCGGCCGCCGTCGCGCGCGACAAGCACCTCACGCTGCAGCGCTCGCATCTCGTCGCGAGCACCCCGTTCGGCCACGAGTTCGAGACCGCGTTCGTGGTCGAGTCCGCCGATTTCGATCTCGCGATCGCAGCGCGGCAGGCCGTGCTCCTTCAGGCGCTCGCCGCGCTCGAGGCCGACGGCATCCGCCTCGCCGCCGCGCCCGCCGCGCTTACTCGATCGTCTTCCTGAACCGTCGCACGCTGACGGCGAGCAGGAAGGTCGCGAGTCCGCAGAGGATCACCCCCTCGCGCCAGAGCGCCTCGGCACCCACCCCCTTCAGCAGGATCCCGCGGAGCACCTTCAGAAAATAGGTGAGCGGGAGCGCGAGCCCGATCCACTGCGCGGGCTCCGGCATCGCCTCGCGCGGAAAGATGTACCCCGAGAGGAGAATGTTCGGGAGCATGAAGAAGAAACTCAGCTGCATCGCCTGCGCCTGGCTCTTGGCCACGGTCGAGATGAGCAGACCGATGCCGAGCGACGCGGTGATGAACGCGACGGTGAAGAGGTAGAGCGTCGGAAGCGACCCCCGCACCGGGAGTCCGAAGATGACCCGACCGAGCAGCATCACCACGGTCATCTGCACATAGCCGACGAGCACGAAGGGGACGAGCTTACCGAGCATGAGCGAGGTGCCGCCAATCGGCGTGACGATCAGCTGCTCGAGCGTCCCGCGCTCGCGCTCGCGAACGATCGCGGTGCTCGTCACGAGCGTCATGGTGATGGTCAAGAGCACGCCGATCACACCGGGCACGATGAAGAGTGCACTTCGTTGCTCGGGGTTGTACCAGGGACGCACGCGGACCTCGATCGGTGGCGCGCGTCCGGTCCGCGCCGCGATCAACGCCAGTCCCCGCGCCTGCGCGGCGAGCAACGCGCTCGACATCGCCGACCCCGAGGTCTGTGGGTCGGCCGCATCGACGAGGAGCTGTGCGACCGCAGTCTCACCGCGGGCGAGCTTGGTGAGGTAGTCCGGTGGGATCACCAACGCCGCCCGCGCCTCGCCATGTTCGATCGCGCGCAGCGCCTCGGCGCGCGACGCCACAGGGCCAACGAGGTCGAAAGTCCTAGTGTTGACCATCGTCGTCACCAGTGCCCGACTCTCTGCGCTCCGCGACTCATCGAGCACCACGAGCGGGAGATGCCGCACGTCGGTCTGGATCGCGTAGCCGAAGAGCATGAGCTGGACCGCCGGGAGGAAGGTCATCATCCCGAACGTCAGGCGATCGCGCCGCATCTGGATGAACTCCTTCCAGAGCATCGGCCAAAAGCGCCACGCCCGCACGCGCTCCCGGAGCGTCACGCGGCCGCGCCCTCGTCCTTTGCCTGCAACGCGATGAACACCTCTTCGATCGACGGCTGATTGAACTGGGTCGTGATTTCCTTCGGCGTGCCGACGCCGATCAGATGTCCGCGCGAAAGGAATGCCAACCGCTGACAGCGCTCGGCCTCGTCCATGTAGTGCGTGGTGACGAGGATCGTCGTCCCCTCGGACGCGAGCACATAGATGCTCTGCCAGAAGGCGCGCCGCGCCGCCGGATCGACACCCGCCGTCGGCTCATCGAGAAAGAGCATCTGCGGCCGATGCGCGGTCGCGCAGGCGAGTGCGAGGCGCTGCTTCCATCCGCCCGAGAGCGTCCCGGCCAACTGCCCGAGCCGTTCTGTGAGACCTAGTGCGGCGCTATGCTCGGCTAGGCGCGCATCGCGCTCACGGCCGTGCAGGCCGTACACCGTCGAGTAGAACCGCAGATTCTCGGCAACAGTCAGATCGTCGTACAGGCCGAAGCGCTGGCTCATGTAGCCGATCGCGCCGCGCACGGACTCGCTCTCGCGCACGATATCGAACCCCGCAACGGTGCCGGTGCCGCTGGTGGGCACCATCAGGCCGCAGAGCATCCGGATCGTGGTCGTTTTGCCGGAGCCGTTGGGGCCGAGTAGGCCGAAGACCTCGCCGCGTTTGATCTCGAGATCGAGCCCTTCGACCGCGACGAGTGCGCCGAAGCGCTTGTGCAGCGCGACGGTGCGGACCGCGACCTCGCTCACGGCGTCGCCGCGCGCCGAAAACGGACCGTCACCGGGAGCCCCGCCTTCAAGCGATGCGTCGAGTCGGTGAAGACGATCTTCACCGCGAAGAGGAGGTCGGCGCGTTCCTTCTCGGTGAGCGCGACACGCGGGGTGAACTCCGCGCGCGGACTGATCGCCGCAACGCGTCCACGGAACGGTGCGTCGGGGAGTGCATCGAGCCGCGCCTCAACCGAGTCGCCCGGATTGATGAACGGGAGATGGTCCTGGCTCACGAACACGCGCACGGAGGGGCGCGAGGGGTCGGCGAGCGTGAACACCGCCTGCCCAGGCGCGACGACCTCACCTACCTCGGCCGCGCGACTGATCACCTGGCCGTCGATCGGTGCGATCAGCACGAGATCGGACGCCGTCGCGGTGAGTGCCGCCACCGCGCCCTCCGCG
>JAIETI010000014.1 GCA_019745365.1 Gemmatimonadaceae bacterium | reverse complement strand
GCGGCGAGGGTGCGCAGTCGGCCATCGCGCACCGCTCCATCCGGCCCCGGGATCGGCGCCCCGTGTGGATCGACGGCCGGGTGCCCCAGTGCCTCGGCCATCCGCTCGATCAGCTTCGGGCTCGCCGCATGCTCCAACCGCTCCGCCTCCGCGTGCACCTCGTCCCACCCGATGCCGAGCATCGCGACGAGATAGGTCTCGAGGATCCGATGTCGGCGGATGAGCGCAAGCGCCGCCTTCCGACCGGCGGCGGTCAGGCGTGCACCTCGGTAGCGCTCCACGGTCACCAACTTCTGTGCGGCCAGCCGCGTGAGCATCCCGCTCACCGACGCTGGGGCGACGCCGAGTCGCGCCGCGAGGGTGTTGGTCGGCGCCGGTCCGTCGCGCTCCGCCTCGTAGATCGCCTTGAGGTAGTCTTCGACGGAGTGCGAGAGTCCTGCCTGACGTGCCGGACTCACGCCGCGTCCGGCGCCTGTCGCACGAGGAGCACCGGGATCATCGTCTTGTGACGCACTGCGTCCGCTACCGAGCCGTAGATGAGATCGGCCAAGAACCGATGCCCGTGCGTCCCCATCGCGATCAGGTCGACCCGCTCGCGCTCGGCCGCCGCGCAGATCTCCCGCGCGGGGTCGCCGCAGGCGAGGACCGCTTCGGCACGGAACCCCTCCGTCATGAGCGTCGCGACGCACTCGTCGAGGTAGGCGCGGTCGCGCCGCATCTCCTCGGATTCGCGTAGATCGAGCTGCTCGATGTTCCGCGCCGCGAACCCATCGGCCACGTGGATCAACACGATCGTACTCGCATCGTGCGTCGCGAGCCGCCGCACGTGACTCAGGATTGTCTGATCGGTCGGAGAGTGCTCGAGCGGAACGAGGATCTTCTGATACATCAGCGGAGCCACTCCAAGGCGGTCTGTACGAGAAGCCACACGTTGAGTCCTGCGATCACCAGCGCGACGATCCACGCGAGCAGTTTGAGCCAGGTGGGATTCGCGAACTCTCCCATCTTGAGCTTGTCGCTCGTGAACTGCACCAGCGGGATCACCGCGAACGAGAGCTGCAGCGAGAGGATCACCTGACTGAGCACCAGCAGCTTGGCCGTGCCGCTCTCACCATAGAGGATACTCACGATCACGGCGGGGACGATCGCGAGCGCGCGTGTCAGGAGGCGCCGCACCCACGGCTGCAGTCGGAGATCGAGGAAGCCTTCCATCACGATCTGGCCAGCCAGCGTCCCGGTGAGCGTCGAGTTCTGCCCGCTCGCCAGCAGCGCGAGCGCGAACACGGTGCTCGCTCCCGTCACGCCGAGGAGCGGGGTGAGGAGCTTGTACGCGTCCTGGATCTCCGCGACCTGCGTGTTCCCGGTGCGGTGGAAGGTCGCCGCGGCGACGATGAGGATCGCCGCATTGATGAAGAGGGCGAAGGAGAGCGCGATCGTCGAGTCGATGAAGGCGAATCGCACCGCTTCGCGCTTGCCCGGAACCGTCTGATCGTAGCGCCGCGTCTGCACGATCGAGCTATGCAGATACAGGTTATGCGGCATCACCGTCGCGCCGAGGATGCCGATCGCGATGTAGAGCTTCTCGCGGTCACGGAGGATGTCCGCCGTGGGGACGAACCCGGCGGCGACCTGCGCCAGATTCGGGCGGCTGATCAGCAACTCGAACAAGAAGCACGCGCCGACGGTCGCGACCAGCACGATCACGATCGCCTCGAGCAATCGGAATCCCTTGTGCTGCAACAGGAGCACGATCATCACGTCGAGCGCGGTGATGCAGATGCCGATTGTGAGCGGGATGTCGAAGAGCAGGTTGAGCGCGATCGCCGATCCGATGACCTCGGCCAAGTCGCACGCCGCGATCGCGAGCTCGCAGAGCACCCAGAGTCCGAGCGCGACCGGGCGCGAGTAGTGATCCCGGCACGCCTGCGCGAGGTCGCGCCCGGTCACGATCCCGAGCTTCGACGACAGCCCCTGCAGCAGCACCGCCATCAGGTTCGAGAGGAGGATGACGGAGAGGAGCGTGTACCCGAAGCGCGATCCGCCGGCGAGATCGGTGGCCCAGTTGCCCGGGTCCATGTAGCCGACCGCGACCAGATACCCCGGGCCGGCGAAGGCGAGCAGGGTGCGCCACCAGGAGCGGCGGTCGATCGGTACCGTGCGGTACGACTCCTCGAGCGACGGCGTGAGCCGTGCGTGCCGCCACCCTAGATCGGGGGTCGGCGAAGGCACAGCAGGGGGAAGCGGCGGAGCCGGAGCGGTCATACGTGCGAAGTTAGGTGGTCCTAACTTATAATTCAAGCCATGCGAACTCTCCTCCCCGCGCTCGCCCTCGCCGCCGCCGCGTCGCTCCACGCCCAGACGCGCCCCGCCCCCAAAGACACCACCCCGATCAAACACCCCGGCATCGAGGACAATTCCTTTCTCGTGGAGGAGGCGTTCAATCAGGGCGAAGGCGTGGTCCAGCAGGTCCAGACCTTCCAGCGCCCCACCACCGGCGGGAGCTGGGGGTACTCATGGACCTCAGAATGGCCTGTCCCCAAACAACGCCACCAGCTCTCCTCCACGGTCGTGCTCATGCGCGCCGATGGCGCGGGCGAGCCCACGCGACTCGGAGACGGGCTCATCAACTACCGCCTCCAGTGGATCGACGACGACGCGAAGGGACTCCTCGTCGCGCCGCGCCTCACCCTCGTCCTTCCCACCGGCTCGGCCGCCAACGGCACCGGCGCGGATGCGATGGGCTATCAATGGATGATCCCCGTCACCAAGCAGCTGCGCCCCAAGCTCATCACGCACTGGGACGTGGGCCATACCATCACCCCAGGCGCGCGGAATGCCGCGGGGCGACGCGCTACCACCCACGCCTGGGTACTCGCCAACTCCGCGATCTGGCAGATCACGCCAGTGTTCAACCTGATGGTCGAACACATCTGGAGTCGCGGCGAGCAGGTGACTGGCGCGGATCGCACGTCACCGTTCACGCAACACTGGATCGCTCCCGGCGTGCGCTGGGCGCATGACTTCCGGAGCGGACTCCAGATCGTCCCGGGGCTCGCAGTCCCGATCGGCGTCGGCCCCACCAAGGGGCAGCGCCAGCTCTTTTTGTACTGGTCGACGGAGTACGACGTCCGCGACGTCCACCGGTAGCTGTCGGTAAGCAACACGTTGTGTACGCCGTACGCGGTCGTGGTAGAGCGGCGGTACCCATCCGAGCGACTGATGCGACCGCTCGAGGCAGTAGAAGTCGCGACGTGGTTCCTCAACCGTCGCAAAGTCGTTCGAGAGGCGAACTCCGGCTTTTCGGGCGAGGCGGCGATGACGGTCGAACTGATGGATGACAAGGAGGCTCGGATTGGGAATGCGCGACCGGCCTGGGTCATTGCTTTCTCCTCCACGCCGACTCGCGTTTCGACAGCCCGAATGAATCGAGGCCACACTCCCGGCTAAGAGGCGCCCTGATGCGGAAGAGCAAGTTCCGCCCCGAGCAGATTGTGCAGGCCCTCCGGCAAGCGGAAGCCGGCACCGTCGGCGGCGACATCTGTCCCAAGCTGGACATCACTGACGCGACGTTTTTCCGCGGGAAGAAAACCTGCGTGGGGCTGGATCTCGGCGAGGTGCGCGAGCTCTGTCAGATGCGCGAGGAGAATCGCCGCCTGAAGGGCGTGGTGGCCGATTTGACGCGGAACAAGACGATCCTCCGAGAAGCCCGTGGAAAAGATGGTGAGCTCAGCGCAGCAACGGGCGATGGTGCGCTGGGCGCAGATTGCGTATCGCCTGCGTCAGCGGCGCGCCTGTCGGTCGCTGGTCGTCGAGCGGACGAGCGTGCGCTACGCATCGTGCAAGTCGGACGACACCGCGCGGCGGCGGCGCCTGCGCGAGCTTGCGCACGCGCGGCCCGCGTTCAGGCACAAACGCGTGCATGTGCTGCTCCGCCGCGACGGGCTCGTGATCAACCGCAAGAAGAGTCATCGCCTCGACAATGCGGAGGGGCTCCAGGTGCGACCGCGCCGCCCCCAGTGCTCGCCTTCGCCCTGTGCACCGTCACCCTCAGCGCCCATCAGGGACGCGGGCTCGTCCCCCTGCTCGGCCCCCGATAGCGCAGCAATCGGAGCGCGTTGGCGATGACGATCAACGTGCTACCCTCGTGCGCAACTACCGCGAGACCGATGCCGGCGACACCGGCCACGGTCACGACGACGAGCCCCGCGATGACCCCGAGCGACACAAACAGGTTCTGGCGAATGACACGCCGCGCCGCTCGCGAGAGTCCGATGGCGAAGGGCAAGCGGGCGAGATCGTCCCCCATGAGTGCGACATCGGCCGTCTCGAGCGCCGCGGCGGTGCCCGCACCGCCCATCGCGATGCCGACCGTCGCATGGGCGAGCGCGGGGGCGTCGTTCACGCCGTCGCCCACCATGGCCACCGGCCCTTGGGCCGCAAGCTCGCGGATAGCCGTCACCTTGTCTTCCGGCAACAGACCAGCGCGCACCTCGTCCACACCGACCGCGGTGCCCACCGCACGGCCGACGCCCGCATTGTCGCCGGTCAGCATGATGATGCGCTGTATGCCGACCGCGCGCAGCGCGACCAGCGTGTCACGCGCATTCGCGCGCGGTTCGTCGGCGAGACCGAGCACGCCGAGGAACTCGGGCGTGTGGCCGATCCACCGCACGATCATCGTGCTACGCCCGCCCGCCTCAAGCCGCGCGACCGCGTCGCGCACGTCTTGGGGCACGACAACGCCCGCGTCCTCGAACAGGAGCGCGCGGCCAATCTCGACTGGGCGGCCGTTGACGGGCGCGCGCACGCCGCGCGCGGTGATGGACTGCATCTCTCCGGCATCGGGGAGCGCGAGGGCGCGCGCTTCAGCGGCGCGCACGACGGCCTGCGCCAAGGGATGCTGCGAGCGCTGTTCAACCGCGGCCGCGTGGCCGAGCAGCAGGTTTTCGTCGATGCCAGGCATCGGGACGATGTCCGTCACGGAGGGCTCGCCGACCGTGATGGTGCCGGTCTTGTCAAGCGCGAGGGAGCGAATGGATCCCAACGACTCGAGGTACGCGCCGCCCTTAATCAACACGCCGTTGCGCGCGGCCTGCGCAATGCCCGAGAGCACCGCTGCGGGCGTCCCCAACGCTAGGGCGCAGGGGCTCGCGGCGACCAACACGGCCATCGCCCGCGCGAATGCCTCGGGCCAAGTCAGCAGCCCGAGGAGTGGCGGGACCACGATCAACAGCACGTCGCCGAGCAGTACGACCGGCACGAAGATGCGAGCGAAGCGGTCGGTGAACTGCTGCGTCAGCGCCTTTTTCGTCTGCGCCTCGGACACGAGCTTGATGACGCGGTCGAGCGTCCGGTCGCCGATGGCTGCGGTGACGTCAATGACGAGCGCCCCTTCACCGTTCACAGTGCCAGCAAAGACCGGATCGCCCGGGGCCTTGTCGACCGGCACGCTCTCGCCAGTGATCGGGGCTTGGTTCACGCCTGAGTGGCCCTCGCGCACCGTCCCGTCCACCGGCACGCGCTCCGCAGGCCGGACGACCACCTGATCGCCCGGCTTCACGTCAGCAATCGGCACCGCGATCTCTCGCAGCACCCCGCTGTCTTCGCGCAACACCGTCGCATTCGACGGTGCGAGCGCTCCCAAAGCCTTGATCGCGTTCCGTGCCCGACCTATCGCGAAGTGCTCAAGCGCATGTCCGAGACTGAACAGAAAGAGCAACAACGCGCCTTCGGCCCTCTCACCCACCGCCGCCGCACCGGTCGCGGCCACGACCATCAGGAGGTCGATGTTGAAGTTGAACTTGCCGCGGCGGAGGTCGCTGAGAAACTGTCCCACATTGTCGCGCGCGCCGAACACGTAGGCAGCGAGGAAGAGCGCGAGCGACGCGCCCGGCGCGACCG
>JAIETI010000171.1 GCA_019745365.1 Gemmatimonadaceae bacterium | reverse complement strand
GCGACGCTGGCCGGTGTGACCGCTGTCAAGGTGATCCCCACCGTCCCGCGCACCGCGAAGCGATAGCTCGCACTCCCGATCGCGGCCGTCACGCTCCCCGTGGCGGCCGTGTCCGACACCGTGACGAAGGTCGCGGCGATCCCTTCTTCGTCGACGACCGACGCGGAGTCGTCCACTCCGAGGGCGCGGCCGGCGACGATCCATCGGACGCGCTCACCAACGGCGCGCTCGCCAGTCACACGTTGCACGCGGACCGCGAGCCAACGCCCCTCGATCGCCCCGACCGGGACCCGCACATCGCGCAGTGACGCTGGGGCCAGCAGATACGCTCCCGCCGGCCCGGTCCCCGCCTCCGAGTCTCGACACCCGGAAACGGCCAGAACGAGCCCTATCAACAGTCCGTTAACTGCTTTATGCACAACTAGTTACGCTCATCGCGCTTTGACGTTCTCCGTCGCAGGGGCTACATTCCGCTCTAATGTCTTTCGTCCACCTGCACTGCCACTCCGAGTATTCACTCCTCGACGGGGCGAACCGGATCGATGATCTCATCGCGCGCGCGCTCGAGTTCGAGCAACCGGCGCTGGCGATCACCGACCACGGTAACCTGCACGCGGCGTGGGAGTTCCAGGAGAAGGCGAAGAAGCAGGGGATCAAGCCGCTGATCGGGATGGAAGCCTACGTCGCTCCCGGCGACCGGCGCCAGCGTGGACGCGCCACCCCCACCGATCGGTCGTACTATCACCTCGTCGTCCTCGCCCGCGACCTCACGGGGTACAAGAACCTCGTGAAGCTCTCCTCGCTCGCCTACACCGAGGGGTTCTATGGCAAGCCGCGCGTCGATCGCGAGCTGCTGGCCAAGTACTCCGAAGGGCTGATCGTCTCCAGCGCCTGCATGGCCGGCGAGGTGGCCCAACACCTCCTCGAAGGGCGCTACGCCGAGGCCAAGCAGACGGCCGAGTGGTATGCGGATGTGTTCAAGGACCGCTACTACCTCGAAGTGCAGGGGCACGAGGCTGGCGAGCAGACGCGACTCAACGAGTTGGTGTTCCAACTCGCGGGCGACCTGCATCTCCCCGTGGTCGCCACGAACGACGCGCACTTCCTGCGCGAGAGCGACCACGACGCGCACGACGTGCTCCTCTGCATCGGGCTCAAGAAGGACCGCAACGACGCCGATCGCATGCGCTACGACCGCGGGCTCTTCTTCAAGAGCGCCCCGGAGATGCGCGCCAGTTTCCCGCAGCGCCCGGATGTGCTCGAGAACACGCTGCGCATCGCCGACGAGTGCGCGATCACCTTCCCCAAGCAGTATCACGTCCCTGCCTTCCCCCTTCCGGCGGGCGTGGCGAGCGAGAACGAGCTCCTCATCGAGCTCGCGACTGTCGGGGCGAAGGAGCGCTACGGGAACCCGCTCCCCGCGCAGGTGCAGACGCGCCTCGACTACGAGCTCGGCGTCATCACCAAGACGGGGTACGCCGGCTACTTCCTCATCGTCGCGGATTTCATCAAGGCCGCGCGCGACCGCGGGATCCCCGTCGGTCCCGGGCGTGGCTCAGCGGCCGGATCACTGGTCGCCTACTCCACACGCATCACCGACGTCTGTCCGCTCAAGTTCGATCTCCTCTTTGAGCGCTTCCTGAATCCGGAACGCGTCTCGATGCCCGATATCGACGTCGACTTCGACGACGAACGGCGCGGCGAGGTGATCGAGTACGTGCGCGAGAAGTACGGCCGTGACGCGGTCGGCCAGATCATCACCTTCGGGACGCTCAAGTCGCGCGCCGCCATCAAGGACGTCGGGCGCGTGCTCGGCTTCACCCCGGGCGAGACCGACGCGATCGCCAAGCTGATCCCCAACCAGCCGAACCTCTCGTACACCGTGCGCGAGGCGATCGAGAAGGTCGGCGAGGTGCGCGCGCTGTACGAAGCCGACGAGCGCCACGCCCTCCTCTTCGACTACGCGATCGCGCTCGAAGGGCTCTCCCGCCACGCGGGGATCCACGCCGCGGGCGTCGTCATCGCGCCCGGCCCGCTCGACGACTACGTCCCCGTCTGCACGCAGGAATCGAAGGGCTCCGGCTCCGGGAGCGACGAGCGCGTCGTCGTGACGCAGTATGACATGAACATGCTCGAGAAGGCCGGAATGCTGAAGATGGACTTCCTCGGCCTCACGACGCTCACGATCCTCAAAGACACGCTCGCCGAGATCCGCGCCCGCGGCAAACAGGCACCGGACCTCGACACGCTCGCCCTTGACGACGAGGCGACCTACCGCGCGCTCCGCGCGGGGCGGACCGCCGGCGTCTTCCAGTTCGAGTCCCCGCTCGCCACGGACATGGTGCGCTCGATGCGCGCGGACTGCTTCGACGACCTCGTCGCGTCGAACGCGCTCATGCGCCCCGGCCCGCTCGATGCTGGGATGCACAAGACCTACTGTCGCCGCAAGAAGGGCGAAGAAGCGGTCTCGTACGCGCTCCCCGAGCTCGAGGAGATCCTCAAGCCGACCTACGGGGTCATCACCTATCAGGAACAGGTGATGCGTATCGCGCAGGTGCTCGCCGGCATCTCCCTCGCCGAAGCCGATGTCCTCCGCAAAGCGGTCGGCAAGAAGGACGCGGAGCTCATCAAGAAGGAGCTCGGTAAGTTCTCCGAGAAGGCGATTGCCAACGGCCACGAGGCCGAGATCGTCGCCGAACTCTCGAGCCAGATCGAGACCTTCGGCCGCTACGGGTTCAACAAGTCGCACTCGGTCGCGTACTCGGTGCTCTCGTATCACACCGCGTACCTCAAGGTGCACTTCCCCGCGGAGTTCATGGCGGCGGTGCTCTCCAGCTGCATCGGCGACACCGACGCGGTGGTGAAGTACATCAACGAGGCGCGCGACATCGGCCTCGAGGTGCTTCCACCCGACGTGAACGAGTCGAACTACAAGTTCACCGTGATCGGCGACACTAAGCTCCGCTTCGGACTCGGTGCGGTGCGCAACGTGGGCCGCAGCGCCATCGACTCGATCATCGCCGCGCGCACCGTTGAGCCGTTCACCTCGCTCTACGACTTCGCCGAGCGGATCGACCTCCGCCTCTGCAACAAGCGCGTCTTCGAAGCGCTCCTCTACGCCGGTGCGCTCGACGGCCTGGGCGGGCATCGCGCGCAGCTCGCCGCCGCAGTCGATGGCGCGATCCAGAGCGCTTCACTCGCACAACAGGAGCGCGAGGTCGGCCAGGGGTCGCTCTTCGGCGACGCGAACACGGTCACGGGGAACGAGCAACCGCTGGTGCCGCAGCTCCCAATCGTCCCGCCGCTCTCCGATCACGAGCGCCTGACGAAGGAGAAGGAGATCCTCGGCTTCTACATCTCGGGGCATCCGCTCGAGCCGTTCCGGGGGGAGATCGAGCTGCTCGCGTCGCACCGCGTGAGCGATCTCGGGAAGTGGTCGGACCAACCGATGCAGATCGGCGCGGTGGTCACCGCAATCCGACGACAGATCAGCAAGAAGTCCGGGGCGGAGTTCGCGCGGCTCGGCGTCGAGGACTTCAGCGGCGCGGCCGAACTGCTCGTGTTCCCCGAGGCGTGGGCATCGTTAAAGGACCGCATCCAGACGGACGTGCCGCTCCTGATCAAGGGCGGCTACTCCAAGCGGGATCAGGACGCCGAGAACCCGAGCTTCATCGTGGAGTCGGTGCAGCGGTTGGTGGATCTCCGGTCGTCGGGGCAGATCGCGGTCGCGATCGAGCTCGCGGCGGGCGACACGGTCACGGGCGGCGTCCTCCGGGACGTGCGTGCGGTGGCCGAAGCGCACCCGGGGAGTACGGCATTGGAAGTGCGTTGGCGCGATCGGAACGGCGTGACCTCACGTCTCCGCTCCGCCTCCCTCACGCTCTCCACCGGTGGGGCCACGGTGGCGGAGCTGCGTGCGCTCCTCGGAGAGGAACGCGTGCGTCTCGTGCGCGGGAGTTGAGATGGGAACGAGTGCCTTGGAGTTCGAGAAGCCGATCGTCGAGATCGAGAAGCAGATCGACGAACTCAAGCGGATGGCGGAGGAGAAGTCGATGTCGGTGGACGCGGAGCTCGCGCCCCTCGTCGACAAGCTCCAAGCGATGCGCGCGGAGATCTACCGCACGCTGACGCCGATCCAGCGCGTGCAGGTGGCCCGCAGTCCGCGCCGCCCCTTCACGCTCGACTACCTGCGGCTCTGCTTCACCGACTTCATCGAACTCCACGGCGATCGCGCCTTCCGCGACGACGCATCGATCGTCGGCGGGTGGGCGCGCCTCGAGGGGGAGACGGTCATGGTGATCGGCCATCAACGCGGCCGCGACACCAAGGAGAACCTCTATCGCAACTTCGGGATGCCGCATCCCGAGGGGTATCGCAAAGCGCTCCGGCTGATGAAGCTCGCCGAGAAGTTCCATGTCCCCGTGCTGACCTTCATCGACACCTCCGGCGCGTGGGCCGGGCTCGGCGCCGAGGAGCGCGGTCAGTCGGAGGCGATCGCGCGCAACCTCTTCGAGATGAGTGAGCTCGCGGTGCCAATCATTGCCACTGTCATCGGCGAGGGTGGCTCCGGTGGTGCCCTCGCGCTCGGCGTCGCCGACCGCGTGTTGATGCTCGAGCACTCGGTGTACTCGGTGATCTCTGTCGAAGGGTGCGCCGCGATCCTCTGGAAGGACGGCAAGAGCCCGGAGACGCGCGAGAAGGCCGCGAGCGCGCTCAAGATCACCGCGCCGGACCTCCTCGAGCTGAAGATCATCGACGGGATCATCCCGGAGCCCGTGGGCGGCGCGCACGCCGACCACGCCGCGATGGCGCAGACGTTGCACGATGTGCTCATCGAGAACCTCGACGAACTCAAGCGCCTCAAGCCGGAGAAGCTGATCCATCGCCGTCGTGAGAAGTTCCTCCAGATGGGACGCTACGAGGACTGAGTGGCGCTGATCGAGGTCGAGTTCAAGGGGAACCGTCGTGAGTTCTTCGAGTGGCGCGGGGAGGAGCCCGCGCCGCGCACGCGCACGCCGGTCATCGTCGAGGTCGAGCGCGGCGAGGACATCGCGCGCGTCCACAGCGTCGGTGAACTCGCCGAGCGCCGCCGCGCGGGCACCACGCACGGTCGCGCGCAGCGTGATCACCTGAAGGCGATCCTCCGCGTCGCGGATGCGAGCGAGGTCGCGCGTGCGAGTCGGCTGCGCGAGGAAGAAGAAGGCGCGCGCCAGGTCGCCGTGGAGAAGGTGCGCACCCAGAAGCTCGCGATGAAGGTGACCGACGCCGAATGGCAGTTCGACCGTCGGCGCATCACGTTCTATTTCACCGCCGAGGACCGCGTCGATTTCCGCGGGCTCGTGCGCGAACTCGAAGGGCTCTATCGGACCCGCGTGCAGATGTGGCACATCGGCCCGCGCGAGGAGGCCAAGCGGCTCGACGGCGTCGGACGCTGCGGCCGCGAACTCTGCTCCGCGAGCTGGCTCCCCGACCTCGTCCCGATCAAGACCTCGCTCGCAAAGGATCAACGGCTCGCCACGATCACGCCGACGCAGATCTCCGGAGCTTGTGGTCGGTTGATGTGCTGCCTGCGCTACGAGCACGAGTTCTACCTCGCCGCCCGCAAGCGCTTTCCGAAGCTTGGGAAGATCGTGCGCACGTCAGTCGGCGAGGAACGGGTGGATCACACGGACATCTTCCGCGACACCGTCACGTTGCGATCACCAGGAGGCGACTCGCGCGTCCTTCCCCTCGCTGAGTTCCGCCGAGAGACCGGGGTGCCGGAAGGCGCCGCACTCACGCTGTCGGCCCGCGACCTTGAGGACGATCGCGAGGATGTCGCCACCGCGCGCGAAGAGCTACCGCTCGCAACGTTGACGCGCGCCCCAGCCGCGGTCGCGCGCCCATCTGTCACGCCGGACGCCGCTGAAGACCACGACGTGAGCGACGACGATGGTGC
>JAIETI010000085.1 GCA_019745365.1 Gemmatimonadaceae bacterium | reverse complement strand
GACAGCGGCGATCGCCTGCGAGAGGCCGATCCCGAGCGCGATCCCGATACCGGCGCCCACCGTGGAGAGCGTGGCCGACTCGATCAAGAACTGCGCGAGGATGTCGCGCCGCTTGGCGCCGAGCGCCTTGCGAACCCCGATCTCGCGCGTGCGTTCGGCGACTGCCACGAGCATGATGTTCATGATCACGATCGCGCCCACGACCAACCCGATCGCCGGGAGCACGATCCCCGCGAGCACGAGATAGCGCTTCATCTTGTTCCAGAACTCGAGTGCGGACTCGGACGTCTGCATCGAGAAGCTGTCGGGCTGCCCCGGGCGCAGGTGGCGGCGCGCGCGCATCACCGCGCGAACCCGCTCCATCGCCTCGGTCATCCCTGCGGCGGTCGGCGTCTGCACTATCACAGCGTCGATCATGTTCGGGAGTCGATTCAACAGGCGATGTGCCGGCGACTGCCAGGGCACGATCACAGTGTTGTCGAACGAGATCCCGAAGGAGCTCCCCTTTGACTCCAAGATTCCGATCACGCGATACGGGAGCCCGCCGATGCGGAGCTCACGCCCGATCGGCGAAACGGTCGGGAAGACGCGCTTGATCACGTCGGGGCCGATGATCGCGACGAGTTCACCGAGCGCGAACTCCTGCGGCGTGAACTCGCGCCCTTCCGTCACGGACATCTTCTTGATCGAGAACCAGTCACCCTCGACGGCCGAGATCTGCGCGTTGCGCGGCTTGGAGGTGTAGCGGCTCGAGATCGGCTTCTGATCCTCGCTCGAGACGGCCCACTTGGTGCCGGCCGGGAGCGCCTCGATCACCGGGCGCGCGTCCTGATAGAAGAGGCGCGGCCGACGGCGGTACGACTCCCAGGTAGCGGGATCGACATCGCCGATGTTGATGTTGGGGCGGTGCCGCAGCTCGAAGGAGTTGATCCCGATCAGCTTCCCGACGAGATCGTTCTCCATATAGCTGCTCATCCCCTCGACGATCGAGACGACGGAGATGAGGAACATCACCCCGATGCAGACGCCCAAGAGCGTGAAGACGCTCTTGAGCTTCTGCACGCGGATGGTGTTCAGCGCGAGGCGGACCGCCTCCCAGAGGGGCACGGGCGGCGGCTCAGACCGGGAGACCGAGCTTCTGCGCGAACACCGTCTTCCGTTCGTCCGACTCGATCTGGCCGTCGCGGAGCACGACCACGCGACGCGCGTGCGCGGCGATGTCCGGCTCGTGCGTCACCATGATGACCGTCTGCCCCTTGTCGGCGAGCTCCTCGAACACGCGCATGATCTCCTGCGACGTCTTCGAGTCGAGGTTCCCGGTCGGTTCGTCGGCGAGCAGGATCGACGGGTTGTTCACGAGCGCGCGCGCGATCGCGACGCGCTGCCGCTGACCGCCCGAGAGCTCGTTCGGCTTGTGGTGCACGCGCTGGCCGAGCTGCACGGCCTCGAGCGCCTGCATCGCGCGCTCCTTGCGTTCGGCGGCGTTCATGCCAGCGTACACGAGCGGGAGCTCGACGTTGTGCAACGCGGTCGCGCGGGGGAGGAGGTTGAACGTCTGGAAGACGAACCCGATCTCCTTGTTGCGGACGCGCGCGAGCTCATCGTCCTTCATGGTCGAGACGAGCTGGCCGTTGAGCCAGTACTCGCCATCGTTCGGCGTGTCGAGGCAGCCGATGATGTTCATCAGCGTCGACTTGCCCGAGCCCGACGGGCCCATGATGGCGACGTACTCGTTGCGGCGGATGGCGAGGTCGACGCCACGGAGCGCGCGCACGATCTCGCCTCCCATGTCGTACTCGCGCTTGAGCCCACGGCTGACGATGACCCAATCCGCGCCCGGGGCCATCCCCTCGGCGGTGGTCACCGCGCGCCGCTCGGCGGTGGTACTGAGCGGCGCGTCGTCGATGTGCGTGTCGGTCACGACTTCTTCTCCGCGGCCTTCGGGTCGGCCGGCTTGGTTTCCTTGACGAGCGTCCCGTCCTTCAGCTCGCGGATCGCCTGGTAGGTCCCGCCGACGATGCGGTCCCCGGCCTTGAGGCCCGAGAGGACCTCGAAGTGCTTCTCACCAGCGATCCCCACCTTTACGGGGCGGAAGGTCACTTTGTTGTCGCCGGCCACCACGAACACGCCTTCGACGTCCTTCTTGCCGACCTGCTTGCCCGGTGCCTTCGCGCCCGGCACGGTGTCCTTGTTGGCGAGCGCTTCGTTCTCACGCACGGTGAGCGCGATGATCGGGATCGAGAGCACCTTGTTGCGCACGTCGGTCACGATCTTCGCCGTGGCGGAGAAGTCCGGGCGCGTCTCGGGCGGTGGGTTGAGCAGGCGGACCGTCACTTCATAATCGATCGCCTGGTCGCCCGACGCGCTCGTCGTGGCACCCTTCACCGAGCTGTTCGAGATCTCCACCACCTTGCCGACGAAGGTCGTGTCGGGGAACGCGTCGAGCTGGATCACGGCCGAGTCGCCGAGCGAGATGCGCGACACGTCGGTCTCGTCGACCTTCACCTTGGTCTCGAGGATGCTCATGTCCGAGATCGTCATCAGCGTGGCGGCGTCCTTGTTGAACGTCCCCTGGATGGCGGTCTCGCCGGCCTCGACGACGAGGCGCGTCACGCGCCCCGACATCGGCGCGTAGATCGTCGTGCGCGAGAGCTGGAACTTCGCATCCTTGAGCGAGGCCTCGCTCTGCTTCACATCCTCACCGGCGGCGTTGAGGAGCGCTTCGTTGACCTCGACGGTCGTCTTGAGCTGCTCGAGCTGCTCGTCGGAGATGAGCGTCGGCGCGCTCTTCTTGATCTCGGCCGAGCGCTGGTAGTTGCGCTGCGACTGGATGAGACTCGCCTTGGCCTGCGCCAGGCGGGCGCGCGCGTTGGAGAGCGCGGCCTCGGAGCGCTGCACCGCGGCGTCGAACTGCTGCGGGTCGATCTGGAGGAGGAACTGCCCCTGCTTCACATAGTCGCCGTCCTTGACGGCGAGGCGGGTGATCTTGCCGGTGATGTCGGCGGAGAGATCGACCTTGGTGCGCGGACGCACCTGGCCGCTCGCCGTGACCGATGCGACGAGGTCACGCGCCTCGACGCCTTCGATGCGCACCTCGGTCGCCTTGTTCCCCTTCTTGGCGGCCGCGCTGCCGGCGATCCCTGCGATCGCCAGCACCACGATGCCGGCGATGGTCCACTTCGTACGCTTGCTCATCGTCTAGCTCCTGGATTCAGCGAAGGGGACGGCCGACGGAGGCTTCGAGCCCCGCGAACGCCCGGTGATATTCATACAGCGCATTGATACGGTCGGTCTCCGCGCGCCCATAGTCGGCGCGCGCCTGGATCACATCGATGAACGCGGCCGCGCCCACCCGGTAGCGCTCGTCCGCGAGCGTCAACGCCTCGCGCGCGACCCCGGCGTTGGCCGTCTGGATCTGCAACGCCTTCCACGAGTTCTGCAACGTGAGGAGCGCGCCGGTCACATCCGCACCGACCTGCAGCTCCTGCGCGCGCACGGCCTGCCGCGCGTCGCGCTGCCCCGCGCGCGACTCCTGCAAGCGCTGCAGCCGCGAGAAGCCGTCGAAAAGCGGGAGCGAGAAGTTCACGTTGATGTTGTACGGGTTCGACGTGAAGTTGAACGGCCAGTTCTGGTTGCCGGCGATGATCGACGAGCGTTGCGCGTCCGTGAACTGGATGCTGTTGCACACGCCCGTGATCCCCGAGAGCCCGGCACCGCGGCGGAGCGAGTCCGTCGAGAGGCACGACGCGCGCTGCGAGTTCACGGAGCGTTCGGCGCTGGTCACGAGCGCGTTCTCGTCCTTCTGCCGGTTCGTGAACCCGCCGAAGCTCGCGTTCGCCGACATCGTCGGAATGAAGTCGCCCTGACTGCTGCGGACGTTGGCGTTCGCCTGCTGTTCGCGCGCGATCGTCGCCTGCAAGCGCGGGTTGTTCTTCTTGGCCTGATCGAGCAGCTGGTTCAGCGAGAACTCTGCGGCGGTGGCCGGGAGGTTCATCGAGAGCGAGGCATCGGTCGTGCGCGTCACGCCCATCTGCTGATAGAGCTGGACCATCGCGAGCGCGGCGCTGTTCCGCTCGCGCACCACGCCGACCTCGGCCTGGCCGACCTGGACTTGGGCGCGCTTCACATCGAGGTCGGTGGCGGAGCCAACCTTGAAGCGCGCTTCGGCCAGATCGAGTTGCGCTTTCGCGGAGGCGAGCAGCGTGTCCTGCAGCGTCGCGCGGGCCTTGGCCTGCATCGACGCGAGGAAGATCTGCGTCACGTCGTTGCGCAGGCGCTGCTCGGCGGCGCTGATGTCCGACTCGGCCGCATCGACGCTCGCCTTGGCGCGCTTGAGGTTGTAGACCGTCGCGGCGCTGTAGCGCGCCGAGAAGTTGAGTCCCCAGTTCGACGACATGACGTCGGAGGTCGCACCGAACGCGACACCGCCGAAGAACTGCTGACGGCCCTGACGCAGTCCACTGCCGAGGCTCGCGTCCGCACCGGGCAGGAACGCGCCGTAGGCGGCGCGGAGTCCGGCGGTGGCACGCGTGCGTGCGTTCTGGGCCTGCAGATAGGTCGGATTGTTGGCTCGCGCGGTGGCGAGCGCCTCATCCAACGTGAGCGTGGTCGACTGCGCGCCGGCCACGGTCGCGACCGTGAGCAGGCCCATCGTGATCGGCCGCATCACGCGCCAAAAGGAGTGCATCGGTAGTGAGTCCTGGGGTTGGGGCTGCGCACTCTACGCCCCAGCCGCCCCTAGGGTTTCAATCCGACACGGTTTCGGTCCGAATTGGAGGGTTCGGCTACTCAGGCGGGAGGTCGCGGACCGCCACGCTACCGTCGGGAAGAGCGACCTTGAGAAGCCTTCCATCGCGATCGGACCATACGGTCCAGTTGCGACCATCTGCCGAGGTGATTCGCCACCGCTTCGCGTCGATGGGTGTGTCGGCGATGGTGAGGCGCTCCCCCTCCATCGGTTCGATCGAGAGGGTGGCCACACCGGCGCGGGTGGGTTGGACCACCGTCAGCTCGCGCCGCGCACCTCCAGCGCGCGCGACGACCACAGCAAACGGGTGTACGAAGCGATCATCGAGGAGGATCGCGTGCTCGGGAAGCGGGAACTCTCGAGCCGACTCGACCTCGTCGGAACGGATGCGCGCTGAGAACCGTCCACGCCCGCCCTCGGCACTGAGCGCGGCGACGACGCGTCCGTCGGCGCGCTGCTCCACTTGGAGCTTGATCGGTGCGCCCTCCGCGTCGGTACTCAGGGCGAGCGTGCTCCGTGTGCTGCCACGGGTCGCCGTTCCTTGTAGGAGGAGCGGGGAGCCGGGTGCAGCGGCGGAGCGGCGCACGGAGAAGCTCTCACGCCCGATCCGCTCGCCGTCGCGCGAGAGGGTGAAGCTCCCGGCGTCGAGCGCGGGGGCTTGTGCGCCGACTGCGGCGGCGAGGAGCGAGAGGGTGAGGAAGGAACGCATCTGGTACAATATGGTAGCTCCATGCGGCGTTACCATCCGGTAACGCCCCGTTTGTGACCCTCGACCCCGACCGTCCTCTGTCCGTACCCGCCGCGACGCGCGCTGATCCGATGTTGCTCTTCCGAGTGCTGGCCGGTGCGGCGGTGCTCGCGGGCGCGGTCTGGGCGCGGTCGCTCGACCCGGTCGCGCTCGGTGCGATGGTGCTCCTCGGCGTGGTCGCCGCGGCGGCGGGGTGGCGCTCGGGGGTGCGGGCGCGGTGGTTCGGCGCCGTGGTGGTCATCGGTGGCATCGCGGGTGGCGTGGCGACGATGCGGGTGCGTGCGTACGATCGCGATCCGGTGGCCGCGCAGCGGGAGACCGCGGCGGCGGCGACGGCAGCACTCGCCGCCGCGCTCGAGCAGGCCGCAGTCGATGCGGAGTCGGTCGCCACGCGCGCGCTCGACATCGCCGAGCGGGAGCGCGATCCCTTCGCCGCGCTCGCGGCGCAGCTGCGTGGGCCCGGGGAGCGCGCGGTGGTCGTGGCGGAGCGCGGACGACCGGT
>JAIETI010000041.1 GCA_019745365.1 Gemmatimonadaceae bacterium | reverse complement strand
CTCCCCTATCCCGTCATCGCGCCGTCAGCGTTCATCCATCCGAGCGCGGTCGTCATCGGCGACGTGCACATCGGTGAACGCGCCAGCGTTTGGCCCACCGCGGTACTCCGTGGCGACACCGATCGCATCACACTCGGCGACGAGTCCAACGTGCAGGACGGCGCGGTGATCCATGTGGACGCTGGCGTCCCCTGCACGATCGGGAAGCGCGTGACCATAGGACATCGCGCCGTCGTGCACGGCGCGATTATCGAGGACGGCGCGCTCATCGGGATTGGCGCGATCGTATTGAATGGCGCGCGCGTGGGCGCGGGGTCGTTGATCGCTGCAGGCGCGGTGGTCGCCGAGGGGATGGAGATCCCGCCGCACTCGCTGGTGATGGGAGTGCCCGCGAAGGTGCGCGGCCCACTCACTGATGCGCAGCGCGAGCGTGTGGCGCGCGGGTGGGAGAACTACGTGACACTCTCGTTGCGTTACCGCTGAGCGCGTCGCTCCGTCGCATATACGAGCACGTGCGGCGAAGCAAGACGTAGCGGCGAGTACCGATCCGGGTTATCGTTTCGCTCCCGCTCTTCCGCCGAATATCGTGGAAAGAGCGGTTTGTCGTCTAAGTGCTTGTAGGGGTTTGGTTTAGGATGGTTGGACAAGTCTACTCCCAGTCGTGTTCGCCTGCTGTCGCCGTGGTGCGCTGTTAGGCGCCTGTAGCATCGCTGTTCATCGTTTCTGTCTGTTACTGATTCGTGATACGCCGTTCTTAAGTCGTTGTTTTCTAGCGCGTTAACAAACGCTGGCGCGGAAACACGAGCACCCCTAGCTTGACCCCCCGTTTCGCTCGCGGTCCGAATTCGAATCGCGAATCGTCACAGAACCACTTCAGCCCCCCCAAGAGGACGTAGCATGCCCCTCCCCGTGAATCCGCCGAACACCCCGGCGACGCTGTCGCAGAACGCGCGTACGGTGCTCGAGAAGCGCTATCTGGTGAAGGAGAAGTCGGGGAAGCCGGTGGAGACTCCGGAGGACATGTTCTGGCGTGTCGCGACCACGGTGGCCGAGGCGGATCGTCGCTACGGCGCGTCGGACGAGTCGGTGACGGCCACGGCGCAGGTCTTCTATGAGCTGATGACGCAGCGGCGCTTCGAGCCGAACTCGCCGACGCTCATGAACGCCGGCCGCCCGCTCGGGCAGCTCTCGGCCTGCTTCGTCCTCCCCGTCGAGGATGCGCTCTCCAACGGCAGCGCCGGCATCTACGACACGCTCCGCTCGATGGCGCTCATCCATCAGTCGGGTGGCGGCACCGGCTTCTCGTTCTCGCGCCTCCGTCCGCGCGGCGCGATGGTCCGGTCGACCACCGGTGTGGCGAGCGGCCCGATCTCGTTCATGAACCTGTACGACGCCTCGACCGACGCGGTGAAGCAGGGCGGCACCCGTCGCGGCGCGAACATGGGGATCCTGCGCGTCGATCACCCGGACGTGATGGAGTTCATCGCGTGCAAGGAAGATCTGACCAAGGTCGTGAACTTCAACATCTCGGTCGCGATCACGAACACCTTCATGACCGCGGTCGAGAACGACAGCGAGTACGATCTCGTCGATCCGGTCACCAAGAAGGTGACGGGGCAGCTCCGCGCGCGTGACGTCTGGTCGAAGATGATCGAGGGCGCGTGGCGCACCGGCGAGCCGGGCGTGTTCTTCATCGACGAAGCGAACAAGTACAACCCGGTCCCGCACCTCGGCGCCTACGAGGCGACGAACCCGTGCGGTGAGCAGCCGCTCCTTCCGTACGACGTCTGCAACCTCGGCTCGATCAACGTCGGCTACTATGTGCAGAACGGGAAGATGGATTGGGCCTCGTTCGCCAAGGACATCCATCTCTCGACGCACTTCCTCGACAACATCATCGACGTCAACAAGTACCCGCTCCCGGAGATCGACGCGCTGGCCAAGCGCATCCGTCGCATCGGGCTCGGCGTGATGGGCTTTGCCGACGCGCTCGTGCGCCTCGGTGTGCGCTACGACTCGCCGGAAGGCGTGGAGTTCGGCCGCACGGTGATGGAGTTCCTCGACGTCGAGGCGAAGAAGGAGTCGTCGCGCCTGGCCGAGGAGCGTGGGGCGTTCCCGGAGTGGGCGCAGTCGATCTGGGGTCCGGACACGACCGCCGCGCGCGATGCCGACGGCAACCGTCAGCGTCCGATGCAGCTGCTCCGCAACTGCAACGTCACCACCGTCGCGCCGACGGGGACGATCTCGATCATCGCCGGCTGCTCGTCAGGGCTCGAGCCGCTCTTCGCGGTCGCGTTCATGCGCAATCAGGCTGGCGTGATGATGCCGGATGTGAACGAGGACTTCACCGCGATGGCGAAGGCCGAGGGGTGGTACTCGGATGAGTTGATGGAGCGGATCGCGAAGACCGGCTCGATCAATCATCCCGAGGTGCCGACCCGCATCCGTGAGATCTTCCGCACCGCGAACGAGATCCCGGCCGAGTGGCATGTGCGCATGCAGGCCGCGTTCCAGCTGCACTGCGATTCGGCGATCTCTAAGACCACGAACTTCTCGCACACCGCGACGCGTGAGGATGTGCGCGCGATCTACGAGCTCGCGTACAAGCTGAAGTGCAAGGGCGTCACCGTGTACCGCGATGGTTCGCGCGACGGCCAGGTGCTCTCGACCGGCGCGACCGAGCAGGCGAAGGCCGAGCGTGAGAAGGGCGGCAAGGGTGAGGAGACTTCGAAGCGCGAGCTGGGCGAGCTGCAGGGGACGATCGCCGAGATGACCGCGGAGAACGAGCGGCTGAAGAAGCTGCTGTTCGACTCGGAGGCGGAGAACCTCAACCGTCGTGCGAAGCGTTCGCGTCCCGACACGCTCCGTGGCACCACGATCCGCAAGGAGACCCCGCTCGGCGTGATGTTCGTGAACATCACCGAAGACGATAAGGGGCAGCCGTTCGAGGTGTTTATCAACCTCGGCAAGGCGGGTGGCAGCGCGATGGCCGATGCGGAAGCGCTGGGGCGGATGATCTCGCTCTCGCTTCGCTCGGGGATCCCGCTGACCGAGATCCACAAGCAGCTCCGCGGCATCTCGTCGGATAGAGCGGTGGGCTTGGGCCCGAACAAGGTGCTCTCGATGCCCGACGCAGTGGGTGTGGCGCTCGAGCAGTGGTTCCGCGAGAAGCAGGGTGTGCAGCAGGATCTCTTGAACGGTGGCGCGACGGCTACGATACCGCAGACGCCGGTGTCACAGCCGGTGACGATGATGGCGACGAGTGGCGCGGAGCAGCTTCAGATGAAGGGGCTGCCGGGCGACACGGGCGAGTTCATCGGCGCCTGCCCCGACTGCGGCTCACAGATGGAGTACGCGGAAGGGTGTGTGAAGTGCCATGTGTGCGGGTTCAGTGAGTGCGGTTGATTTCGTTCTGAACAGAACACACGGATGATGATGAAGTAAGCGACGCCCTCTGACGATTTGTTGGGGGGCGTTGTGGTTGGAATGAGCCGCTCGAAGTCGAATACTCGCAGAGCCGGTTACCTTCAGGAGTCACCAATGCGCCCGCGACCCGTCGACGAGAGCTTACACGTGTGGTTGGTTGGCGTCCGTGTGTATCGTGACGATATAGAGCGGCTTATCTGTATCCTGGCGGCCGCCGGCTTTGAAGTCACGATCGGCGATAGCAAGTTCGCATATGATTCGCTAGACGAGGCGGTTCACCGCGCGGGACCGACACCGAGCGAACTGGGGATCCGCGGGTCCAAGGAGAATCCTCGATGTTCCATCGCGCTCTCGTTCAAGAAGCGTACATGGAGCATCTACGCATCAGACGCAATCGCTTTCGCGCCAGCGCGAGAGTGCGAGGCGATCCTTCGCTCGCGCCAGTCCCGCATAGCGCATTTTCCCATCTTCGGTATGGGAGCGATCGGAACGACCGTGCTGTACGCTGGAGCGGCATTTTCCCGGAGTTCAGCGTCCACCGCGATGCATGTTTCGAGCACAGGCGCCCTACTGTTTCTGGCTTCGCTGCTTCTTGGCTTGTACTATTGGATGTATGCTCGGGCGGTATTGCAGTTTCAGCACCAAGCGGGGTTTATTCGAAGAAACCGTGATCAGTTGATTCTTCTCGTTCTCGGCGTCATCGTTGGCGCCATCGTTACTTGGGCGTCAGGGAATGCTGCGCGCAAGCCGTAGCGAGGGCAGTGGTCGAGTGCTCGCTACGCTCTAGGGGTAATCTTGGTCTCTTTCTCCGAGTGGTGGCCGTACCTTCGGGACTCAACCGCCCTCGTAGGGGCTTCATTTGCACTGCACAGCTTCAGGCGCGCGCAGAGACAGAGGCGTGCGGAGTGGCTGTCTGGGCTCTACTCGCAGTTCTTCGAGACAGCACACTACAAGGCGATTCGGAGAATTCTTGACTACGAAACGGAGCCCGAGCTTAGCGAGCTAAGGGAGTGTGTTGAGGCTGGTGAATACTCCGAATTGTCCGAGCAGTTTGTCGACTACTTGAACTTCTTTGAGTACCTGGGCTCGCTTAGGGAACTTGGTCAGATCTCCTCCGAGGAGATCTCCTTGCTCTTCGAGTACTACATTCATAGGCTCCACGACCACGAGTTCGTTGACCGCTTTGCTCGCGCGCAGGGTTTTGAACGACTGACGCTACTGCTCGACGAGTGCCGGCGATGCACCGCCAACCCTCGTGCCGCTGCCCCAGCGTGACCCTCTCGCCGCTTTCGCTTTTCGTCTACGGGACTCTTCGAGAGGACGACACTCACGAGATGTACCGCGTACTCGCACGAGCCGGGCGATTTGTTGGGGACGGTTGGGTGGCCGGGGAGCTGTACGATCTCGGAGACTATCCCGGCATGGTGGCTTCCGAGCTCTCGCATAGCCGTGTGTCGGGCGAACTATACGAGCTTCGTCCGGAGAGTGCAGAGAGTTCTCTGGCAACACTTGACGACTTTGAAGGATTGGCACCGAGCGACCCAGCACCGCGGGATTACTCGCGTCGGCTGGTGGCCGTTCATCTAGCGGGCGGCGCGACAACGCTTGCTTGGGCGTATATCCTCACCCGGCCTACCGAGGGACTCACACGCATAGCGTCCGGTGATTACCTCGCTTGGAGAAGATCCCGGCGTGGCGCTTAACGACGCTTGATATTGACGAACGCGGGGCGGAGCGGGCTTCGCGTGGCGTCGGAGAAACCGAGACTTGTCGCTGACGCTCCCGCTAATCCTCCGCAGACTTCGCAGTGGAAGCAAACGATCACAGTCGCATCGACTTCTTCGCGACCAACTTCAATCGGGCGAAGAGCAGATTCGGTTCGCAAGCGAGAAATGTCGAAGCATCTCCCCACACTCTTATTGACTTCATGCCAGCGGTGACCCTCGCGACCTACGCACTGCGCCTTCGACGTGAGCGCAGCGATGAGTATCTGCAGCTAGCGGATTTCGATGACTCTACTTCGTTCGCGGACGTCTTCAAGCGGTTCGTCGACGACCTGAAGAAGAGACATAGCGTCGATGACACGCGACAGTCGCTTCAGCAGACGGTACAGACTCATCGCAAACAAGGGCTCGTCTGGGGCCTTCTCAAGGCAGGCGACTACGGGTATTCCTCTGAGCTCGTCAACGTCGACACGTTTCGCGAAACCTATAAGCGGAGGCCCCAAGATGCCGAGCTTATCCCATTCTACTTCGCCCTTAGTGCCGAGGGTGCCACCAAGACCGCGATCCTAATTGTCCAACGCTACGGCTCCAAAGGCGTTTTTACGGAGTTCATGAACGGCTTTCGTTCTTGGTTCCGCGAGAGACATCCAGACTTCACGTTCGATGTGAAGCGACTCATTCCTGCGGAGGTGATCAGGCACCTCCTCAATGGTCGCCTCAAGAGCATAGAGTTGAAGACCTATGAGATGCCATCGGACATCGCAACGAAGGTCCGTGCGTTTGGAAACTTACGCGATACCGGAACGATAACCATACGAGTTGACGCAAAGAGGAACAAAGTGCTCCTGCGGCCAAGCTGGCTCGACAAGATCATCGATCGGAAGATTAAGCTAGTTGAAGTCACGGAAAGCCTTGGCTGGGATCAA
>JAIETI010000072.1 GCA_019745365.1 Gemmatimonadaceae bacterium | reverse complement strand
CCGGGTGCGTGACTTCCCCCCAGAGCTGCGCGCGCGCGCGTGCACGGTGATGCTCATCCGGCCCGGCGGGGCGCGCATCGATGGCGCGCTTGAGCATCCATTGGGCGGGCGGCGTGGCGAGGAGCCAACCGAAGTACCGCGTGAGCCGCATCGCGCGCACAGAGCTCTGCGGTGCGGCGGTGTACACCGTGATGTCGGGGATGCCGGTGGAATGGAACGCGGTGGAGATGTCACCCCACGGGATCGTGACGGTGAGGCGCGGCTTGTCGGCAAAGGTCACCGATCGGGTGCGCCAGGCCGCGGGCACCGGCGTGATCGCTCCGCGGCGCCGCACGGCACCACCGCGACCGATGTTCTCCGCCATCGTCGTCGCGGTCCCATGGGAGACGGAGGAGCCGCCATGGAACGCGAGGGTGAGCGCGGTCGCACCAGGGAGTCGGCGCGCGAGATGCGCGGCGAGACAGTCCGAGGGCACGACGTCGAAGCCCGCGCCCGGCAGGAGCATCACGCCGGCCTGCCTCGCCTCGGCGTCTCGCGCCGCACAGCGCTCGAAGACGGTGATCTCGCCGGTGATGTCGAGGTAGGGCACGCGCGCGCGCATGCACGCATCCACCATCGGCTCGCTCGTGCGGCTGAATGGACCGGCGGCGTGGATCACTGCGCCGACCCCGGCGAGGGCGCGATCGAGCGCGGTCGGGTTGTCGAGCGACGCGAGGCGGTACTCGAGGCCGAGCGCGTCGGCGATGGCACGGACCGCCGCCGACCGGCCGCTCAGGATGGGACGCACGCCGCGGCGCAACGCTTCCTCGACGATCAGGCGACCGGTGTAGCCGTTCGCACCGTAGATGAGTAGCGGTTTCACGAGGGGCGACCCGGGAGAGAGAGGCGTGCGGCGAGCTCGTCCGGGAGGTCGAGTTCGAGTCGGAGCAGGTCCGTGGAGAATACCTTGCCTTGCGCGTCGGTGCGCAGCGAGAGTGTCCCGCCGCCCTCGAGCGCGCCGTGCAATACGAAGTTCAGCGCTGAGAGGTTCGCCAGTTCGTAGCGCTCGACTGGTCCGCGGATCCGCCCCTGAAAGTGGCGCGCGACCGCATCCGCCGTGACGTATGCAGCGAGCACGGTGTACCACTCCGGACGGCGCGCGATCACGCCGACGTTGCAGCGATCACCCTTGTCGCCGCTGCGCGCGTGCGCGAGGTCGAGGAGCCGGATCCTCATGCGCGGACCTCGACGTGCACATCGACGGCCTGGCGATCGATGAGGGCGGGCCAGAACGCCACGACCTCTTCGACCTTCCCGCGCGCCTGGGCGTAGCCCGTGGCGGAGGGCGGACCGTTCAGCACCAGCGGCGCGACCTCGCGCGTGAAGCGATCGACCTTCGCCTTGTCGGCATCGCGGACGCCGATGCGATAGCCGACTTCCGGAAGCTCCGTCTGCGGGGCGACGGTCCCGTGCGTCGCGCCCGCGCCGACGAACTCGGAGACGATGGCGTCGAAGCGGAGCCCAGCGCGATCGAGTCGTTCGCGCAACACGGCGTCGGCGCGCTGCGCCTTCGCGAGCGCGTCCGGCCACGCGTAGGTCAGTGTCCCGATCGCTTTGTAGCCCGCGGTGTAGGCGATCGACACTTTCAGCTGGGCGGGCTTCGGTGTGCCGCGCGCGCCGCGCACGGCCACGCGATCGGGCGCGGCTTGGGTGAGCGCGAGGCCGGTGAAGTCACAGGAGACGTCGGGGGTCAGATACGCGCGAGGATCCCCGATCTCATAGACGAGCTGTTCGGTGACGCTCAGGACACTCACGCGACCGCCGCTCCCCTCCGGCTTGGTGACGACAAAGGTCCCGTCCGCCGCGACCTCGACGATCGGATAGCCGACGTTTGCCAGATCGGGGATGCTCTCCCAGTCATGCAGACAGTTGCCGCCGGTGCACTGGGCGCCACACTCGATGATGTGTCCCGCGATCATCCCGGCAGCGCGCCGGTCCCAATCGTCCGCGGGCCAGTGGTATTCATGGACGAGTGGTGCAAGACAGAGCGACGCGTCGGCGCAGCGTCCGGTGACGACCACCTGCGCCCCTTGATCGAGCGCCGCGACGAGCCCGTCCGCGCCGATGTAGGCGTTCGCGGCCACGACGCGGTCACGGACCGCCGCGAGCGGCTCGCCGGTGTCCATGTTGCGGAGTTCGTGGCCCGCGGCGAGTAGCGCGTCCAAGCGCGGGAGGAGGTCATCGCCGGTGACGACCCCGACGCGGACCTCACCGGCCGCACCCGCTTTCGCGATCGCGTCACGGACGGCATCGCCGCAGCCGACGGGGTTCACCCCGCCAGCGTCCGCGAGCACGCGCAGGCCGCGCGTGCGGATCGCGGGCAACACGCTGACGACGGTGGCGGGAAAGTCGCGCGCGAACCCGGCGCGCGGATCGCGCGCGCGCTGCTTCTGGAGGATCGACATCGTGACCTCGGCCAGATAGTCGAGCATCAGATAGTCGAGCGGCGCGCCCTCCACGAGCCGGCGCGGTGCGTCGAGATCATCGCCCCACATCCCGCCGGCGCAACCGATGCGGACGACGGAGGTCATGCTGGCGCGGTCGAGAGCACGTAGGGCCCGTGATGCGGCCCGGGATTCTGGAGCGTGGTGCGCAGCGCCATCGCGAGCATGGTGCGCGTGTCCTCCGGATAGAGGATGGCATCGATGTACCCGCGCGCGCCGGCATACGTGGCATCGAGCTGATGCTCGTAGTCGCGACGCATCTCGTCCATCGAGGCGGCGACCTCCGGCGCGACCGCCGCGCCCGCAGCCTTCGCCTTCGCGATGCTCGGTCCGTGCACGGCTTGCACCGCAGCCTCGCCTTCCATCACCGCCATCCGCCCAGTTGGCCAGGAGAAGATGAAGTCGGGATCGAACCCCTGCCCCGCCATCGCGTAGTAACCAGCGCCACTCGCGTGATTCACGGTGAGGACGATCTTCGGCACGCGCGCGGTGGCCATCGCCTCGACGAAGCGCGCGCCGGCGCGGATGATCCCCTCGTGCTCCGCGTCGCGCCCGACCATGAAGCCGGAGACATCCTGCACGAAGAGGAGCGGGATCCCCTGGCGATCGCAACGATCGATGAAGTACGCCGTCTTTTCGGCGCTCTCGGCGTAGATGATCCCGCCGAAGCGCGGCGGCTCGCCCGACTTGCCGGCGAGGAGTCCGCGGCTGTTCGCCACCACGCCGACGGGGATCCCGTCGATGCGCGCATCGGCACAGATCATCTCGCGCGCGAGGTTCGGCTGGACTTCGTCCAGCGCGCCGTCGTCCACGATGGCGCGGAGCACCGCGTGCATGTCGTACGACATGCGGTGATCGTTGGGGAGGAGATCGTAGAGCGCGGCGAGCTCCCGGGTGCGCGGGCCAGCGAGCGAGGGCTCCGGACGCGCGACGCGGCGCGGCAGGCGCGCGACGAGCTCGCGGATGCGCACGAGGCAGCTCGGGTCGTCGTCTACGGCGTAGTGCGCGACGCCGCTCGTCTCGGTGTGCGTGATCGCGCCGCCCAACGTCTCGCCATCGATCGTCTGTCCCGTCGCGCCCTTCACGAGGTTCGGCCCGCCGAGCCCCATGAACGAGCTTCCCTTCACCATGAGGATCACGTCGCTGAGCGCAGGGAGGTAGGCGCCGCCGGCGACGCACTGCCCCATCACCGCGGCGATCTGCGGGATCCGCAGATAGCGACGCATGAGCGAGTTGTAGTAGAAGATCCGCGCCGCGCCGTACTGCCCGGGGAAGACGCCACCCTGGTACGGAAGGTTCACCCCCGCGGAATCGACGAGGTAGATGATCGGAACGTGGCAGCGCATGGCGCATTCCTGCGCGCGGAGGATCTTGGGGATCGTCTCGGGCCACCAGGAGCCTGCCTTGACCGTCGCATCGTTCGCGACGATCACGCACTCGCGCCCCGCGACCATCGCAATGACCGTGATGACGCCCGCGCCAGGCGCCTGGCCGTCATAGAGGTCATGCGCCACGAGCAGACCGAGTTCGAGGATCGGCGTATCGGGATCGGCGAGCTGCTGCACGCGCTCGCGCGCGGTGAGCTTGCCCTGCGCGTGCTGCTTGGCGGCTTTGTCGGCGCCGCCCCCCTCCCGCAGTCGATCCTCGAGGGCTCGCGACGTCGCCGCTAGGTCGCGGAGCCGCGTGCTCACGCGTCCTGCCCGTGGTGCTCAGCGAACCAGCGCTTGATGTAGTCGATGAGATCCGTGGTGCTCGTGCCCGGGCCGAAGAGCGTGCCGACGCCGAGCGCGGTGAGCTTCTCCATGTCCTCTTTCGGGATGATCCCACCGCCGGTGATGAGGATGTCCTCGCGCCCCTGCTCGGCAAGGAGGTCGCGCACGCGGGGAAAGAGCGTCATGTGCGCGCCGGAGAGGATCGAGAGCCCGACGACGTCGACGTCCTCTTGGATCGCTGCGGCCGCGATCATCTCCGGCGTCTGATGCAGGCCGGTGTAGATGACTTCCATTCCAGCGTCGCGCAGCGCGGCAGCGACGACTTTCGCACCACGGTCATGACCGTCGAGTCCGGGTTTAGCAACAAGGACGCGGATGGGACGCATAGACTCTGAGCGAAGGTGAGGAGAGGTGAAAGCTAGGCGACCCGCACGAAGCGCAACAGCATTTCCGGCGCGCGGCGGGTGAGGGGAAGGTCGGTCCAGCCGTCGAATGCGTCGACGAGCTCGAGCCCGGCGGCCCGCGCGAGGCGCGCGAGCTCGGAGGCCGCGTAGAGGCGGATGCGGTGAGTCCGTTGCCGGGCCCGCGCTCCCGTGCCGAGCGTGGTGGTGATGTGGATGTACCCCGTCACCGGATCGAACTCCCGATGGTGCCGCACGCGGACGCCGCGCGCGCCCCGCCAGCTGTCATCGGCGATGAAGCGCGACATCACCCCGTCGCGACTCCCGCCGTGCCAGAGCAGCGTGCCGCCAGGGCGAAGCACCCGCGCGAACTCCGACAGTACCCGCTGGTCGTCGGCGGGATCGTCGAAGAAGCCGAAGGAGGTGAAGAGGTTGAGTACGGCGTCGAAGCGCGCATCCCATCGCGCCGGAAGCGCGCGCATGTCCGCGCGCACGAAGCGCAACCGCTTCCCTGTCCAGTGCCGCCGCGCCTCGGCGAGGAGCGGACGCGAGAGGTCAGCCCCGGTCATGTCGAATCCCGCCGCCGCCATCGGCCCCACATGCCGCCCCTGCCCACACGGACAGTCCAGTACCCGCGCCCCCTGCGGCAGCCCAAGGAGTTCGATGATCCGTCCGACCTGCGCCCGATCGCTCAGCGGGTCGAAGAGCGGTGCGAACTCCGCGAGGTAGTCGTGGTCGAAATACCCCTCCCACCACCCCCCTGTTGTTCCTGTCCTTCCTGTAGTTCCTGTCTTTCCCACTAGTAAAAAATCGGTTCGCGATAGGCCCCGAACACACTCTCCATCGCCGCGCGGATCTCGTACAGCGTGCAGTACGCGCGCGCACACTCCAAGATGTGTGGCACCGTGTTGCTCCCGTCGCGGCACGCCGCGGTAAGCGCCGCGATCGCGGCATCGGCGCGCGCGGCATCGCGGGTCGCACGCAGTGTCTTCAGGCGTTCCGCCTGCTCCGACTCCGCATGCTCGCCGATCTTGAGGAGCGGGATCTCGAGCGATTCTTCAGTGACGAACTCGTTGACGCCGACGATGAGTCGACGCTGCTGTTCGATCTCCCACTGCTGGCGCGCCGCGCTCTCGGCGATCCGCTTCTGGAACCAGCCGTCCTCGAGCCCCCGCACCACGCCGCCGACTTCGGCGATCTTGGCGAAGTAGTCCTCGGCCTCGCGTTCGAGCTGATCGGTGAGCGCTTCGACGTAGTACGAGCCGCCAAGGGGATCGACGACGTTCGGGACGCCGGTCTCGTAGGCGAGCACCTGTTGTGTGCGGAGCGCGACCTCGACGGCGTGCTCCGTGGGAAGCGCGAGTGTCTCATCCATCGAGTTCGTATGCAACGACTGCGTGCCGCCGAGGGCGGCAGCCATCGCCTGATACGCGACGCGCACGACGTTGTTCATCGGCCGCTGGGCCGTGAGCGTCACGCCCGCAGTCTGCGAGTGGAAGCGGAGCATCCAGGAGCGTGGGTCCTTGGCACCGTACTTCTCCTTCATGTGACGCGCCCAGATGCGGCGGGCGGCGCGCAGCTTCGCGATCAGATCGGAAGAGCA
>JAIETI010000159.1 GCA_019745365.1 Gemmatimonadaceae bacterium | reverse complement strand
CGCTCGAGCAACAGGTGACGGCCGCGGTCGGGCAGTTGGAGCAGGCGCACATCGAGTTGCATCGGCGCAGCGAGAACCTGCGGCAGCGTACGCGCACCCTGTATCTGATCGACCGCGTCCTCGCGCTCGCCGCCACACAGGATGAACCGCGGCGCCTCGCAGAGGGACTCCTCGCGCTCGTCGGCGATGACCTGCAGGCGCAACGATGCTCGCTCTTTCTCCGCGACGAGTCGGACCCCGGATCGCTCTACCTCGCGGCGGCCCGTGGGTTAGCCCCGCACGTCACCGAGGGACGGCGCATCAAGGTCGGCGAAGGGGTGGCCGGGCGCGTTGCGGCGACCCGCGAACCGCTCTTGGTGGTGGACGCTTCCGACGCGGCGGCGCAGCCACTCCTCGGCGACCAGTACCTGACGACGGGCTCGTTCATTGTCTTCCCCCTCGTGCTCCGCGGCGAGCTGATCGGCGTGGTGAATCTCACGAATCGGGTGCAGCGCGGGCTCTTCGTCGATGAGGATGTCGATCGCGTACGGCTCCTCGGGCTCGTGATTTCGCTCGTCGCGAGCGAAGCCGCGCTCCCGCAACGCCTCGCGGGGACGTTCCGTGAGCGCTGAGGCGCTTCGGAGCGCTCTCCGCGAGCTCGCGCATGGGGGATCGCTCACGGCTGACGCAGCGGCGGCGGCATTCGGCGACGTCATGCGTGGCGAAGGGACGCCGGCCACGGTCGCCGCGCTCCTCGCCGCGCTGCGAGTGAAGGGCGAGACGCCCGACGAGGTCGCCGGCGCCGCCCGCGCGCTCCGGGAGGCGATGACGGTGTTCGACGCCCCGAATCCCGAGGGGCTGGTCGATACCTGCGGCACGGGCGGCGGCACGGTGACCACGTTCAACATCTCCACCGCCGCCGCACTCGTGGCGGCGGGGGCGGGCGTCCGCATCGCGAAGCACGGGAATCGCTCGTTCACCTCTCGGTCGGGGAGTGCGGACGTGTTGGAAGCGCTCGGGATCCCGCTCGATGTCCCCGTCGCGCGCATGGCCGACATCCTCGCGCACGCGGGGATCGTCTTCATGTTCGCTCCCGCGATGCACCCGGCGATGAAGCACGTCGGCCCGGTGCGTCGCGAGCTCGCGATCCCCACAGTGATGAACCTCGTCGGTCCGCTCGCGAACCCAGCGCGCGCCGGTCGCCAAGTGGTCGGTGTGGCCGATCCCGCGCGCCTCGATCTCATCGCCGGCGCCCTCGCGGCCTTGCACACCCGGCGTGCGCTCATCGTGCATGGCGCGCCGGGGCTGGACGAGGTCTCGCCGCTCGGGATCACCCGCGTGATCGAGGTGCGCGGCGCGGAGCGACGCGAGTGGACGATCGATCCACACACAGCGGGGTTCGCGCCCGTCGCGGCGTCAGAACTCACCGGCGGCGACCCCGCGGAGAACGCCGCGATGATCACCGAGATCCTCAGCGGCGGTGGGAGCGCGGGCGCGCGCAGCGCGGTGCTCCTCAACGCCGCCGCCGCGATCCTCGTCTCCGGTGAGCAGGACGACTTCGCCGGCGCGTTGCAGACGGCCCGCGACGCCCTCGCGCGTGGGGCGGGGCTGACCACACTCGAGCGGCTCCGCGCCGCAGTGCGGGCCGCACTCGGTCAGTAGCGGCGCAGGACACCCACGACGACGCCCTGGATCCGGATATCCTCGCTGCGTTCCACGTACATCGGCGCCATCGTCTCGTTCGCGGGCTGTAGGCGGATCCGCCCATCGCGCTCCCGATAGAACCGCTTCACGGTCGCGGCGTTCCCATTCAGCATCGCGATCACCATCTCGCCGTTCTCGGCGGTTTTCTTGTCGTGCACGACCACCATGTCGCCGTCGGCGATGTGGTCGTCGATCATGGAAGACCCGCGAACGCGGAGCACGTAGTGATCGCCACCCCGTCGGACAAAGTCGGCCGGGACGGAGATCGACTCCCCCGCGCTCTGCACTTCGATCGCGACGCCGGCGGCGACGGCGCCGAGGATGGGGAGGTCGATCGAGGCGCTGAAGGCCTCGCTCGGCAGGATCTCGATCGCCCGACTCTCGTTGTAGCTGCGGCGGATGTAGCCCTTCCGCTCGAGATTCGAGAGGTGCTCGTGCACCGTGGCCAACGAGTTATAGTTGAACGTCTCGGCGATCTCCTCGAAACTCGGAGCGTAGCCGTGCTCCTGACTATGTTTCTGCAGGAAGTCGAGAATCTGGCGCTGGCGCTTGGTGAGCGGCATACGGCTCCGGGTCGATGATCGCGTGAAAGGCGCTCGGTACGTATTGACTCCCGAACAGTCCCCGAAGTAACCGTATCCGAACATTGACCGAAGCGCAAGGCATCCCTGCAGATTGGACTCCGCCCGTTGGTCCCTTAGGGGATCTGACTGCGGCCGCTGGGGTTCGCGCCAAAGAGCTCGGAACGGTCCGGCGACGGCTTGAGCGGATTGTCGAGGCGCTGCCGCCGGTCGTCGGCTTCGCTGCCGCGCTGCGCTCCGGTCCGATGGTCGGGGTTATCGCGGAGATCAAGCGGCAGTCGCCCAGCAAAGGGATCCTCGATGCGAGCCTCGATGCGGCGGCTCGAGCGGCGTACTATGTGGACGGTGGCGCCGCGGCGCTATCGATCCTCACCGAGCCCACGCGCTTCGGGGGGCGCATCGAGGATCTCCGCGAAGTGCGCCAGAGCGTGGTCGCACCGACCCTCCGCAAGGACTTCATCGTCCACGAGTGGCAGCTCCTCGAGTCGCGCGCGGCGGGCGCCTCGGCCGTGCTGCTGATCGCGCGTGCCCTGCGACCTGAACGTCTCGTCGCCCTCGCGGGGATGGCACAGGACCTTGGGCTCGAACTGTTGATCGAGACCCGGAGTGAGGACGAGCTCGAGCGGGCGTGTGCCGTGCCGCATGCGGTGATCGGGGTGAACACACGCGACCTCGAGACGTTGGCGATCGACATCGCGGTGGCCGAGCGGTTGCTGCCGCTCGTGCCGCGGGATCGCGTCGCGGTGTACGAGAGTGGGGTGCAGCACGTGGTCGATGTCGCGCACGCCGCGGCCTGCGGAGCGGACGCCGTGCTCGTGGGGAGCGTGCTCACGCTCGCGAGTGCGCCGATCGACGCGGTGCGTGCGCTGGCGAGTGTGCGGCGCGGCGCGGCGCGTGGTTAACCTGAAGTTCTGTGGAATGACGCGCGCCAGCGATGTCGCGGAAGCCGTCGCGTGCGGTGCGCGTTACGTCGGTGGCGTCATGGCGGGCGGTCCGCGGCACCAGTCGCCGACGCAGCTCCGTGCGCTCTTCGCGCCCGTGACGTCGACGGTGCAGACGGTCGGCGTGCTCGGTGTCGGCGCTCCGCGCGCGCTGGTGCAGGCCGCGCTCGACGCCGGCGTGGACATCCTCCAACTCCACGGGACGGATGACCGGGACGAGCTCCGCGAGGTGCGGGCGCTGTGGAAGGGAGAGCTCTGGGTCGTCGCGCGGGTGGCGGATGCCATCGCACTCCGTGCGGCGGCCGACCGTCTCGCCGTCGGCGACGCGGTCGTGCTTGAAGCGAAGGTCGAGGGTGCGTTGGGCGGAACGGGGGTGACGCTGCCCTGGGCCGCCATCGCGGATGCAGCGCACGACGTGTGCGGTGCACGCCCGCTGATCCTGGCGGGCGGCCTGCGTCCCGAGAACGTCGCGGAGGCGGTGGCCGCGGTCGGCCCGTCGATCGTCGACGTCTCATCGGGAGTCGAATCAGCGGCCGGGATCAAAGACCATTCACGGATGCACGCGTTCGCGAAGGCGATGCGCGAGGGGAGTCTGGTGCAGTGAGCACGGTCCAGATCGAGGAACGGTTCGGGGCATTCGGCGGCCGCTACGTCCCGGAGACGCTCATCCCAGCGCTCGATGAACTCACCGCGGCGTATCGCGCCGCGATGGCGGATCCCGTATTCACCCGCGAACTCGATGACGCGCTCCGTCATTATGTCGGACGTCCCTCGGCGCTCTCCAGCGCACCGCGGTTCAGCGCGTTGATCGGCGCGACCGTGTGGCTCAAGCGCGAGGATCTGAACCACACCGGCGCCCACAAGATCAACAACGCGCTCGCACAGGCGATGCTCGCCGTCCGCATGGGGAAGCGGCGGATCATCGCCGAGACGGGGGCGGGGCAGCACGGCGTGGCCACCGCGACGGCGTGCGCGCGGCTCGGGCTGGAGTGCGTCGTCTATATGGGAGAGGAGGACATGCGGCGCCAGTCGCTCAACGTCTTCCGCATGCGGCTGCTCGGCGCGACGATCGTTCCCGTGACCTCAGGGACGCGCACGCTCAAGGATGCGACGAGCGAAGCGATCCGTGACTGGGTCACGACGTGCCCGACGAGTCACTACATCATCGGATCGGTGGTCGGTCCCGCGCCGTATCCCGCGATGGTGCGCGAGTTCCAGGCATGCGTAGGGCGCGAGGCGCGAGCGCAGCTCTTGGAGCGCACGGGTGGACTTCCGCGCACCGTGGTGGCCTGTGTCGGTGGCGGCTCCAACGCGATGGGCATCTTCCACGCCTTCGTTCCAGACGCGGCGGTGGAGCTGATCGGCGTGGAGGCCGCGGGCGAGGGGCTACAGACGGACCGCCATTCGGCGTCGCTCTCGCTTGGATCTCCCGGCGTGCTGCACGGAGCGCTCAGTCTGCTCCTGCAAGACGCGAATGGGCAGGTCCATCCGGCGCACTCAGTGTCGGCCGGACTCGACTACCCCGGCGTCGGGCCCGAGCATGCGCATCTGCGGACCACCGGGCGCGCGACCTACGTCGCGGTGACGGACGCGGAGGCGCTCGAAGGGTTCAAGCTTCTGGCGCGCTTGGAAGGGGTGATCCCCGCGCTCGAGACCTCGCACGCGGTGGCGTGGCTCGCGGCGAACCGCGGGCGGTGGAGCGCGTCCGACCACATCCTGCTCTGCGTGAGTGGGCGGGGGGATAAGGATGTGGCACAAGTGAGCGAAATGGGTATCTTGGCGACGTGAGTGTGACGACGCCGGACACCCACGAGGAGGACGCCCTCCCCGAGCTGCCATTCCCGACCACCCCGGTCGAGGAGTGGGCGCGTCAGTTGGATAAGACGGCGCGTGCGAAGCAGCTCTATCCGGCCAACTCACCGTCGCTGCAGGGCGCCGTTGATCGGTTGCGTGCGGCGTTCAGTGCGCTCTGGCAGAAGACGGACCTCTTGGTCCTCGATGTCAGCGATACGCAGCTGAAGTGGTTCGGTCGCACCGTGTGGGAGCAGGCGGAGAAGGGGAATGACTCGCTCCCCTGGCTCCTCTACAAGGACGGCCTCCGCCAGTTCTCGATCGCGAAAGGATTCGAGGGCGAGGACCTTCCGGTCTTCCTCGACATCCTCGGTCGCATTCGGATGGCCACGGCGATCGACGACGATCTGCTTACGCTCCTCTGGGAGCATGAGTGGACGACGCTCAAATACCGCTACGTCGAGCTCGCGAGTGAGGGCGCAGCCCCGCTTGAGGCCGGCGCGACGCCGGGCGAGTGGGATACGGTGGAGGGGGAGCAGCGCGCCGAGGTCGGCGAAGCCGCTGCCGAGGCGAAGCAGGAGGCGGAGCAGAAGGGCGGGATCGTGCGGATGGAGGATTTCGACTCCACGCTCTACTTCCTCGATGCGGGCGAGATCGCCTTCCTGCAGAACCAGACGAAGGAGGAGTACGAGCTCGATCTGCGCCATCAGGTCTTGAACGTGTTGCTCGATATCTTCGAGATGCAGCCCGATCCGCTGGTGCGTGCGGAGATCGCGACGAACCTCGAGGCGCTCACGCTGCACCTACTCTCCGCGACCCGGTACAGCACCGTGGCGTACCTTCTGCGCGAACTCCCGCAGACGCTGCAGCGGGCGCGGGATGTGCCACCCGAGACTCACGCCAAGCTGGAGGGGCTCGCCGCCCGACTCAGCGACCCGGAGACGCTCGCCCAGCTGATCCAAGCGCTCGACGAGTCGAGCAGCTTGCCCTCGGCGGCGGACCTCTCCGAGCTCTTCGGACAATTGCGTCCCACCGCGCTCGGGACGATCCTCGCGTGGGTCGGGCAGACGCAGAACGGCGCGTTGCGCGGGCTGCTCGAAGGTGCGGCGAGCCGTTTGGCGGAGCTCAACACGGGTGAGCTCGTGAAGCTCATCGGTCATGAGGACGAGTTCGTCGCGGTCGAAGCGGTGCGCCGCTCGGGTGCGCTGCGCACGGCGTCGGCGGTGCCGGCGCTCACGCGCGCGCTGGGCGAGGCGCGCAAGC
>JAIETI010000166.1 GCA_019745365.1 Gemmatimonadaceae bacterium | reverse complement strand
CACCGTGCGCGACCGGGTGCTCGCCGCGGCGCGTGACACTTTCGTCCCCGGATAGAACGGTCGTGTGACGTAGGTCCGTTGCGGACCCCCCACGTCACTCGTACGATAGACAAGGGAAACCCCGGCCGCTCCACTGGGCAGCCGGTCCGGAGGGGGCGCGACGCTGCGCACCTACGGGCGTTGCCATCGGCGACGCGCAGTGGCTTTTCGGACGACCTGTGTACGCACCGGTTCGGCACCGCGCCCCCGCGCGCGGCTTCACGCTGATCGAAGTCCTCTTGGTGGTGGTGATCATCGGCGCGATGGCGTCGATCGCCATCCCAGGACTCTCGCGTACCATCCGGCAGGAACGCGTGCGGAAGATCCAAGTCGAGGTGGCCTCCGACCTGGAGTTCGCCTTCGCCGCGGCGGCGCGATCCGAGGTGCCGATCACGGTCACCTACAGCAGCAGCACGAGCGCGCTCTCGATCGCGAATCGCGTCACCGGCACCGTCCTGCGCACGCGGTACCTCGGTCGCGCCGGTGACTTCTCCCTCACAGGGGTCACGCTCTCGCCGTCGGCGGGAATGGTGATCTTCCCGATGGGGATCTCGAACTCCACGCTTTCGATCACCCTCACGAACGGCAACTACTCGCGCACGGTCAGTGTGACCCGCGCGGGGCAGGTGACCAAGTCATGACGCGCCGCCGTCTTCTCGCGTGCGCACGGCGCGGCTCCGGCCTCGTTGAGATCATGATCGCGCTGGTGATCTTTGCGCTCGTCGCCACCTCGCAGGCCGCGCTCACGCTGCGCCTCGCGACGCGGATCAAGTCCGTCGGGACCGGTGCCGAGCGCTCCGCGGCGTTGATGGAGTACATGAACCGACTCTACGCGCTCCCCTACGACTCCCTCGCCGCGCGCGCGGGGTGCGTCACCACGACGCGCGGATCGCTCCCGAACACCCGGTGCATCACCGTCACCACGTCGGGCACGACCAGTACGGTCCGGCTCGTCCTCACGCCGACGAACACCGCGCTCAAGCCCGACACGATCACCCTCACGCGCCGCCGCCAGTCGGTGTCCCCGCTCTCGTGATGCGCCGCCGCGGCTTCACGCTGATCGAGCTGATGATCACCATCGTCTTGGCGGCGATCATCGGCGCAAGTCTCACGCGGTTGATGCAGTCGCAGCTGCGCTATTTCTCCCGCGCGTCGCAGCAGCGGGACGCCCGCGCGGTCACGCGCAATGCGCGGAACATCCTGCTCACCGAGCTGTCGATGGTCGACATCGGGAGCGGTGTGGTCGCCGCGTCGCGGGATTCGCTGACGGTCCGCGTACCGTACGCGTGGGGGATCTACTGCACTGGCAACACCGCCATGATGCTCCCAGTGGACTCGATGATGTACGCGCAAGGCGTCATCGCCGGCTATGCCGTGCGTGACACCTCGACGACGGGGAACTACACCTACACCGCGACCACGACGACGCCGACCGCCGGGACGGCGTCGAACTGCACTGGCGGAAGCGTACAGATCACCGCACCGACGAACGGCTTCTACGTGCAGCTCTCGCCCGCGGTCACCGGCGTCGCGGGCGCACCCGTGTTCCTCTACGAGACGGTGACGTACAAGTTCGCGCCCTCCGGGATCGTCTCGGGCCAGCGCGGCCTCTACCGTATCATGACCGGCGGACTCACCGACGAACTCGTCGCGCCCTTCGATACCTCGGCGAAGTTCCGCTTCTACCGATTGAATGTCGATACCGCCGAGACGGCGGTCCCGAGCCCGATCACGAACATGCGCGGCATCGAGCTGATGCTCGACGCCATGTCGCCCAACCGTGTGGCCGGACAGACGCGCAACGAGACGCAGTCCGTCCGCACCGCGATCTTCTTCCGCAACCGGAACGACGGATGACCACTCTGACCGCACGCCCTCGGCGCGGGTTCGTCCTCCCGCTCGTCATCATCTTCATCTTCGTGTTGACCGCCGCGCTCGCGGCCGGCTTCACGATCACCCGCGGTGAGCGCGCCCTCGACGATCAGGGCCGCACCGCAGTGCAATCGCAGACGCTCGCCGAGACGGGGATGCAGCGCGCGCTCACGGATCGCGCCGCGATCGGGCTGTCGGCGACGCCGCCCGCCGCGGCGGAGTCCGTGCGCGTGAATGTGACCGGCGGCTATTACGATGTGATCGTCACCCGCATCCGCCCGACCGGTGTTGCCACAAATCTCCCGGCGTTGTACCTCGTGCGCTCCAAGGGCGTGCAGACGTCATCGCAGGTTGCCGGCGCGGCGAGCGCACAGTACAGCGTGACGACCTTCACCACCTGGCAGGCCGGCACGCTGACGGCGCAGTCCGCGCTCACCGGGATCGCGGGTACGGACAAGGCGGGTGCGGCCGGGACGATCTCGGGGATCGATGCGTGTGGCGCCAAGGCCACCATCGCGGCGATCGCCACACCCACGACAGACTTCGAAGGCGACGCAGGCTACCAGGGCTCCACGAGTCCGCTGGAGGGGTCGCCGCTCGTGCAATCGCTCGGGAGCAGCCCGGCGGCGGCTGCCGCGACGGTACCGGTCGATTGGAACGCCATCGTCAATGGCGGCGCTATCACGCCGACCTTCACCGTCTCGTACAATGGTACCGGCTTTCCGCCGGACTCTTGGTTCACCGCGAACCCCGGGTCGTATCCGGTCATCTACGTGCAGAACGGCCCGTGGCGCTCCGCGCCGAACAACGGGGAGTTCGATCTCACGACTGATCAGCGCGGCGTCCTCATCGTCGAAGGCGATATCGAGTTGAGTGGCTCTGGAGCCGGTTGGGACGGCATTGTGCTCGTGGGCGGTCGGCTACGTTCCAACGGCTCGAACGAGATTCGAGGAGCCACCATCGCTGGCCTGAACGTCAAACTCGGGTATGCCGCCGGCACCGTCGATGTGAACGATCTCAACGGAACGAAGAAGTTCCTCTACAACTCCTGCTCGATCGCCAGCGCCGCCAACTCGTTCGGCGGCATGCGTGCCTACCGGAACACCTGGGCCAACGGCTTCCGCACCTGGTGAGCTAGGAGCGCCCCGAGCGCACGGTTACGTTTCAGGCGTGGGCCTGCGGCGAGTCGGCCGCAGGCCCGCGTCACATCCAGCCGTGCCTTCCCGATGTCCGAACCGCTCCAGCAACGCATCGCCAGCGCTCTGCGCGGCGTGATCAATCCCCGTCTCGGCAGCGATGTCCTCTCCGCCGAACAGGCCGCGAACGTCGCCGTCACCCTCGACGGCAAGGTGCGTCTCCAGCTGCGCCTGAGCGCGCAGGACGACGCCACCCTCGCGCGCGATGTTCGACAGGTCGTCGAACGCGTCGAAGGTGTCACCGACGTTCGTGTGGACATCGTCGACGCCGCTGCTCCCACTCCGCCAGCGTCGGCACCGAAGCGCGCCGCGCTCCCCGTGATGCAGGAACCGACCGCCCCCAAGGGCGTTCCCGCGCCGACACCGATCGCCTACCCCAACCTCGGCCGCATCATCGCCGTCAGCTCGGGAAAGGGCGGGGTGGGGAAGTCCACGGTCACCACCAACCTCGCCGTCGCACTCGCCAAACAGGGCTTCGCCGTCGGCCTGATGGACGCGGACATCTACGGCCCCAACATCCCGCGCATGATGGGGGTCGATGCGCCCCCCGCCGTACGCGACGACAAGATCATCCCGCTCGAAGCACACGGGGTGAAGATCATCTCGCTCGGCTTCCTCATCGAGAAGGACCAGCCCGCCATCTGGCGTGGTCCGATCGTGATGAAGATCGTCACGCAGTTCCTGCGCGATGTGCAGTGGGGGCAGCTCGATTTCCTCCTCGTCGACATGCCGCCGGGCACGGGTGACGCGCAGCTCTCGCTCGTCCAAGCGACGCAGGTCGCGGGCGCCGTGATCGTGACCACGCCGCAGGAGGTCTCGGTCGGGGACGCGCTCAGAGGCGCGATGATGTTCCGGCGTGTCGGCGTCCCCGTGGTCGGGATCGTCGAGAACATGTCGTACTTCGAGTCGCCGGAGACGGGCAAGCCGCTCGCGATCTTCGGCAGCGGCGGTGGTGCTCGGCTCGCGAACGAACTCGAGGTCCCGCTGCTCGCGGAGATCCCGCTCTATCCGCCGGTGCTGCAGGCGGGCGACGCGGGCGCACCGATCGTCGTCGCCGACCCGAGCTGCAGCGCGTCGCAGAAGTTAGTGAAGCTCGCGGCACGCGTGGCCGAGAGCGTGGGAGCACGCCCCGCGTAACGTGGCACGCTTCGTCACGCTCGCCACGGACTTCGGCACCGCCGATGGCTACGTCGGAGAGATGAAGGGTGTGCTGATGACCGCGGCGCCCGAGCTGCGCGTCGTCGACATCACCCACGATCTCCCACCGCAGGACGTCGAGTCGGGGCGTCTCGCGCTCGCACGCTACTGGCGGCGCTTCCCCGTCGGCACGGTCCACATCGTCGTCGTCGATCCCGAGGTCGGTGCCACCCGACGCGCGATCGCGGTGGAGAGTGAGGGGCGGTTCCTCGTCGGACCGGACAACGGCGTGCTCTCGCCCGCACTCGTCGCCGGCAACGCGCAGGTCGTGGCTCTTCCCGTCCCGGAGGCGGCCGCGCCCACCTTTCACGGGCGCGATCTCTTCGCGCCCGCGGCCGCCCAGCTCGCGCTCGGCACACCGCTGGCAACGCTTGGATCCATGCTCGCGGCGCCGGTCATCCGGCGCACGCCGGAGGTGCGACGACTTGCCGATGGGCGCTATCTGGGTGAGGTCCTCACCGTGGATCGCTTCGGGAACCTCATCACGAACCTCTCACTGCGGCATGCGCTCACGGTGGAGATCGGCGCCGTGCGCATCCCGGTGCGGCGCACCTACGCGGATGTCCCCGAGGGTGTGCTCGTCGCCGTGGCGGGATCGAACGGACTGCTCGAGATCGCCGCACGCGGCGGCGCGGCCGCCCGCGTGCTCAACGCGGCACGGGGCACGCCGGTCACCGGCGTACCGGGCTAGCGTCCCGTGTAGCGCAGGTCCACGCTGCCGAGCGTCGCGGTGATCCGCGCGCGGACTTTGCGAGTGGCGCGACTCCAGTTGCGCGACCGCCAGACACCGCCGTCCTTCTCCAACCCCTGCTTGTCGAACGACGCGAGAAAGCTCGTCGCATCGATCTCGACTCCTGCGTCATCGGGGATGCGCAGCGTGAGCCCTCCGAGTGCGATCGTCGCGGAGAGGTCGATGGTCCCGGTCCACTCACCGCTGAGGTCGAGGTCCAAGGTGCCGACGCCGACGTTCGCGCGGATCCGCTCGGCGCGGGCATTGCCGAACTCGCGGAACTTCGCGCCGGCGGCTCCCACGTCGATCGTCGCCGAGGTGAGCGCGATCGGATTGGGCGACGAGACGCGCACCGCGAGGTCGCTCGCGCCGGTGCGGAGCGCCAGCGCGGTGAGCGACAGTCCGCCGAACTCGAGCTCGCCTTCGACGGCGCCGATGTTTGCGGTCAGATCGATCGGGATCCCGCGCGCGAGTTCCAAACGCAGCGAACCGGCGTCGTCCTCGCGATGGATCCGCCGCCCTTCGCTGCGGACGCCGATCGTGAGCGAGCGCGAGTCCACGTCGAACCGATGCACCGGATCGGTACGGTCGGCATCGTAGCGGAGCCGCGCGCGGTAGAGCGTGCCCGCCTCCGCCGTCTTGAGTTCGAGCCGACCCGCCGCGTACTCCACGCGCACGGCGAGCGGCCGCGTGTCGCCGCCGGCCTGGCGTTGGGCGTCGAGGGTCTGCCAGTCTTGCGCGACCAGTGGCGTGACGGTGCCGACCAAAGCGAGGGCCATCCGGCGAAGGGCGATCATGGGCGAGGCTTCGAGAGAGGAGTCGGGCGGCGCGCGGCGACCACGCCGCTCACAGGCGTCGGGGTCTGCCACGACGCACCCGTCGGTGCCGCCGCGAGCGACGTCGGCGATGCGCTGACCGCGGCCCGCGTCCCGGCGCGCGTGAGGAGCGTCGCACCGAACCCGGCGCTGATCGCGACCCAGGTGGTCGCAAAGGCGAGCACGATCGCGATCAACCCGGGTTGCGACCAGTACGAGAGCCCGGCGGCCACGATCCACGGCAGGCCGAGGAGCACGATGCCGAGGAGGACGCCCTGCAGCGCGGCGAGGCGCTGCGCACGCGCGGTCGGGTCCACCGGGCCCTTCCGCATCCCACGACCCGCCATCCGTGCCACGGCAAGGAGTCCGAGCGTGCAGAGACCCGCGATCGCGAGCGCGTAGGCGACCACCGCGAACGGGATCAGCAGGATCCCGATCACCGAGAGGGTGAGCGCGAGCAGGAGTGCGAGGAGCGCGGGCACAATCGCGATCTGGCCGATGACA
>JAIETI010000149.1 GCA_019745365.1 Gemmatimonadaceae bacterium | reverse complement strand
CCTCAGGGAAGATGCGCCGCTCCATCGGCTTCTTGAGCCGCGTAGCCTTGTTCTGCTCGAGCGTGTGCAGGTCATCCAGCCGGCGGATGAACATCAGATAGGTAATCTGCTCGATGACCTCGAGCGGGTTCGCAATGCCGCCCGACCAAAAAGCGTTCCACAGCTGGTCAATCTGGCTCTTGATGGTGCCGGTAATCACTCGACCTTCCCCTGTTCGTCGGTTCGTCCTGCCGCCATGAACGAACTGCCCCGCGTCAGTCGCGGTCGTAGTCCATCGACGATGTAACCTGCCAGTTTCTCCGGCTCCTGCCACTTCGCCGTTCGGCGCGTTGGATCGAGATCCTGCGATTGAATGATGGCACGCAGCGCTGACACCGGCTGCGCACGCAGCCAGACTCGGACGCCCAGGCGCTGGGAGAACCCCGGGTTGCGGCCGCTCTCCTCGGCGAGCAGGTCGACGAGCCAACGGAGCAGTGGCGGTAGCGCTTCATCGTCAGGCTCCCCGGCTCGGCGGACGCGGGACGCGAGCCTCCGGGGCACTCGTAGGCCTCGGCAAGACGTAAAGCGGCGGCACCCGGCTGCGGCCTTTCCCAGGATGTCGCGCTCCACCTTGAGCCGTGGGTTTTCACGACGAAGGCGATGCAGCTCGGTCTTCTCCTCGCTGGTCACTTTACCGGGACGCTCGGCCCGAGCCGCGTGTGCTCCGAACGATCCTGTTCCGAATTCTCTGCTCCGGCGGGTAGGCGGCGGAACGTCGGGACACTGGAGACTCCTCCCCACACACAGGGAGTAAGGCCCCATCGAAACTGGTCAACTCCGCGCCTTTGTTCGCTTGGCCACCGCGGCTCTCATCGGGGGGTGTTGGGTCCCGTCTCTGGCGGAGGGACATCCACTACGAGAGCAGCATGGTCGCTCACGAAACGCCTTCCGCTACCCACAATCTCGCTCCCGCCAAACTGCGTGAGGTAGGTGGCCTGCGCGAATGTGAAGCTTGGAGCTAGAAGGACGTGGTCGATACGCGTGCGGGTGCCCTTCGTGTTGCGCCAGCTATACTCACCGCCCGGCCGTGGGATTTGCCAGCCGAGGCGCTCGAGCTCCCGCAGTACCTCACTACTCGCGCGCTTCCCATCGGGATCTGTATTCAAATCGCCGATGAAGATCATCGGCCGACTTCGTGTCGAGTCGATCAACCGCGCCAGCTCGGCCCAGTACGCGGCCTTGTCGCGTGCGGACTCATATGCCGGAGCGCGAACCCCGACCACCTCGACCCCGAGCTGTCGACACGTGACGTGGAGGAAGTTTGAACGCGATGACTCGTTCAGCGCCGGTCCGCGCAGCGCCCCTTCGGCGATCGGTGCGCGGGACGCGATGAGGACTTGGTTCTGTGTGCCTGATCGCTCAGAAACGACAATGTGCCGGTAGCCTAGCACCCCGAGGCCCACGGCGAGTGATTCGCGCGACTCACCGTGAACGTATTCATTGAAGGAGACGACGTCCGCGCCCAGATACTCGAGCACACCGAGTAGCGGCTTCTTGATGGCTTGCTCTTTGGTCCTGTGGCCAAGGTTCCAGGCTACGATTCGCATGTTTGGGGCGCGGGCGTAGGTGACCAAGCGACTCACTGAGATATAGCTCGGCGTCGAACGTCGCACACTAGGCCGTGCCCTAGGGCACCGGGGCCTTCCCCAGCTCGACTACCTACGAATGAGGTCGGCGCGCCAGATGCCGATTGTGGCGAACTGCGGCCGCGCCTCTTCACGAAGGGCACTCCACGACGCCGGTATCCGCTGCGGCTCAGCCTCGAAATCAAGGCGCTCTTCGTCCGCAAGCGCCGAAGCAACTTCCTGCAGCGATGGGCACGCGGCGAAATACTTGGGGCAAAAGGCAATGCATGCATCAAGCAGGGCATCCGGATCGTTGGGCCCAGCAGGAACGATGACGCGCAGTTTTCCAAGCGGTTTGATCGACGCATCGAAGTAGTGCGGCTCAATCCATCGGCGGCCCGAGTCGCCGACGAGCAGCATGAGCTCAATGGGATTCACGCCATCCGCCCCCGCAAATCCGCCTGCGCCGCCGATCACGTAGAGCTTCGAGAAGCCAGCCATGCGCGCACCTCTATCTGAGTGGTCAGTCGATCGATTGTCGCTCCCTAGAACCCCACCAACCCCTCCCTCCTAACCCTCGCCGGGTTCCCCACATACGCCCACCGCACATCGCGAAAGTACTTCTGCGCCACACGACGCACATCTTCGCCCGTCACCGCGCGCAGCTCCGCAATGAACCGGTCCCCCGCGCGCCAATCGCCGCGGTACAACTGGTTCCGCGCCAGAAAATCCGCCTGCGCGGTGCTCGTCTCGTTGTCGAGGAAGTACTCGGTGATGAACTGCTGGATCAACGACCGCAGCCCGTCCGCCGGGATGTTCGCCGCCTGCACCAACGCGATGCTCTCCTTCATCAGCGCGAGCACGCTGTCGGGCTCCGTCGTCGTCACATACAGCCCACCACTCACAAGCCCTTCGTCACGGAACGGAGCGTTCACCGCGTACGTCAGGTTCCGCCGCGAACGGATCTCGCTGTACAGCTCCCCAGAGAGCACCGCCGTCGCGATCCGCAGCGCCGCCGCATCCGCCGACCCCGCCCTCGGCCCGCGATAGTACCCCGCCAAGTAGTTCGTCGGGAGCGACCGTGCCACGATTGCCGCCGCACTACCACTCGGCGGCAACGCATCTGGCAACGTCCACGCATACGCGCCACGCGGCAGCTTGCCCAACGTGCTCGCGATCCGCGCCTCGATCACCGCACGCGGAACATTCCCCACCACCACCAGGAGCATCCGCGACGTCACCATCTGCGCGGTGAGATACGCGCGCAGCGTGCCGCGCGTGAACCTCGCGATCGACGTCTCCGACCCCTCCACCGGCAATCCATACGGATGGTCGCCGTAAAACACCGAGTCGGCGGTGCGCTCCAACAGCGCGTCCGGATCCTCCGCACGCTGCCGGATGGCAGAGAGGAACCGCGTCCGCTCCTGCTCCACGTCGGCGCTGTCCAAGCGCGGCGCCATGAGCCGGTCCGCGAACACACTCCACACTGAGTCGAACGCCTGCGTCGTGGTGCGCAGGCCGTACAACGTCCAATCGTCGCGCGCCTCCACCACGATCCCCGAGCCGGTGCGTGCCATCACCCGCCGGAGCGCGGCTTTCGGGTAGCGGAGCGTTCCCGCCTCACTCACCTGCAGCAGGAACGGCTCGATCCCCGCCGTCGCGCGCGTCACCTGCCGCGCACCACCCAAGAGATAGAGGTTGGCGACCACATTGTTCGACGCCGTCCGGCGGTGGATCACCTGCACCCCGCTCGCCACATACGACACTGTGGACGAATCGACCCGCGCGGGCGCGCTCTGGGCGTGGGCGAGTGCGGCGCTTAGGAGGAGGGTGGGGAGGGCGGTTCGCATAGCGTGAGCGTATCGCTGGGGAACTGGGGCTGCAAGGTGAGAAGATCGGCCGCAGCGCTGAGCGGATATCCCCCGCCTGGCATGTCGCCGTTGACATATGTCAGAGCTGACATTACTGTTCGCGCATGTCGCCTTTCGACAAGCCCCTGGTCTGGCTGCACGGGGAGCGTCTGTCGATGCCAATCTCCAGGCCGATGCCGAACATCGGACCGCGGTGTCATGAGCTCCGTATCACGGATGAGACGGTGACGTGGCGAATCATGTATCGCCTCGACATCGACGCGATCGTACTCCTTGAGGTTTTTGCGAAGAAGACTCCGCAGACACCCAAACATGTGATCGACACGTGCAAGTCGCGGCTACGACGCTACGACGCCGCATGAACTCAACGGAGAACCGGATGAAGCCCGAGAAGGCGCGGCGCCTAGAGGCTGCGGGATGGAAGGTGGGGAGCGCACAGGAGTTCCTGGGCCTGAGCGACGAAGAAGCCATGCTCGTCGCAGTACGAGCTGAACTCGCGACCGCGCTGCGTGAGGCGCGACTCGAGCGGCGATGGTCCCAAACGCAGCTCGCTCGGGAGCTTGGGTCGAGTCAGTCCCGCGTGGCGAAGATGGAGGCTGCTGATCCTTCAGTATCGATCGACTTGCTCGTCCGCTCTCTGATCGTTTCTGGTGCCTCGGGTAAGCGCATCGGCGCCGCGTTCGCGCCGGTCGGGCGTAGAAGGCCAGCGCCGAGAATGAGGTAGGCGCAGCGCGAATCCGCTCTGCGGTCAGTGTGTGACCGCTTCGATGTACGGCCGCAGCACGCGCTCGACTCGGCACGCGCGTGCCGCGCGCTCGAGATCCTCCATGCGGAAGCGACGGTCGCGCCAGCTCTCGCGAAGCGCTTCAACTGCCACGTCGACCCCGATGCGGTTCCGGAACTTGAACAGATCGGCGATCGTCTTCGCCACGCTGTACACGCGTACCTGGTGGCGGTCGATCTCGTGCGACTCGATCCCCTCCTGGTACGCGGCACCGCTGAACTGAACCGTCCGTAGAACGAGCGAATGCAGCTTCGGAGCGCGTTGTCCCCGCTCGATTGCGAGCCAGAGCTGCGCCGGGAGCTGCGTACCGATCTGGTGGAAGGTGAGCGCGCTGAGCAGGCAGATCACACCGGTCGGCGCGGCGGCACACGCGACCACAAAGGCGTGATGCTCCGAGATCTCCGCACCCACTACGCGATATCCACCGGCGCTGACTCGCTCGAGTTCGCCTTCGCGCACCATTCGCGTGATCGCCTGCGAGTGGACCCCGGCCCGCGCGGCGTCACGCGAAGTGACGTACCCCGACTCGCGAGCGAGATCGAGAAGCCGGTCTCGGGAGACTACCATGTGTTGAACTGTAGACAGATAAATAAAACTGTCAATATTTTAACACTCGAGAGCCTCACCCCTTCGGCGGTCGCCGCCGCTTCAACCTCCGCATCACCTCTTCGAACGGCACTCGCGGCTCCGCCGCCCGTTCTGCGAACGCCGCGAGGTCAGAGGCGTCCTGACGCGCGGCATCATCCAGCTGCTCTTGCGGCGCAGTTTCCGCGACCGCTTTCCTCACCACCCCACCCCCCCCAACCCGCGCGCCGGCAGCCCCAACTTCCGCCGCACCGCTGGGTCCACCAACACCGCCGTCAGATGCGGCCGACCGATGATGTACCAGTTCGCATACCGGTGCAGATCGGCCTCCGTCGCCCGCGCCATCTCGTCCACGTACTTCATATAGTAGTCCAGCCCGCTCACGCTCCACCAAAAGCCGATGGTGTGCGCGAACTCGCTGCTCCGTTCCCGCCCAAAGGCGCTCGTCACCGCCCGGCTCGCCTTGGCCGCTGCGAACTCCTCCGCGGTCACATACCCCGGCGTCACCGTCGCCTTCAGCTCCGCCAACAGCACCCGCACCGCCTCCGTGTACTTCTCCGGCGAGGTCTGCCCGCTGATGGTGATCGGCCCGGTGTGATCGAGGGTGTAGTAGTTCACGATCACCCCCTGCCAGAGCCCGCTGTCCACCAACCGCCGCTGAAAGCGTGAGGTCGGTGCATTCAACACATCGCTGTACACATCGGCCACGAAGGTCGACGCCTCATCCTTCCGCACACTCGGCCCGTGCCACTGGAGCTGCACCGTGAGCGCGGCCGCGGGCTCCTCGACGATCAGCCCGATGTTCTTCGTCAGCGGCGGCATCGCCGGGATCGGCGCCGCCACAAAGGGATCAGCCCCACGCTTCCAATCGCCGAGCACTCGCCGCGCGAGCGCGAACACCGAGTCGGGGATGATGTCACCCGCCACGATCAGCACGCTGTTGTTCGGCAGATAGTAGAGCGACTGGATCCGCTTCATCTGCTCCGAGGTCACATTCGCGATCACCGACCGCTCGCCGATGGTGTTCTTCCGGCTCCACTGCGCTCCCCAGAGCTTCTTTCCCGTCTCCTGCTCGAACCGGAAGAACGGACTCGACTCGTTGCGGTCGTACTCGCCGAGCACGACCTGCTTCTCACGGTCGAGCTCGAAGGTGTGAAAGAGTGGCGTGGTCAGCGATGCCGCCAAGAAGCGTAGCCCCGCCTCCACCGAATCGGACGGAAGCGTGAGGTAGTAGTTCACCAGCTCTTCCCGTGTGCTCGCGTTGAACATCGCCCCCAGCTCAGCCGCGCGCTGCACCGTCTGCTCGGGGAGCGGCCACCGCTCGTTCGCCTTGAAGAACATGTGCTCGTACACATGCGAGAGCCCCGAGTACTCCGGCGTCTGCGTGAACGAGCCGTTCCGCACCACCACCTCGACCGTCGCGAGCGGGACGCCATGGTTCTCCACGGCGATCACCTCGAGCCCGTTCGGGAGCACGGTGCGCCGGATGACCTTCTCCAGCTCGGCACGCTGCGCGCGCCCCGGTTGGG
>JAIETI010000188.1 GCA_019745365.1 Gemmatimonadaceae bacterium | reverse complement strand
GTCGCTCCCGGTGATCATGTGCACGACGCACAACTCGCTCGCGAAGATCCAAGAGGCGCTCATGGCCGGCGCGAACGAGTACATCATGAAGCCCTTCGACGCCGAGATCATCGGGAACAAGCTGGCCGCCATCGGGATCGCGGCGTGACCTCACCGGTGCCCGAGGCGATCCGAGTCCTCCTCGTGGACGACTCGGCGGTGGTCCGTGGCGTGTTCGGCCGCGTGATCGACGCCGAGCCGGATCTGCGCGTGGCGCAGACGGCGGGGAACGGGCGGCAGGCGCTCGATGTGCTGGCGCGGCACCCGGTGGATGTGGTGATCCTCGACATCGAGATGCCGGTGATGGACGGGCTCACGGCGCTGCCGCTCATCCTCGCGGCGCACCCGCACGTGCGCGTGATCATGGCGAGCTCGCTGACGCAGGAGGGCGCCAAGACGACGATGCAGGCGCTCGCCGCGGGCGCAGCGGACTTCGTGCACAAGCCGACGACGAAGGGTGGAACGACCGCGGCGACGGAGACCGGGGCGGAGTTGGTGCGAAAGATCCGTGCGCTGGGCAACGCCGCGCGGCGGGCGCTGGGGGCGCCGAGTGCTCCTGCGGTAGCGACGCCGACGTTCGTGCCGACGGTCGCGACGCGTAGTCGGCCGGTGGCGATTGCGCCGGCGAACGACGGGGACTTCACGCCGCGGCTCCTGGCGATCGCGTCGAGCACCGGCGGTCCGAATGCGCTGGCGGAGGTCCTGAGCGCGCTGCCGACCGACTTCCCGCTACCGACCGTGATCACGCAGCATATGCCGCCGCTCTTCACGAAGATGCTCGCGGAGCGGCTGCAGAAGGACGCCCGACGTCCCTGTCGCGAAGCGGTGGATGGCGAGGCGATCGAAGCCGGCGTGATCTACTTGGCGCCGGGCGACCGGCATCTGGTGCTGAAGCCAAGTGAAGGACAGGTGATCACCACGCTCTCGAGCGCGCCGGCGGAGAACTTCTGCCGTCCGGCGGCAGACCCGATGCTCCGCTCATCGGTGCGTGCCTTCGGTGGCGATGTGCTCCTCGTGGTGCTGACCGGGATGGGCGAGGATGGGATGCGCGGCGCGCGCGAGGTGCAGAGCGCGGGCGGCCGCGTGATCGTGCAGGACGAAGCGACGAGTGTGGTGTGGGGGATGCCGGGCGCCGTGGTGCGCGCCGGGATCCCCGCCGAGCAGCTCCCTCTTTCTGAGATCGCGGGGCAGATCGCCACGCGATGCATGGTGTCCCGATGATCGCGCCCGCCGACTACGCCTTCCTGAGTGAGCTCCTGCAGAAAGAGAGCGGGCTCGCGCTCGGCACGGGGAAGGAGTACCTGCTGGAGAGCCGACTCCCGCCGGTGGCGCAGAAACACGGGTTCGCGGATCTCGCCGCGCTCGCGCGCGCGCTGCGCAGCGTGCCGCGCCGTGATCTCATCAAAGCCGTCTGCGACTCGATGACGACGGGAGAGACGCTCTGGTTCCGCGACGGCGGGCCGTGGGAGACGCTCAAGACGCAGATGCTCCCGGCGGTCGCCGCCCGGGCGCGCGCAGAGCGTCGTCCGATCCGCATCTGGAGCGCCGCGTGCAGCTCCGGGCAGGAACCCTACTCGATCGCGATGACCATCGCGGACCATCCGAGCGCCACCGCGGGGGTGAAGGCGGAGATTCTCGCGACCGACTACTGCGACGCGGTGCTCGGTCGTGCGAAGGACGGGGTGTACAACCAGTTCGAGGTGCAACGTGGGCTGCCAGTGATGCAGCTCGTGAAGTACTTCACGCAGGCGCCGAACGGGTTCCGTGTGAACGACTCGTTGCGCGGGTCGATCGAGTGGCGGCACGCCAACCTGCTGCAGCCGTTCGCCCCGGGGGAGTGGGACATCATCTTCTGCCGGAACGTGCTCATCTACTTCGATATCCCGACGAAGAAGGACATCATCGAGCGGATGACGAAGCAGCTGCGGCCCGGCGGGTACCTGCTCTTGGGCGGGACGGAGACTCCGTTCGGGGTGACGGACTGCGTGGTGCGTCACCCCTCGAAGGTCAGCGGTGTGTACGTCCGGAAGGACGACGCCGCGATGCACGAGCCCGCGGCGAAGGTCGCGTAGCGGCTACGGCCAGGCGATCGAACCGGAGCCCGTGTTCAGCGAGACGCCGGTGCCGCTGCTCGGGTTGGCGTAGTTCATGGTGACGGAGTTGCTTCCTTGGTTGCGGAGGTAATATCCGCCGGCACCCAAAGAGATGGTGTTGAAGCTGTGGTAGTTGAACGTCGCCGCGAGCGCGCGATTCACGTTGAAGACCACGCCCGTGTATCCAGCGGGGAAATCGGTCCAGAGCACGTTGTTGAAGGTCGAGGACCCGATTCCACCGCCAAGATCGACGCGCACGTTGCTGAAGCGCCACGGACTCGGCGGGCCGTTGTCGGCGATACCCTGCACGGTCAACGTGCGTGTGTTCCCGGCGCCGGTCGCCGCGGTGACCAGCGCGGAGTCCGCGCTGAGGCCGTCGTTGCCGAAGCTCGTCAGTACCGACACATCGGTCGCGAGGTGAATGCGTTTTCCCGCGCTCACCCAGAGCGACGACAGCGGATTGCCGCTCGGGTTGGCGAGCGAGATCGTGCTCATCGTCCCGTCGAAGTAGAGGTAGGTCGTGCTCGTCACGAAGTTCGTGCTCGACGCGCCGCTCTGCGTGAGGTTGCCGCGGAACGTCATCGATCCGTTGGTCAGCTTCCCGGTGGTGCTCCCGCCCGCAAAGGTCGCGTTCCCATTGACCTCGATCTTGAGATTGGGGTCGCTCGTCATCTTCAGCGTTCCGGTCCCGGCGGTGTTGAGGTCGCCGGTGATGTTGAGCTGGGTGGTGTTCGTCTGCCGCTGGAGCTCGAGTTCGCCGCTCCCGCGGACGGTGAGGCGACCGAAGGTCATCGTCGTGTCCGAGCGGGCGATCGCCTTCCCCGTGACGACGACATGGTTCCAGGTCGGGACATTTGGGCCGATAGAGCTGGGAATCAGCGTTGGCGATGCGTGATTGAACACGACCGTGTCGGGATTGAAGGTCCCGGTATCGGAGAGCGCGCCGTTCAGTTCGACCTTGCTGACCGTGAAGGTTGATGCGCCATTGCCGAGCAGTGGGCCGCCAACACGCACGTTGGCGCCGATGCTGTAGAGGTTGGTGCCCTTGAGGATCATCGAGTCCGTCACGATCATCGCGGTGGTGATCGTGCGCGAGACGGGGCGGATCTCGAGGCGCCGGAACCGCGACGTCGTGTCGCTGAACGTGATGGCATGGCCAGAGCTGTCGAGTTGCACGCGATGCGCGCCCGTGGCTACGAATCCGGTCACGCTGGTCACCGTGAACGCCTTGCCGACGTTCAGGTTACCGGCAGACCACGTGCTCGTCCCGCCGGCGAACACGGCATCCAATCCGACGCGCACGTCATCCGCGGCGTTGTTCTGCACGAACACGCCGCTGCCATACGTCTCGAGGTTGCCCGAGACGCGGACCGCGTTGCCGTTGAAGGTCAGGCTACCGGCGACCGAACCAACGCGGAGGTTCCCCTGGCTGAATCCTCCGACCACACTGATGACGCCACTGGCGGTGTAGGTGCCTTCGACCTCGACGTTGCACAGTTTGCCGCGCACGGCTGCGCCACTCCCGCGCAGATACATCTTTCCGCCGCTCGATCCGCAGCTGATGGTGGGCAGCGTGTCCGAGTCGAAGCTGCCGTAGATGAACAACGGGTTGCTATTCAGGTTCAGCGACGCGGCCGGGCCGATCTGGAAGTTGGCGGCGGCGCCGCTACTGCTCAGCGTGGGGAAGCGCCCTCCGATCGGTGACGAGGGGACCACGACGTTCACGGAGAGCGTCGGGACGGCACTCGTGCTCCAGTTGCTTGCGGTGTTCCAGTCGACGCTGGTCGCGCCGGTCCACGTCGCCGTGAGGACGGCGGGCCAGTTATTGAGCACCGCGCCGCCCGTGAGTGTCACGAAGCCGCCGTGCGCGGCCGGGGTCACGCCGCTGGTCATGGTCACCGTCAAGGGATTGAGGTCCGCGGGTGCGGTATCGACGAGCACGAGGTACTTCCCGGAGATCTGCGGGGTGGTGAAGCCCCAGCGGCTGAAGTTGTAGCTCCCGCCGGCGCGGCGCACCCGCACGTACTCACTCGTCGCGTCCATCGAAGTGAACACGATCGAGTCCGCATCGGTCAGCGCACCGCCACCCTCGAACTGCAGCCCGACATTGGTGAAGAGCATGTCGCGCAGGTCACCGCCCTTGAAGTAGATGCGCTTCATAGTCGAGAGCGTACCGACGCCGTGTGTGGCGGTGACGCCGCTCTCGAACTCCTCCGCGTAGAGATCGCTCCCGGTGAAGAAGCTCACGCCGCCGAGGTAGAGCTCGCCGAACTTCGATGCGGTCCATCCCGGGTTGGCGAAGGTCGCAGACTGGGTGCCGACACTCGCGAGGAAATGGGTCTCGTGCGTTCCCGTCGCGGCGAAGGCGAGCGCGTTCGTGCTCTGGTTCAGGCTGGTGCCGCTCATCGGGAGCATCAGGTAGCCGGCGCTCAGCGTCGAGTTGCCCCCGCTGAAGGTCGCGCTGCTCAGTGTCACGAGCGAGTCACGCGACTGCGTGCTGATCAGGCGTCCGCCGTTGGTCGTGGTGAACCCGTTCACACGGGCAAGCGTGTTGTTCAGCGTGAACACGCCGCTCGCGCCATCGACCTGCAGCTGACCGTTCGCCACGAGCGTGTCGCTCAGCGTCAGTGACCCTGCGACCAGAACGTTGCCACTGTGCAGGCGTGGGTTGAGCGTGGTGGTGCCCACGTAGCCGACCAGCGGGACCTGCAGTCCGACGGCGGCGGAATCACGCACGTTGCCGAAGAGTCGGAGGAACGCACCGCCGGTGCCATTCAGTCCCCCGGTGCCCACGCGCAGGACCAGCTGCCCCTTCACGGCGACGGTGGCACTACTCGTCAGCGACCGCGGCGACGCGCCGTCGATGCGAAGGTTCTGGAAGCCACCGGAGCCCGCGTTACTCATCGTGAGCGAACGCGCGGAGGCGCTCACCAGCGTGGTGAGGTGCGTCCCGCTCGCGTCGAAGGCGCTCGCCGTGGTCGCGGTGAAGTTGCCAAGCACCGTGAGACCCCCGGCGGTGAGAAGACCGGTGGTCGATCCGCCGCTGAACGTTGCATTTCCGTGGACGAACAGCGTATCGGCGGCGTTCTGGGTGATGAGCACCCCGCCGTTCTTTGTGATGAGGTCGGTGAAGATGGTGTCCTTGCCGGACACGCGGAGCTTTGCGCCCGCGCCATCCACGGTCACGCTGCTGTACGTACGCGCCGGCATCGTGATGTCACCGATGACGCGGACGGGGAGATTCTCGCTCAACGCGATGATCCCCGCGCTCCCGATCGCGTACATGGTGTCGACCGCGAAGAGACCCGCGGTACGCAGAGGGAGCGGGTTGCCGTACGCGAAGCGCGAGATCCGCACGATCGCCGGTGCGCTGGCATTGAAGTAGTTCCCGGCGATCACGAGCTGGCCGAGCGCGCGGATGGAGTCCGCGGTGAGGAACTGGATGTCGTTGCGCGCCTTCGCGGCGGACTGGAAGATCACGCCGCCGGCGCCGACCCCCTTCGACACCGTCAGGTTATTGAAGCACGATCCCGTGATGCAGCTCGTGTTGAAGCCCGTATCCGGAGAGGCGAACGTGACCGTCTGCGGGTTCGGGCCGTTGAACATCGTCAGGTGCGAGCCGGAGGCAAAGAAACTCTGCGGATGGCCGCCCTGCGAGAAATGTCCACCGACGGTGAGCTGTCCCGCGGTCATGAAGCCAACGCCGGAGGTGGTGCTGAGTATGCGGACATCGCCATCGACGCTCGCCGAGCTGGCGGCGGTGACGGACTTGAGTTGACCCGTGCCCATGACGACGAGCGAGTCGAGGACCGAGAAGGTCTTCCCGTTGAGGTCGAGCGATCCGCTCGTGATGCGCACCGACTTGTTCACGTAGCCGTTGTTCGCGAGGAGCACGTTGGCCGACACGCGGAGATTCGCGACGAGCGTCGGCGGGATGGTGACCGTGCCTGACGTTGCGAACACGACGGTGTCGGCGGTGAAGCTCCCGCCACTTCCGGGGATATCGGTGACGCCGGTGCCCACGGTCAGGGTGCGACCCCCACCGGTCGCGGTGACGGCACCGCCCGTCGCCGCGACGGTCAATCCGCCCGCGATCGTGGCGTTCGTGAGGAAGCTCACCGCGCCGCTACCGCTGTTCTCGAACGCGCCGAACTGCGACTGCCCGGGCCCGCCGAACGTGACCGTATGCGCCGTGCCGCCGGTGAATCGGGTGATGTGCGTCCCAGACGCGACGAAGGCGAGTGCG
>JAIETI010000059.1 GCA_019745365.1 Gemmatimonadaceae bacterium | reverse complement strand
TCCACCGGGTCTGGCGCCAGAGGGCGTCGGCGCGCGCGTGCGATTCGGAGAGGGTGAGCATCGCGATGGGGAATCTAGGGGCGTTCCCCTTCGGCGCACTCCGGCGGGGCAGAAGCGAGGTCGGTCGCGGCTCGCGGCCTCGTGCGCCGCGCTACCGCTCGCCCAAGGGCTCCGACAGCTCGACCAGCGGCTCACCCTCGCTCAGCGCTCGGCGCATCGCGGGCTAATGCGCCGTGAAGAGCTCGCGCAAGCGTGCGTTTCGCACATTGCCCACGGTCACCCACACAACCTGTGGCGGTGGTCCGTGCTCTTCGAGTAAGCGGATGAAGTCCTCGTCCTTCGTGATCACCACCGCCGACGCTGCACTTGCGGCCGAAAAGATCTCAGCATCCGTGGCGGCCACGAGCCCGAGCTCGACCAGGTGCCGTGCGGGTGCTCCCCACTCAGAAAGCCACCCCGCGAGCGCGGGAGGAAGCTGTGCATCGACCCAGAGCTCTCCGTGTGCGGCGCCGGCGGCGCTCATCACGCCGCGATAGTCGGGTGGTTCAGGCGGCGCGCCGCATAGCGTAGCACCGCACGAACGTCATCTGCCTCAAGGTACGAATAGTCGCGCAGCACTTCCTCCTGAGACGCACCGGCCGCGAGCAGGTCGAGTACATCCGAGACGCGAATACGCATCCCTCGAATGCACGGTCGGCCGCCGGCCACCGAAGGGTCCATCGTGATGCGGTCTAAGAGGTCCGACATCGGTCGGTCTCCCGAGAAGGGTACTCCAAGAACCTACGCCGTCACGGGCCGGGAGCCAAGTCAGTTGCCTGAGTCGCCGCTCGCTTCGCCACGGCCTTGTAGCCAGACTTCACCGATGCCGAACCGCCTCGCTGCGAGCGTCTCCCCCTACCTCCGGCAACACGCCGAGAACCCCGTCGACTGGTACGAATGGGGCGAGGCTGCCTTCGCGCGGGCTCGTGCCGAGGAGCGCCCCATCCTTCTCTCGATCGGCTACGCGGCCTGCCATTGGTGCCATGTGATGGCACACGAGTCGTTCGAGGACGCGGCGGTCGCCGGGCTGATGAACGGATGGTTCGTGAACGTGAAGGTCGATCGAGAGGAGCGCCCTGACGTCGATGGGATCTACATGCAGGCGATTCAGGCGATGAGCGGGCATGGCGGCTGGCCGATGACCGTCTTTCTCACGCCGGATGGCACGCCGTTCTGGGGCGGGACCTACTTCCCGCCGACTGATCGGCATGGGATGCCCTCGTTCCGCCGCGTGTTGCAGTCGGTGCACGACGCGTGGACGACCAAGCGCGACGAGGTGCTCGCGAGCGCCGGCTCGATCCTCTCGATCTATGAGGGCGCCTCCGCGAAGGCGCTCGCAGGCGATCCACTCGACGCGGCGTTCCTCGCCGCGACCACCGCAACAGCTGCTCGGCGGTTCGATACCGTGAACGGCGGGTTCGGCGGCGCACCGAAGTTCCCGCCGACGATGACGCTCGACGCCCTGCTCCGGCAGTGGGCGCGCACCGGCGACGCGCAGGCGCTCGCGATGGTGCGCACCACAATGGCGAAGATGACCGCGGGCGGGATCCACGATCAGATCGGCGGCGGCTTCGCCCGCTACGCCGTCGACGCGATCTGGCTCGTGCCGCACTTCGAAAAGATGCTCTACGACAACGCACTCCTCGTGCGGCTCGGCACGCATCTCTGGCAAGCGACGCACGACGACGATACGCGCGCTACCGTGGCATCGACGATCAACTGGCTCGATCGAGAGATGACGCACGCGGATGGTGGATGGTTCTCCTCGCTCGACGCCGACAGCGATGGCCACGAAGGGACCTTCTACCTCTGGACGCTCGACGAGCTCACCACACTCCTCGGTGCCGACGCGCCGATCGCGATCGCACACTGGGGAGCCACCGCGGGCGGGACCTTCGAAGGGAAGAACATTCTCTTTCGCGCGCGGCCACTCGCGGAGGTCGCGTCGGCGCTCGGTATCGCGCTCGCTGAGGCGGAGGCCGCGATCGAGCGAGCGCGCGCCACGCTCTACGCGCGTCGTGCGCAACGGAACTGGCCCGCGCGGGACGAGAAGGTGGTCACCGCCTGGAACGGGCTGATGCTCCGTGGCGTCGCGGAGGCCGCGCGAGTGTTCGACAACGCGCAGTGGCGATCGATGGCGCTCCGCAACGCCGCCTTTTGTCGTGATGAGTTGATTCGCGAAGGAAGGATTCGTCGCTCATGGATGGATGGCGTCGTGTCATCCGTGGGATTCCTCGAGGACGCGGCCGCGCTCGCCCTCGGTTTCATCGCCTGCTTCGAACTCACCGGCGACGCGCAGTGGATCCAACACGCCGTCGCGCTCGGCGAGCACTGCGTGCGAGACTTCTGGGACGATGAGGTCGGGGCCTTCTTCGACACGCCGCACGATCATGAACGGCTCGTCGCGCGATCGCGCGACATCACCGACAATGCGATCCCGTCGGGGACCAGCTTGGCCGCCGAGCTGATGCTGCTCGTGACCGAGCACACGGGGGATGAGGCGTGGGCGCGCCGCGGGCGCTTCGTGCTCGACGCCTCACGCGAGGGGATGCTCAAGTACCCGCTCGCCTTCGGGCATGCGATCGGCGCCGCGGACCTCGCCGTGCACGGCGCGATCGAGGTGGCGATCACCGGCCCCGCCGACCACCCTGGAACTTCCGCGCTCCGCTCACGGGTATCTGCGCAGTACCTCCCGTCACTCGCGCTCGCGTGGGGCGACGGACCGCATCCATTGCTCGCAGATCGCGCTCGGTCTGAGCCCACCGCGTGGGTGTGCCATCGCTTCACGTGCGATGCGCCGACCTCCGACGCCGCGGCGCTCACCGCGCAGCTCACCGCTCTCCGGCACTCCACCATCTCGCCGCCATGATCCACTGTACCCCCGTCACCCTCGAAGGCCACGGCGTCCGCCTCGAACCGATGACACTCGCGCACGAGAGCGGGATCGCCGGCGCGGCGGCCGATGGCGCGCTCTGGGAGCTCTGGTTCACCTCCGTCCCCGCGCCGCACGAGACTGCGACCTACATCGCGAGTGCGTTGGCGGGGCAGGAAGCCGGCCACATGCTGCCGTGGGTGGTGCGCGACATCGCTTCGGGGGCGATCATCGGGAGCACGCGCTACCACGACATCGTGCCGGCGATCGATCGCGTGGAGATCGGCTACACCTTCTACGGGAGTACGTGGCAGCGCACGCATGTGAACAGCGCGTGCAAGCTCCTCCTCCTCACCCACGCCTTCGATTCGCTCGAATGTGCGGTGGTCGGTCTTCGCACCGACAACTTCAACTTCGCGAGCCAGCGCTCGATCGTCGGGATCGGCGCCAAGCCGGACGGCGTGATCCGTCATCACGCCGCGCGGCGCGACGGTACGGTGCGCGACTCACATCTCTTCAGCATCCTCCGCAGCGAGTGGCCCGACGTACGCCGGCACCTCTCGCTGCGGATCGAACGTCACGCTAGCACGGCGGCCGCACCGCGCCCCTGAGGGTGAGCTTCGGCCTCCCCGCGCGTTCGAGCGCCGGGAGTCCGGCGGCGGTCGCCCGCGTCCACGCGGAGTGGATCGTGCGCAGATCACTGCACGCGGCGGCGAATGCGGCGCGCATCGACGGGGTGGGCGCGATGTCCGCCCCCTCCTGCGCATTGAAGAGCCCGACAAAGGTGTCGTGCATCCCGTTGAACGTCGCGCCCGCAGCGCGACGCGCGCCCCCGCCGAAGAGCGAGTCGAGCGTGGTCGCGAACGCGCTCACCGCCGCATCGGCAGCGCCGCCGGCCGTGATCGCGGCGCGTACCGCCTCGAGATCGCGCTGGGCCGCCGTCGTCGCTTCGATCGCGGTGGCGATCTTGGCCTGGAACGCATCCTGCGCCACGAGCGCAGCCTGGGGCGCGCGCGAGCGTGGATCGTTGACGATTACCACGGTATCGGTGCGCGTCACGCCATCGGCGATCAACCGGAGCGTGTAGCGCCCCGGCGGGACGAGCGCACCGATCGGTGACGGCGGCGTGAGCCCAGGATTCGCATTGATCTCGAACGAGTAGCGGAGCGCGGAGGGGGCCTCTCGACGCAGATCCCATGCGGTGCGATGCGCGCCCGCACGAGTAGAGAGCACCAGCGGCGGCGCGACCCAGAAGTTCGGGTGCGGCGGCTTCGCGGCCTCCGCCACCGGCGCCTTGGCATCGCTAGTCAGGCGACGCACGAGCGCGTCGGCCACATCGCGCACCTCGAGCGCCACCTGCTGCGCGTCACGCGTGAGCCAATAGTCGATGATCGCGCCATCGAGTGCATTCTCCGCGTGCGGGATCTCCGGTGGGAGCGGCGTGTTCGACGCCACACTGCGGCGCACCCGCACCGCAATGTTCCCTACCGAGAGCGCGACCGTCGAGCTATCACCCGCCCGTTGGTGACGCAGCATCGAGATGTCGTCGATCACCCAGAGCCCGCGCCCGTACGTCGCGATGATCAGGTCGTTCCCCTTCACGATCAGGTCGCGGACCGGCGAGTTCGGGAGGTCGTTCTGCAACGACTGCCAGTGATCACCCGCGTCGAATGACACATGCACGCCGCTCTCGGTTCCGAGGAAGAGCAACCCCGGTCGCGCGGGGTCCTCACGGATCACGCGCGCGAAACTCCCGCTCGGTTCGTCGGTCGGCAGACCCGTGATGATCCGCGTCCACGTCCGGCCGAAGTCGCGGGTGCGATACACCTGTGGCCGGTGATCGCCGATGCGCATGTACTCGAGCGCGACATACGCCGTCCCTGCATCACGATGCGATGCCTCGATCGCGGAGATGTTGGCGCGACGTGGCGCGGTGAGATCACCGATGCTCACATCCTTCCAAGTGACCCCCTGATCACGCGTGAGATGGATGAGACCGTTGTTCGTCCCCACCCAGATGGTCCCCACCGACACCGGCGACGGGGCGATCGCCTCGATCGCGCCTCGGCCGCCAAGTGTGCGTGAGAGCTGCGCCGAGTCCATCCCGGCGGGGACGCCGAGGTCGGGGCTGATCGTCTTCCAGGTCGCGCCGCCGTCGGTCGTGGTCGTCAACACATGGAGTCCCGCGAAGAGGCGCGTGGCGTCCCACGGTGCCCACACCAGCGGTTGACTGTTCGTCGCGCGCGCCTTGAAGGCGGGATCGATCGCAGGGCTCACGTTGATCGACTGCTCGCTCGGATACGAGATGCGCACGAGCCCGTTCCCACTCGCGAACACGGTGTTCGGGTCCTTGGGGTCGGCCACGACAGTTCCCCACTCCCACCCGTTCACCGGATTCCAATCGAACATGGTGATCGCGCCGAGGTTGCCGCGGATGCGCGTGCGGATGGCTCCGGCGTCTTGTTGCGTCGCGTAGATCCAGTACGGGAAGGAGTTGTCGGCGGAGAGGTGGTAGAGCTGTTCGGTGGACTGGTTGTACCAGCTGCTCCAGGTCGTGCCGCCGTCGAGTGTGATCGTGGCACCTTGGTCGAGCCCCATCAGGATGCGACGTCCATCGGTCGGATCGATCCAGAGCTGCTGCGGGTCGTCGCCGCCGGGCGCACCCTTGAGGCCGGTGAAGTGCGCGCCGCCGTCGATGGACTTGTACGCCGCCGTGTTGATCGTGTACACAATGTCCGGATTCCGCGGATCGACGTACACGCCCGCGCTATATCCGCCTTGCCCGTTGCGAATCCGTTCATCGTCAGCGGCCATCTGCCGCCAGTTCGCTCCACCATCATCCGAGCGATAGAGCGCGCTGTTGCTGATGAGATAGACGCGCTGCGCGTTGGTGCCGATCGCAACCGCCATCGACGTGCGTCCTTCGAGCCGCGGGAGTCCGTTGCCGCGAAGCTCCTGCCACGTGGCACCACCGTCGAGCGACTTGTAGAGCGCAGTGCCGGTTCGCATCGTGTCCACCGGGGAACGGAACCCGAGACTGAATTGCCAAGAGCGGTACGATCCCACCGCGTACCCCGGCGGTGCGAAGTGCCGTGCGGTCGAGGCGAAGATCACGTCGGGGACGTCGAATGCGCGGGCGAGCTTCGCGATCCCGGTCTCCTTGTCGACGTACAGCGTGCGCTGCCAACTCTTGCCGCCATCGGTGGAGCGGAAGACCCCGCGCTCTTCATTCGCGTTCACGTGGTCGCCGAGTGCACCGACGAGGACGACATCGGCGTTGCGCGGATCGACCATCACGTTCTGGATGTGCCGCGTCCCCGCGAGGCCGAGGTGCTGCCACGTCGCGCCGGCGTCAGTGGACTTGTACATCCCGTTCCCCTGATCGAGCGTGCTCCCGGTGATCATGTCGCCGGTGCCCACATAGATGACGCGGGGATTCGAGGGTGCGACTTCGACCGCACCGACGGACGACACCTCACGCACGCTGTCGAAGATCGGGAACCAGGTCGCGCCG
>JAIETI010000137.1 GCA_019745365.1 Gemmatimonadaceae bacterium | reverse complement strand
CGCCGCCGCACGGGCGCCGTCGAGCTGTTGCGCGCTCACGATCTGCCGCGCCGCGAGCCCGCTCACGCGCACCGAATCGGCGGCGGTGCGCTGCGCGTCTGCATCCGCTGCCGCGAGTTCCGCCTCCGCACGTCGTCGTTCGTCCGTGCGCGCCCCTGCGTCGAGTTCGCTCACCGCCGACCGTGCGGCGGCGGCGCGCGCCTGTCGTTGCGTCCGCTCGGCACTCAGTGTGGGCGTGGTGAGCAGCGCGAGCGTATCGCCGCGACGCGCCATCGCCCCCTCTTCGACGCGGAGCGCCACCACGCGCGCGGCGATCGTCGGAGCCACCCGGACCTCGACGGCTTCGAGTGTCCCGACCCCTTCCGGTGCTCCGGTCGCGCGGCCGCACGCCGCGAGCAATACGACCGCGATGGTTCCTCTGGTTCGCATATCCCGATAAGCTATGGGAGAATGCTACCGCCTGCCTTGTCTACCGTCCTCGATCGCTTTGCGCGTCTCTCGCGCGAAGAGAAGATGCAGGCGCTCGTGAGCTACGCCAAGAAACTCGAACCGCTTCCACCGGAGATCGCGGCCCTCGACCGGGCGGCCTTTACCGTGCCTGAGTGCCAGACCCGCGTGGATCTTTTCCCGCAGTTCCACGACGGCCGGCTCCATTTCTACGCCGACGTGAATGTGCGGCAGTCACCGACCGTCGCCGCCTTCCTCGCGATCGTGTTCAGCGCCGTCAACGATCAGCCACCCGCCGCCACGCTCGCCATCCCCGACGACATCGTCCCGCAGCTGATGCAGGGGATCGGGCTGAGTGCGCGCGAGAGTGGGCTGACCGCGATGGTCCGCCGCCTCAAGCGGCACGCTGCCGACGCACACGCTACGTTGTCCTGACTCCCCCACTCTCCCTGAGATAGCCATGAGCGACAAGTCGCAGAGTTACGCCACGCATCCGAACAACAAGACGATCTGGCACATCAGCGCGCTCTTCTTCATCCTGCACATCGGCTTCTCGGTGCGGCACGCGTGGCATGTGGGCGGCCGCTGGGCGTGGTGGAACGCGATCTTCGCCTTCGTGCTCTTCGTCGGCTTCTTCGCCGCACGCGTCATGGCGCTCACCGTGCAGGACCGCGTCATCCGCCTAGAGATGCGACTCCGACTCCGTGACCTCCTCCCCGCGGCGCGTCACGGCGATATCGCGAAGCTCACCCGTGGGCAGCTCGTCGCACTCCGCTTCGCGAGCGATGCCGAGCTTCCTGCGTTGATGGACCGCTGCCTCGTCGGCGAGTTCGCCAAGGGCGACGACATCAAGCGCGCGGTGAAGGAGTGGCAGGCGGATTGGCTGCGCGCGTAGCTGTGGCTTCTAAAGACGTTGTTCTCGCAGCATGACGAAGTTGAGGATGGGCGGCACCCGCCCGAGCGATCGATGCGACTGCTCGAGATGGCACGAATGTAGAAACTCCGGCAGCGCCGCGTTGCGGTTGGTGGAGCTGCGATAGGGTTTCTTGGCGGTGCACGACGCCGGGCGCCCTCAACTTTGGGGATACGCGCAACGCCTGCGAGTTCCCAGTCATGTGCAGTGCGCCCCTCACGGAATCCGCGACGTACAACTGCTCCGCCGTGTACGGGGCGGGGTACTCCGGCACGCTGACCGAGGCGCGGGATAAGGGTCCTGCGCCGGGCTGCGCGTGGGGGGCGTGGTACCGCGCCTCGAGTAGCTGTGTGTACACGCCGCCCGTCTGTGCCGCGCCCACGAGCCAATCACGCACCGTCGGCTGCGACGCCGTCTATGGGCCGGGCTACAGCGGGACGGTGTGGCAGCAGCACGACAAGAGTTCGTACCCTGGCTGCTCGTGGGGCGGGTGGTACGAAACCGGCAACAACTGCGTCTATGCTCCGCCATGCTCGCCAAGTACGAGCAGTAGCACGGCCTCGTATGGATGCTGGTACATCGGCCAGCCGTCGTGGACCGGCAGTGTGGATGTTCTCACCACGAGCACGACCTACAGCCCCGGAGGCTGCGCCGCCAACTCATCGTCGAGTTCGATCACGAGTAACACGTGTGCGCCCCCCGCCGTGACACCGTGTCCGTTCAATGGATCTATCGACATCAACAACGGGGCGTGCCAACAAACGAGCTGTTCGGGCTATAAAACAACGGACTACCCGACCGGTAACCCGTTTCAGGCGTACATCCACCGATGGTATGAGCGGTACATCACGGTCAACGGCTACTACGCGGTGCTGTGGGACTCCACCTTCTACGTGAGCGGGGCGCAGTACGTGACGTACGACCTGTGGGGGGCGTGGACCGCATACGGAACCGGGAATCAGTCGTGCGGAGGCCCAGCCATCCCTTCGTTCTAGCGCTAGTTGGGGCGACGCGGTGCCGGTCCGAAGGCGCGAGAGATGACGGAGTCGCGTGTGCGCAGCGGCCGCGGCGGGAGCGCGCGCGTCGTGACTTGGGTGCGCACACGTGCAGAGATGCCATCAGCGCGCACAGTAAGTACGCTCTTGCCCTCGCGCAGTGGGCGCACGCGCCCGGCGAGGCTATCGAAATCGAAGGCCGAGGCATCCACGCTCCACGTGACTGAGCTGGTGGCGTGCAATCCGTCACCATCGCGTACCCGCACGCCCGGCAGGCGAATCCACCGACGATCCGCCGGAAGCGACGAAAGCAGAGGGTAGTCGAGCACGGTGCTGTCAGCCGCCCGGCGGACATCTGCCGAGCTCGGTCCAAGCAGGAGCACGAGCCCGCGTGCCTGTTGGGCGCCGAGGGCACCGGTGCACACGGCGAAGGCGAGCGCCGCGCGGACGCGCGTCAACGACATGTCGCCGACGCGTCGAGCGCCGCCCAGACCCAGGTCGACAAGCCCTCGGCTTCGATCGTCACCTTCGTGCAGCCTCCGCCCCGCCGGGCCCGCAACGCTCCATCGTCGCGGACGTCGAGCGCCGAGGTGTCTTGTGCCACCCAGCGAACACTCAACGATGCACGAGAATCGCCGTTGGAGAGGCGCACAGAAACCGGCCGTGGCGCGAACCACCGACGCTCCGGGTCGGAGATGAACGGCATGAAGTAGACTCCCAAAACCACTGTGGAGTCCGCGACCGTCGGTGTCGTCGTCCCGAGTAAAATCGCGGTCACGCGCGGCGGCGGCGGCGCGACGCACTGCGGGCTCGATGCGAGAATGCCCGGGTTCCACGGGCAGAGCTTGGTGGCGGAAGAGTCAATCGGTGTGACGGGGCTGACCGGCGTCTTGCCCGACGCGCCGCACGCCGCGCCGAGCGCCACCACCAACGTCAGCACCACTTTCGTTGCCGTTATCATTCTCGTGACCTCCTGAGATGTTCGGTCAAGCGCGATACACAGGTACTCAACGGTCCGGCCACACGTCAAGAAGGACAGCACCTAGCGAGGTGTCACGAGGGCTTTCCATTTGGGGCCGTTGGTGCGAGGCGGCGCGCCGAGCAGAACGTCATCGAGAAGCGTGGCGAAATCCGCTGGTCGCCCCGCCCCCCCAGGCATCGGCCGTTCGACGAGCGAGAACGTCGGCGTCACTGTGATCCGCCGCTGCAGCGCCTGCGACACGCCATACTGCGCGGCGCCGAGGGTCGCGCCGCTTTCGTAGCAGGCGAGGGCGGTACTCGGCGTCGCTCGCACGCGCGTTGCAATCGCGGCGAACACGGGCTAGTGAACAACCCACTTAAAACCGACGCATAGCGCGCCGTCACCCCACCCGCTCCCACTCGAGCACCGGCGCCATCAGCCCCGGGCGCGCGCTGCGCCAGTACGGCGACTCGCTCAGCCCCCCTTCGACCGCGTAGGTGAGGGTCGGCGCCTTCGTGCCCGGCTCGAACACCCACTCGCGGTTGAAGAGCGAACAGATGAGATCGGCGCGGTAGCGACCTTCGTTCAACGCGCCGAGTGGGAGTGGAGCGCGGAGCGTGGCCCGCCCCGCCGGCATCGGCGGCCACGCGCGCGGCGGCCCATCGGTGTGCGTGCTCCAGAAGAGCAGCTCGCCGCCTTCCCCATGGAGCGCGAAACCAAGCTCGAGACCCGGGTCCTCGCGCTCGACGCTCCCTTCGAGCCAGAGATACGCCGGCACATCGCGCGCGAGCGGCATCGGGAGCGCCACTCCGCTCGCATCCGTGATCGCCATCCGCGTCGGCGTGAAAAACGGGTTCGCGAACTCCCCCACCTGCTCCGCACGCCACTCCGCACGGGGCGCATCGCCGCCGCCCGCGGCGATCGCGGTACGGATCACCGAACGCACGTCGCTGCTCATCGCCTCGATCCGCCCCTGCTTGAGGCAGACCGCTGCACTGCACAGGTCCGCGACCGCGTTCATGTTGTGGCTCACGAAGAGCACCGTGCGTCCGCCGCTCGCGACCTCTTTCATCTTTCCCAGGCACTTCGCCTGAAACTGCACGTCGCCCACCGCGAGCACCTCGTCGGTGAGCAGCACATCGGCATCGAGATGCGCCGGCACCGCGAAGGCGAGCCGCATGTACATCCCCGACGAGTAGTACTTCACCGGCGTATCGATGAACCGATCCATCTCGGCGAACGCCACAATCTCGTCGAACTTCGCGCGCACCTCGCGCCGCGACATGCCGAGGATGAGCCCGTTGAGGAGGATGTTGTCGCGTCCACTCAACTCGGGGTGGAATCCGGTGCCGACCTCCAGCAACGACCCCACGCGGCCGCGGACCTCCGCGTAGCCCTCCGTCGGCGCGGTGACGCGCGCGAGGATCTTGAGCAGCGTGCTCTTCCCCGCCCCGTTGCGGCCGATCACGCCGAGCACTTGGCCCACCGGCACGTCGATATCGAGATCACGCAGCGCCCAGAATGTCTCATCGGAGCGCGCGGGTGCGCGGCCGAGCCATCGCGCGAGCGTCTCGTTGAGTGAACCCGCCGGTGCGTGTCCGTGCCGCGCGTAGCGCTTGCCGAGTCCGCGGATGGTGATCGCGGCGGTCACGCGATGTCCGCGAAGGTGCGCTCGACGCGCTGGAAGAACGCGGCGCCGGTGGTGAAGAGCACGAGCGCCGCGACGGCTGCCCACACCACACTGATCATCGGCGGCGCGTCGCCACCGATCACCGTCCAGCGGAACGCTTCGATCGCACCCACCACCGGGTTCAGATCGTACAGAAGGCGCCATTCGGCGGGCACGCGCGATGCCGGGTAGCCCACCGGCGACGTGAACATCCAGAGTTGGATCAGCAGCGGGAGGGCGTGACGCAGATCGCGAAAACGCAGCACCAGCGCGGCGAGCCACACCCCGACTCCCGCCGCGAGCGCGAACACGAGGGCGAGCACCAGTGGCATCGCGAGTACGCGCAATGGATCGGGGGCGACACCGCTCCACACCATGACGATCGCCAAGAGCCCGAGCGCGACCATCGCATCGACCACCGCGATCAGCGTGGCGGACACCGGGAAGGCGAGGCGTTCGAAGTACACCTTGGTCAGCAGCCCTTGATTGCTCACAAGACTCTGCCCCGCGCCGGTCACCGCCGACGAGAAGAGCTGCCACGCGATGAGCCCACTGAGCGCGAAGACCGGATAGGGGACGCTCCCCGTTGCCATCTTCCCGATGCGACCGAAGACCACGTAGAAGACCAGCATGGCCATGAGCGGTTGCAGCACCGCCCATCCCACGCCGAGCACGGTCTGGCGATAGCGCGACTTGATCTCGCGGAGCGCGAAGAAGAGCGTGAGTTCGCGCACGTGCCAGAGTTCCACGAACCCCAGTCCGCTCCGCCGTTCAGCGGTGATGCGCAGGACCGGCGGCGCGTCGGGCATCAGGCTCAGCTGAGCGGTGCGAGTTTGGCGTGCCAGCGATCGCCGGCCGGTCCCTCGAAGCGCGTGCGGTACTCCGCTGCGGTCGTGATCGTCGTGTCGAACGCGGGCGTCGTGGTGCGAACCTCTCCCTGCTTGGCGAGGAGGATCCAGTCGGGTCGCGGAACACCGTGCACCAGTCCCGCGACATCGCGGAAGTACACGCGGCCACCATCGACGAGTGAGGCCCCGATCCCTTCCTCGATTCCCTTGAGGACGCGGAAGAGGCCGTCGATCGAGCACCCACTCGCACCGGCGGTGGACTGATCCACACCGATCACCAGGAAGTGCTCGTCGCGGAACTCGCGGGCGCAGGTCAACGGCTCGCCGTGCGCCTTCCAGGTACGCAGAAAGCTGTCCACCGCTTTGAGCAAGCGTGGGGCGTCGACGTCATCCACAGGGGCGTCGGCGGCGAATACCCAGATTCGGGCGTCGTCGGGGAGGCGGTCAAATTCGATGAGCGGCATCGGAGGAAGGATATCGTGCCTCCACCCGCGCGCGCCACGCGAGCACCGGCTGCTCCACGAGATAGTAGCTCGCCGCCGCCGCCGCGAAGGCGCAGAGCACATTGATCCCCAACCGCTGCGTCCACCACACCGGCGTGTCGGTGAGAAAGGGCTGCTGCCAGAGGTAGAGCGAGTAGGAGATCCGCCCCACCCACATCACTGGTGCCGCATTCAACACGGGCCCGAACGCCGCGCCCGGATGGG
>JAIETI010000037.1 GCA_019745365.1 Gemmatimonadaceae bacterium | reverse complement strand
TATTGCTAGAAGAAAAACTTTGCTCCGGGCGAGACCGGCCGCCGCCCCGGAGGGCGCGGCGCTCGCGGCGTCCCTCGGGCTCCCCGCGCTCGTGGGGTCGTTGCTCATCGCGCGCGGCCACGGGACCACCGAACACGCGCGCCAATTTCTCCGTCCACAGCTGGAGCAGCTTCACGCACCGGAGCTGTTCGCCGGGATGAGCGACGCGGTCGCGCGCCTCTCGACTGCGATCCGCGCGGGCGAGCGGATCCTCGTCCACGGCGACTACGACGTTGATGGCATGTGCTCGACGGCGCTCCTCGTGCGGTCGCTGCGCGCGCTCGGCGGGGATGTGGAGTTCTTCATCCCAGATCGCCGCACGGACGGCTACGACCTCGGCAGCGCGGGGGTGGCGGCCGCGACGCGTGAGGGCGCGCGCGTGGTCCTCACGGCGGACTGCGGCACCACCGCGATCGACGCGGCGGAGGCGCTCGCGGCGGCCGGGATCGATCTGATCATCACCGACCACCACCTGCCGGGCCCCGCGCTCCCGCGCGCGGTCGCGATCCTCAATCCGCGGCGCGCAGACTGTCCGTCGGAGGACAAGGAGCACGCCGCGGTGGGGATGGCATTCAAGCTCGCGCTCGCGCTGACGCGCGCGCTGGGTGGGAACGAGGCGGTGGTCTTCAATCAACTCGATCTGGTCGCGCTCGCGACCGTCGCCGATGTCGCGCAGCTCCGCGGGGAGAACCGGGTGTTCGTCCGTCGCGGGCTCGCGCTGATGAAGGAGACGAAGAGCGCGGGGCTCGCGGCGCTGCTCCGTTCCTCCGGGCTGGATGCGAAGCCACTCACCGCGGGTCGACTTGGCTACATCCTCGCGCCGCGACTGAACGCGCTCGGCCGATTGGCGAGTGCGATGGACGGCGTGCGGCTCTTGCTCGCTGACGATCCCGGCGAAGCGAACGAGCTGGCCCGTCGCTGTGAGGAGCACAATCGGGCGCGGCAGGAGACCGACCGCGCGATCCTCGCGGAGGCGATGGCGCGCGTCGAACGACTCGACCTCGCGACGACGAAAGGGATCGTGCTCGCAGGCGACGGCTGGCACCCGGGGGTCATCGGCATCGTCGCGTCGCGCGTGGTGGAGGCGACTGGGCGGCCGACGCTGCTCATCGCGGTGGAGCAGGGGATCGGGAAGGGGAGTGGGCGTTCGATCGGGGCCTTCGATCTGCACGAAGCCCTCGAGGCGTGTGGGGATCTCCTCCTCAAGCACGGAGGCCACCGCGCGGCCGCCGGACTCACCATCGACGCCGCGCAGATTCCCGCGTTCACCGAACGGTTCGCAGCGGTCGCGGCGGCGCGATTGAGCGACGACGACCTCGTGCCTGAGTTGCGCATCGACCTTGAGGTCGACCTCGATGAGGTGACCGACGATCTCGAGCGAGCGCTGCGGCATCTCGAACCGTTCGGGGTGGGGAATCCCGGCCCCGTATTCGCGGTGCGTGGCGCGGAGGTCCAGGCGGGCGCGCGGAAGATCGGGACGGACGGAGTGAAGTTCACCGTCGCGCAGTCATCGGGCCCCATCGAGGCGGTGGCGTGGGGGATGGCCGACCGCGCGGCGATGCTCAAGACCGGGGCGCGCGTCGACCTCGCCTTTCGCGTGGAGCGCGATGACTATCGCGGCGCCGATCGCGTGCGCCTCGGGGTGGTCGATGTGCGGGGTGCCGAGTGAGGATCATCGCCGGAGAGTGGAAGGGGCGGCGACTGCAGGCGCCACCGGGGCGCGGGACGCGCCCGACGCTCGACCGTGTGCGAGAAGCATGGATGAGCATCATCGGGCCGGCGATCCCCGACTCGCGCGTGCTCGACCTCTACGCCGGGACCGGCGCGCTCGGCCTCGAACTGCTGAGCCGCGGGGCCGCGCATGCGACCTTCGTCGAGTCCGATCCCAAGGTGCGACGCGTCCTCGAGGCGAACATCACGGCGCTGGAGGCGAGGGAGCGCTGTACGATCGAGCGAGGCGACGCACTGGCCTTCGTGCGCCGCACCGCGACGGCGGCGCGCCTGTACGACATCGTCTGTGCCGACCCGCCATACGCCACCGCGGGGGCCGTGACAATCGCGACGACTTGGCTGGACGCCCCCTTCGCGAGCATTCTTGGGGTCGAGCACGACCCGCGCACGACCCTCCCGCCCGGTGGCGAGACGCGCCGCTACGGCGATACTGCGATCACCTTCTATCGCGAGTGACCGATGCCGAATCGTGCTCTCTACGCCGGTTCGTTCGACCCGATCACCAACGGCCACACCGACCTCATCCGGCGCAGTCTGAGCTTTTGCGATCGCTTGGTGGTCGCGATCGCGGTGAACCCGGCCAAGACGCCGCTCTTCAGCCCCAGCGAGCGGGAGGCGCTGATCCGCGAAGCGGTGGGGCCGGATGATCGCGTCGAGGTCCGGACCTTCAACGGGCTCCTGGTCGACCTCGCCCGTGAGTTGAAGGTGCGGATGATCATCCGCGGCCTCCGCGCCGTGGCAGACTACGAGTACGAGTACCAGATCGCGCTGATGAACCGGCACTTGGCGCCGGAGCTTGAGACGGTCTTCATGGTTCCCTCCCTCGACACGACTTATGTGAGTTCGAGCATGGTCCGCGAGGTCGCGCGCTTCCAGGGGGATGTTTCGGGGCTCGTCCATCCGGCGGTCGCGGCCGCCCTTCGGGCCCGCTTTGCGTAGAAAAACGTGGCACTTGGAGTGACAGGGTAGCATCTTTGACGCGTCGCCGAGGCACCTCGCCCCGGCTCGACCTCAACGAGGCAGCGGATATGGGTTTCACGGTCGCCAAGCAGGGTGAGATCACCGTCGTCGAGATCGAGGGTTCGCTCATCGTGGGCAACCGCCAAGAGCTCAAGCAGCGCGTGCTCGAAGAGCTCGACAACGGCGCCCGCAAGGTGCTCGTCGATTTCGCGAAGACGACCTACATCGACAGCTCCGGCCTCGGCGTGCTCGTCTCGCTCGCCAAGCGCATCCGCGACCTGGGCGGCGATCTGCGGCTCGCCGATCTCAACGACGACCTGCAGACGTTGTTCGAGCTCACCAAGCTCGACACGCTCTTCCAGATCTCCGCGACGCGCGAGCGCGCTCTCGAGAGCTTCTGAGATGGCGCGGCGGACGGCCGCGCCGCTCGACCTCCGCATCCCGAGCGATATCCGGCACATCGAGGACGCCGTCGCGCAGGTGCTCGTGGCGCTCGCGCCACTGCCGCTCCCGCGGCAGCATCTCGCGCTGAACATCCCGGTCGCGCTCACCGAAGCGCTGTCCAACGCGATCCTGCGGGGGAACGGCGATGACCCGGGGAAGACGGTCCTCATCCGCGTGCGGCCGCAACCCGATCGCGTGGTGATCGAGGTGGCCGACGAAGGGCTCGGCTTCGATCTCGATGCCTGCACCGGTGATGCCACCGCGCCAGACGCACTCGAGCGCGAAGACGGCCGCGGGCTCTTCCTCATGCGGCGCCTGATGGACGGCGTCGAACGCTTCACCGATGGCGGGAACGTCGTCCGCCTCACGCTCCGGATCGCCTGACCGTGGACCTCGAGCGCGACCTCGATCGCACCACAGAGGAGCTGATGGCGCGCTATGAGGAGATCAATCTCCTCTACTCCATCGGCGACATCCTCGGGCGCACCGTCACGCTCGACGAAGCGGCGGCCACGATCATCGTCGAGATCGCGGAGACGGTGGGGGCGCGCCGCGGCGCGATCTACGTGTACGACGATCCCAGTCAGCGGTTGGCGCCGGTGGCGGCGTATGGCACCGATCTCGCCCGCGTCACCGCGATCGAGATCGACGATCCGGACAGCGTGACCGCCCGGGTGTTCCGCACCTTGCATCCGCTCGTCGTCGAGGAGGGTGAACTCCCCGCCGAGAAGGACGCAGCGGTGCGCCGTGGCGCAATGCTCTCCGTGCCGATCGTCTGGGCCACCCCCGACGGCGGTCGCCCCCTGGGTGTGCTCTCGCTGAGCGGACGTGGGGCCGCGTTCAAGACCGGGGATGTGAAGCTCGTTGCCGCGATCGCGACGCAGATCGGTACCGCGATCCAGAACGCGCGCCTCGTTCGCGCGTCGCTCGATCAGGAGAAGCTCGCGCACGAGATGCAACTCGCGCACGACCTCCAGATGCGGCTCCTCCCGCGCCCCGATGCCCTCTTGCCTGACGCCGAGGTCGCCGCGCGCGTCGAGCCCGCGGAGCACGTGGGGGGCGACTTCTATCAGCTCTTCCGCTTCGGCGATGGCCGAGTCGGCGTGTTGATCGGCGACGTGTCGAGTCATGGCTATCAGAGCGCGCTGATCATGGCGCTCGCGATGAGTGCGATGGCGATCCACGGGGCGGGCTCGGCGGACCCGGGTGCCGCAGTGACGGCACTCCATGCGTCGCTCGCGGATGAACTGCGGGAGACGGAGATGTTCCTCTCGCTCTGCTACGTGGTGCTCGACCCGCGCTCCGGAGAGCTAGCGTACGTGAACACGGGGCATCCGCACGCCTTCGTCGTTGGACCGGATGGCACGGCGCGGCGCCTCGCGGCCACCGACCCACCGCTTGGCATGGGCGCGCATCCGCCGCGCGTCGAGCGTGCACCGTGGGATCCCGCGACCGATCTCCTCGTCTTCTTCACCGACGGGATCACCGATGCGCGCGATGCGCGTGGGCACAAGCTCGGCGAACGGCGCGTGCTCGATGTGCTCGCCGCGCGACGCCGCGAGGTGCCGAGTCGCGTCGTCGATGGCGTCTTCGCGCTGGTGGACGGACATATGGGTGCGGTCCCCCCCCGCGATGATCAGGCGTTGCTCGTGGTGCGGCAGCGCGTCCCCGCCGCGCTGTGAGCGAGCGGCACAGCCCGCCGCGGAAACGCTTCGGCCAACACTTCCTCACCGATCCGCGGATCCTCGCACGGATCGCGGACGCCGCGCAGATCGCACCGACCGACACCGTGATCGAGATCGGGCCGGGGCGGTGCGCGTTGACCGACGAGTTAGCGCGTCGCGCGGGGCGCTTGATCGCCATCGAGATCGATCGTGATCTCGCCGCGAGTGCGCGCACGCATTTCGCCGACGCGCCGCACGTGTCGATCGTCGAGGGCGATGTGCTCGCGCAGGATCTCCACGCGCTGGCCGGCGGGCCGTTCATCCTCGCGGGGAATATCCCATACAACATCACCACGCCGATCCTCTTTCACGCGCTTGCCGCGCCCCGTCCCACGCGCGCGGTCTATCTCGTGCAGCGCGAGGTCGCGGATCGCGTCGCGGCGGCGCCCGGGAGCGAGGCGTACGGCGCGCTGAGTGCGAACGTCCAAGCGGTGGCGACCGCGGTGGTCGCCTTCAAAGTGCCCGCCGGCGCGTTCCAGCCGCCGCCGAAGGTCGAGAGCGCCGTGCTCGTGATCGAACCCCTCGCGGTGCCCGTGATCGAGCCCGCGCTCGAGGTGCGCTATCGCCGCTTCGTGCAGGCCGCCTTCGGGATGCGGCGCAAACAGATGCTGCGCGTGCTCCGCAGCATCACGGGGTGCGCGGTGGAGGAGGGGAGCGCGCAACTCGCGGAGGCGGGGATCGAAGCCACACTCCGCCCCGAGGTGCTCACGCCTGACGATTTCGCGCGATTGATCCGGGTCCTCGCGCGCCGCGAGGGGTGAGCGCTCAGCGCTCGTGCGCGAGTGCGTAGGAGAGGATCTCGAGCTCGAGCGCCATGTTCACGGAGCGCACGGTCACCCCGTCCGGCGCGTGCAGGGTGGCCGGCGCGAAGTTGAGGATCCCGCGCACCCCGGCCTTCGTCAGGCGCTGCACGAGCTCCTGCGCCACATCCGCCGGCACCGTGAGCACGGCGATCTGCGGTTTGAGTTGCTTCAACTCACGCTCGAGCTGGGCGAGATCGCTCACCGTCACGCCATCGAGCGTTCGCCCCACCTTGGCGGGGTCACTGTCGAAGATGCCGACCACATGAAAGCCGCGCGCGCGAAAGCCGCGATACTGCGCGAGTGCCGCGCCGATCTTTCCTGCACCGATGATCACGACCTGCCAGGGCTGGCCGAGGCCCAGGATCTCACGGAGGCGCTTCGCGAGCGCGGTCACGGAGTAGCCGAGCCCTCGCTTCCCGAACGAGCCGAAGAAGGAGAGGTCCTTCCGCACCTGCGCCGAGGTGGTCCCGCCGGAATCGGCGAGGACCTCGGAGGAGATGGTCTCTCGCCCCTGACCTTCGAGTTCCTCGAGGAACCGGAGGTAGAGGGAGAGTCGTCGGACGGTGGATTCGGCGATATGCTTCACGGGGGCTTGTGAAATTCTTCACAAAGTTAGACGACCCTACCGACCCAAGGGAAGGGTCCCGCGCCCCGACGGTAGATTCCCCCACGTGCCGCGCCCCGACGACCTCCTCCACCGCGATGTCCCCTTCGCCGTCGTCGATGTCGAGACCACCGGCACCGGGACCCTGCAGGGCGACCGCATCACCGACATCGCGATCGTGCAGGTGCTCGGCGGGCACGTGGTGGAGCACTTCGCGTCGCTCGTGAACCCCGAGCGACGCATCCCGATGCACATCACCCGCCTGACCGGGATCGACGACGCGATGGTCGCCGATGCGCCGGTCTTCCGCGACGTCGCCCCGGCCATTGAACGGGCCCTGCAACAGCGTGTCTTCGTCGCGCATAACGTGGCCTTCGACTGGGGCTTCGTGAACGGCGAGCTCCTCCGCGCCCAACGCGACACGCTTTCCAT
>JAIETI010000108.1 GCA_019745365.1 Gemmatimonadaceae bacterium | reverse complement strand
CGCCCGCTACGCACTCGCCCTGACGTGGAGCCCCGATGTTGCACGACCTGCTGGTGTATTCCGCGCACGGCGCGGTGGTGGCGCTCGGATTCGTGCTCGCGGCGTATGCGCTCTATCTGACCACGAACAACGCGAGTTGGATCGATACGGCGTGGGCGCTGGGCACGGGCGCGCTCGCGGTGTTGTACGCGGTGACCATCCCCGGTGCGTTCGAGCGGCGCCTGTTGGTCGGGATCGTCGGCGGCGCGTGGGGGGCGCGACTCGGGCTCTACCTTGCGTGGCGTACGGCGCGGGCGCCGGAGGATCCGCGCTATCGCACGCTGCGGGCGCGGTGGGGCGGTGGGGAGCCGCGGCTCCGCTTCCTCCAGTTCTATCTCACCCAGTGGATCGTGATCGTCGTGCTCGGCGTGCCATTCCTGCTCGTGGCGCGCGATGGCTCGACGATGATCGGCTGGCCCGTGCTCGCTGGGGCGCGGTTGTTCGCGATCGGGTGGATCGGTGAGGCGGTGAGCGATGCCCAGCTCGCACGGTTCCGAGCGGTGGCGACGAACCGCGGCCGGGTGTGCGACACGGGGCTCTGGGCGCGCTCGCGGCACCCCAACTACTTCTTCGAGTGGGTGCAGTGGTGTGCGTTCGCGTTAATCGCGACGGCATCGCCCGGCGGGTGGTTGGCGTGGGTCGCGCCGGCGATGATGTACTACTTCCTCACCCAGGTGACCGGGGTCCCGTTGACCGAGGCACAGTCGCTCGCGTCGCGCGGGGAGGCGTATCGTGCGTATCAGGCGCGGGTGTCGGCGTTCTTCCCGCGCGTGGGCCGCTGAGCGTTCAGCCGATGTAGCCGCCGTCGACCGTCATCACGCTTCCGGTGATGAAGGCGCCGGCGTCGGAGGCGAGGAGGAGCGCGGTGCCCGCCACATCCTGCGGTTGGCCGAAGTGAGGGAGCGCCTGCGTCGCGAGCGTGTGCTTGAGCGCGGCTTCCTGATTCCAGAGGGCGGCGCTGAAGTCGGTCTGGATGAGCCCCGGACAGATCGCGTTCACGCGGATCCGGTCCTTTCCCCACTCCGCGGCGAGCACGCGCGTGAGCGAGAGGAGCGCCGCCTTGCTCACGCTATAGATGCCGAGGTGGGCTTCGGGTGAGAGCGCCCCGATGGAGGCGATATTGATGACCGCGCCGCCGCCGCGGGCCGCGAAGAGGGGGCGCGCGGCCTTCGCGAGCTCGAAGGGGGCGCGGAGATTCACCGCCATGATCTTGTCGAACGCCTCGACTGAGGTGTGCTCGACGGGGCCATAGACCGGATTCACGGCGGCGTTGTTCACGAGGATGTCGAGTCTGCCGAAGATCGCCGCCGCGTTGCCGACGACGGCACCGGCATCGTCCATCCGTCCGACATTCACCGCGAAGCCCGCGGCCTCACCGCCAGACGCCTCGATCGCTTGCACGGTGGCATCGACCGATTCCTGCTTTCGACTCACGACCACGACGCGCGCGCCGGCCGCGGCATAGGCCTCCGCGATGGCGCGGCCGATGCCGCGAGTGCCGCCGGTGATGAGCGCGGACTTGCCGGCGAGGGAGAAGGAGGGAGGGGCCATCGTTGGGGAGTGTCGGATGCGTTTCAGCAAAGCTGTACCAGAGGGGGCGAGGGCGCCACGCCTCCACTAATTTGGTCAGGTGCCTACCTCTCTTTGTCGGATTCTTGCGCGGTCGTTCGTCGCGCCCTTCCTTGCGGCCCTTGTCCCGGCGTCGCTCACTGCCCAGGCCGCTTCACGCTGGACCACCTGCGCCCCACCGACGTGCGAGGCGCCGCCGGTCTCCCGCGAGTTCCGCGCGGTCTGGGTGGCGGCGGTGGATAACATCGACTGGCCCTCGCGGCGTTTCCTCTCCGGCGACGCGCAGCGCGCGGAGCTGATCGCGATCCTGGATCGGGCGCAGGCGATGGGGTTGAATGCGGTGATCCTGCAGGTGCGGCCGGCGGGTGATGCGCTCTATGCCTCGAAACTCGAACCGTGGTCGGAGTACCTGACGGGGCGGCAAGGCAAGGCGCCCGTCCCCTACTGGGATCCGCTCGAGGTCGCGGTGCGCGAAGCGCACGCTCGTGGGCTCGAACTGCACGCGTGGTTCAATCCGTACCGCGCCAAGCATCCGTCGGCGAAGGGGGCACTTGCGAAGAGCCATCTCACGCGGCGCCGGCCAGAGCTGGTGAAGCGCTATGGCACGCATCTCTGGATGGATCCGGGTGAGCCCGCGGTGCAGGCGCACACGGTGAAGGTCGTACTGGATGTCGTCAATCGATACGACGTCGATGGGATCCACCTCGACGACTATTTCTATCCGTACAAGGAGCGTCGGTCGAACGGGAGCACGGAGTTCCCGGATGACGCGAGCTTCCGTCGGTACCAACGGCGTGGTGGAGCGCTGGGGCGCGATGATTGGCGTCGGCAGAACGTCGACTCGTTGGTGCACGAGCTCGACACGCGCATCCACGCGACCAAGCCGTGGGTGAAGTTCGGGGTGTCGCCGTTCGGCATCTGGCGGCCCGGGAATCCGGCAACGGTGAGGGGATTCGACGCGTACGCGGAGCTCTATGCCGATTCGAAGAAGTGGTTGACCGAGGGGTGGCTCGACTACTTCACGCCGCAGCTGTACTGGCCGATCGCCAAGGTCGAGCAGTCGTATCCGGTGCTGCTCCGCTGGTGGGGCGAGCAGAATCCGCTTGGTCGGCATGTGTGGCCCGGCAACTTCACCGGGCGCGTGGGCGACGGCGCGAACGGGTGGCACACGCAGGAGATCCTCGATCAGGTGGACTCGACGCGCGCGCAGCTTCCTGATGGTGGGAACGTGCACTTCTCGATGCGCGTGTTCATGAAGGATCGCGACTCGATCGCGACGCGACTCTCGCGCGGACCGTATGCGACGCCGGCGCTCGTGCCGCCGACCGCGTGGCTCGGCGATGATGCGCCGCCGGCACCGACGCTGCGCGTGCGGCGCGACTCGCTCGAGCTCGCCGTGACTGGGCGGGTGCCGGTGCGGTGGTGGCTCGTACAGACGCGCGTCAACGAGGCGTGGGAGAGTCGCGTAGTGTCCTCGACCGCGCGACTTCTCGCGCTCCCGCGCGAGGCGACGATGGTGGTCGTCCGTGCGATCGGGCGGACGGGTGTCGAGAGCGGCGCTCGTGCCCTCACTCGAACCACGGCTCCGTGATCCGCTCTCGTACGCTCAGTACGCTCCTGTTCGTCGCCGCCGGTTCGCTCTCCGGCCAGGGCCGCGCCCCTCGTCTGCAACGCGTGACGAGCGCGCTCCGCCTCGATGGACGCTTCGACGACGCGGCGTGGGCGACCGCCGATAGCATCATCGACTTCACCCAACGCGATCCGCGGGAGGGAACGCCCGCGTCGGAAGGGACGGTCGTGAAGTTGGTGGGGACCGCGGAAGGGCTCTGGGTCGCGCTCCGGGCGGACGATCACGACCCGTTGCAGATCCGACGCGCGCAGCTCAGGCGCGATGCTGATCTGCGTTCGGACGATCATTTCACCCTGATGCTCTCGCCGACGAACGACAAGCGGACCGGCTTCCTGTTCAGTGTGAATGCGAACGCGGCGCTCAGCGATGCGGAGATCCTGAACTTCGAGAGCGAGAGCCGAGAGTGGGACGGCGTGTGGGATGCGCGCGCACTGGTCACCGCCACCGGGTGGCAGGCCGAGCTGTTCATCCCGTGGCAGACGTTGCGCTACCGCGATGGGCAGGCGCTCTGGGGGGTGAATCTCCGGCGTTTCATCCGGCGCAAGAACGAAGAGGTGCTCTGGCGTGGGTGGCGACGCACGGAAGGGATCCGCTTCCTCGAGCGCCAGGGTGAGATCGATGGGTTCACCGATCTTCCGCGTCGTGCGATCGCCGAGGTGCGCCCGTACACCGCCGGCACCGCGAACGTACCGGTGCGGAGTTTCCGCGCGAACGGGTCGGATTCCATCACCGCCCGCGGCGCGCGTGATGGCGATCTCGGGATGGACGTGAAGTTGGCGCCGGCGCCGACGCTCACGCTCGACCTCACGGTGAACCCCGACTTCGCGCAGGCCGACGTCGATCGTCAGATCGTGAACCTCACACGTTTCCCGCTGTTCTTCCCGGAGCAGCGTCCCTTCTTCACCGAAGGGGCGGGGATCTTCGACTTCGGGCGGGTGCGGCAGACCCAGCTCTTCTATTCACGCCGGATCGGGCTCGGTGCCGACGGTACCCCGATCCCGATCATGGGTGGCGCGCGGCTCACCGGGCGCGTGGGGCGCCAGCAGGTGGGCGCGCTCGTTGTGCGTACTGGCGGCGCGGAGGACGCGACCGATGCGGTCGTGCGTGTGAAACGCGACGTGCTCGGACGCGGGTACGTGGGTGCGATGGCGACGTTCCGAGACGCGCCGGGTAAGGTTGCGACGGGCTCGGGCGGCCTCGATTTCAACTTCCCCTACATCATCAAGGGGCAGAATCTCGTCTTGCTCGGCAATATCGCGGCGAACCAGGACTCGATCGGCGGTGCCACCACGACGCACTCGCGGTTCGTGATCGACTATCCGAACGACAACGCCGACATCGTGCTCCGCGTGGATCGGATCGACGCCGGATTCGACCCCGCGCTCGGCTTCGTGCAACAGGATGGGGTGACGCGCGTGGCGGGGCAGGTGGAGTTGACGCCGCGCCCACGCCGCTGGGGGATCCGCAAGCTCATCTTCTCGCCCCTTGAGTGGGACTACGTCGATCGCCTCGAGGGCGGGATGAGCAACGCGACCTTCGGCGTGCAGCCGATCGGGTTCTTGTTCGAGAGCGACGACCGCGTGGAGTTCAAGGTCGAGCGCGAGTACGACGCGCCGCTCGAGCCGTTCGAGATCTTTCCTGGTGCGACGCTCGCGCCGAAGACCTACGGCTGGAACCGCGCCGAGATCAGTGTGTCGAGTTCTCCAGCTCGCTTGGTGAGCACGGAAGCCTCGATCAGCGCGGGTGAGTTTTACGACGGGCGTTCAGCGGCGACGAATGGTGCACTGCGCTTGCGACTGCAGCCTCATCTCCTGGCCAGCGCCGAGTGGTCGGCGACGCATGTCACGCGTCTGGGGGGTGGCTTCGAGGCGCGGCTCGCGCGGCTGCGCGTGGACTACGCGTTCTCACCGCGCTTGAACACGACGTTGTTCGGTCAGTGGGACAACGAGTCGGAGCGCGTGGCGCTCAACGCGCGCGTGCGTTGGACGACCTCTCCGGGGAGCGACCTCTTCCTCGTGTGGAATTCACTGTGGCCGAGTGGACTGGCGAGCGGCGTACCGTGGGGGCGCCCGCAGCGCGGTGGGGCGGTGTTCAAGTACGTGCGCTACGTGCGGCGATAGCCGATCTCGCGGTGTGATGCAGAACGGGGCCCGGTCGCTCAGCGACCGGGCCCCGTTCACATACTGTACTGCGCGCCTTACGGCTCGCGGTCTTCCTCTTCCTCGAAGAAGCCACCGCCGCCGCCCGAGCCACTGACGCGCTCGACGCGGAGCTTCTGCTTCATCGTCTGGCCGTTCACCGTGATCGAGACGAGGTACTCGCCCGTGCTGACGAAGGGCGACTGCGCTCCTCGGCGTCCACCACCACCGAAGAGCCCGCCCAGTCCGCCGCGGCCACCCGCGAGCGCCTGCATCACGCCCATCATCTGGTTCTGGTCCGGCGGACCGCCAGCGGCGGCGGCACCCTCACCGGCCGCGGCTGCACCGCCACGCCCACCACCGGCCGACTCGCCTGGACGCTCTTGGAAGCGTCCCGGCTGACCGCCGCCGAAGCCACCACCACCACCACCGCCGCCGAAGCCGCCCATCGTCGCCATCAACTGCTGCATCGCATCAGGACCGCCTTCCATCGCGGCGCGGATGCGATCGAGCATCGGACGCGGCACGGAGCCGGCCTTCTCGATCGAGTCGATCGCGGCGATCATCTTGCGCGCGTTGATGATCGAGTCGCGCACGCCAGCCGGCGAGAGCTTCTCCGGCGGCGCGGCCTTGCCGCGGTAGTCCCACGTGACGCGCTGGAGGCCCGCCGCGCCAGGACCATTGAGGGTGCGGATGGTGTCACCCGTCGCATCCTGGAAGACGACGCGCACCTGACCCGCCACCGGCGCGGTCAGGCGATACCAGATATCCGCGCCGTAGGTCGGGCTCGGCACCGCGAACGTCTTCTGACCGGTTGATTCGCCGTTGTACGGACGTTCGCCCCACTGCGACCCGACGCGCGGCGCGAAGAGGTGTGCGGGTTTCGCGGCGACCGTCGCGTTCATCTGCTGCAGTGGCGTGATGTCCACCACCCAGAAGCCACGACCGTGCGTGGCCGCCACGAGCTCGTTCTCCCGCGGGTGGATCACGAAATCCATCACCGGCGTGGTCGGGAGCCCGGTCATGAACTTCGACCAGCTCTTCCCCTTGTCCATCGACACGTACGCGCCGACGTCCGTACCGACGAAGAGGAGGTTCGGGTTCTTCAGATCCTCGCGCACCACGTACGCGAAGTCCGGCCCGCCCGTGGGAAGGTTGGCGGCGATCGACGCGAAGCTCTTCCCGCCGTCGCGCGTCATAAACACATACGGCGCGAAGTCACCGCGGCGGTGGTTGTCGTAGGTGACGTAGAAGGTCAGCGAATCGAAGTGCGACGGCTCGATGCGCGACACGTAGGTGCCGGCCGGGACGCCCTTCACATTCGCGGTGTGCTCGGACCAGGTCGCGCCGTCGTTCCAGGTGGACC
>JAIETI010000147.1 GCA_019745365.1 Gemmatimonadaceae bacterium | reverse complement strand
AGTCGCTGGAAACGCGAGGCTGGCTGCTCGACGTCATGAATTGCGTGGAGTCGCTCGGCAAGCGCGACGCGGATGGCCTCGCGGTCGGTCCCACCCCACTCGTCGCGCTCGGCGCCACCGATCAGCACGCGCAGGTGCAGCTCTTCATGGAAGGGCCTGCAGACAAGACCATCACATTCCTGCGTGTGGCGAAGCCCGAGAGCGACCTCATCATCCCCGCGCTCGAGCCCACCATCCCAGAGCTCGCCTACCTCGGCGGGCACTCGCTCGGCGAGCTCCTCGCGGTAGAGCAGGAGGCGACGGCAGCGGCGCTCGCGGCCATGGGACGCCCCAGCATGACGCTCACGATCGATCGGGTGGACGCGTGGCACCTCGGCGGGCTCCTCGCCCTCTTCGCGATCGCGACGGTGTATGCGGGGACGCTCTACCATGTCGATCCGCTCACGCAGCCGGGGGTCGAGCTCGGCAAGCGGCTGACGTATCACACGATGGGCCATCCGCAGTACCATGGCGTGGCCGAGGAGCGGGCGGGTTTCCCTGTGGCGGACCCGTCGAAATCGCTCTGACGCGGTTGCTCTCCCCCGCGAAAGCGGGCAAATTGCAGGGCTGATCCGGGTCGCGTGGCCCGGGCGAACCTCCCCGACCGAATGACACCGCTCGAGACGCTCTCCAAGATCCTTGGCCCGGCTGTGAAGATCGCCGATGGCCGTGTCGCTGTCGCTGAACCTGCGGCACTCTCCTCTGCTCGCATGGACGACTGCGTGCGCTTGGCCGTCTTCGGCTCCGACGAAGAGAAGGCGTGGGCGCGCTGGGCGATCTGGGAGATGGGGCAGGCGGTCGGGGTGCGCCCGGCGTCGATCCACGAGTTGTACCTCGCGCGCGGCCGCGACGAGATCAGCGGGTTCACCTGCCCGGCGATCAACGTCCGCGGCATGTCGTACGACACCGCGCGTGCCATCTTCCGCACGGCGATCAAGCTCAACGCTGGTGCCTTCCTCCTCGAGATCGCGCGGTCGGAGATCGCGTACACCGATCAGCGGCCGAGCGAGTATGTGAGCGTGATGATCGCGGCCGCACTCCGCGAAGGGTATCGCGCGCCGCTGTTCATCCAGGGTGACCACTTCCAGGTCAACCACAAGAAGTTCAAGGTCGATCCGGTCGCGGAAGTCTCGGCGGTCAAGCAGCTCGCGCACGAGGCGATCGCCGCCGGCTTCTACAACATCGACCTCGACACCTCGACGCTCGTCGATCTCTCACATGCGACGCTCGACGAGCAGCAGCGGCTGAACTACGAGGTCGGCGTCGAGCTGACGCGCTTCGTGCGTGCGCTCGAGCCCGCCGGCGTGACGATCTCGCTCGGCGGGGAGATCGGTGAGGTGGGGACGGAGAACTCCACCGTCCCCGAGCTCCGCGCCTTCATGGACGGCTACAACCGCACGCTGCAGGCGCAGGCGCCGGGCATGGCCGGACTCTCGAAGATCTCGGTGCAGTCGGGGACGTCGCACGGTGGGGTGGTGCTCGCCGACGGCTCGATCGCCGATGTGAAGCTCGACTTTCAGACGCTCGAGGACCTCTCGCGCGTCTCGCGGCAGGAGTACGGCCTCTCCGGGGCCGTGCAACACGGCGCATCGACCCTCCCCGACGCGGCGTTCCATCACTTCCCGCGTACCGAGACGGCCGAGATCCACCTCGCGACCAACTTCCAGAACATGCTCTACGATCATCTCCCGGCGGCGCTGCGGGATGAGATCTATGCCTGGCTCCGCGTGAATGCGGCAGAAGAGCGGAAGGCCAGCGACTCCGACGAACAGTTCTTCTACAAGACGCGCAAGAAGGCGCTCGGCCCATTCAAGTCGGCGCTCTGGTCGCTCCCGAGTGATGTGCAAGCCTCGCTCGCCCGGGCCTACGACGCGAAGTTCGAGTTCCTGTTCACGAAGTTGGGCGTCGGTGGAACCGCGCCGCATGTCGAGCGGTACATCCGCGCACCCGAGCAGCATCGTCCCACCCCTGACGCCGCGGCGCCCGCCGTGGCGGCCGCGCCCGACGATCCGGACGCGGGTGAGTGAGCGCCACGCTGGCGCCCTGTCCTACGACGCAAGGAGATCCCCGATGAAGAGACTCACGTTGGCGCTGATGGGCGTGCTCGCCCTCACCGCGTGTGACCGTTCCAAGAAGCAGCTCGAGCAGACGCTCGTGCAGGTGCAGCAGATCTCGGCCGAGAAGGACTCGCTGCTCAAGGACGTGATGGCCACGCAGCAGCTCTTCTCGGAGATCAACTCCGAGATGGCGCGGGTGCGGAATCCGAACGCGTCGAAGCCGATGGCGGCGGGCGCGGGCGAGCTCCCCAACCCCTCGCCGGCCGACCAGCGCGCCGCGATCCTCGACAAGATCAAGACGCTCACGGGTCGCTTGAACGAGGCCGAGTCGCGCCTCGCGGCGAGCCGCGACCGCGTCCGCAAGCTCTCGGCCGACAACGCCGCGCTCACCGCGCAGCTCGCGCAGTACGACTCGACGATCGCCGCCTACCGCACGATCATCGACAACCAGAAGGCGGAGATCGCCTCGCTCACCGATCAGGTCGCCGCGCTCAGCGGCCAGGTGAAGACGCTCTCGGGCGAGAAGGCGCAGCTCACCGAGGAGAAGACGCAGCTCACCTCGAACGTGAGCTCGCTCACCACCGAGCGGAACACGGTGCACTACGTCATCGGCACGAAGGATGAGCTCCGGCGGAAGGGGATCATCGTGAAGAAGGGGGGCGTGATCGGTGTCGCGGCCACGGACATCCCGGCCACGAACCTCGATCCGGCGATGTTCACCACGATCGACAAGACCAAGGTCGCCGACATCGCCTTCCCGAAGGCCAACAAGAGCTACAAGATCCTCTCGCGGCAGGACGTCGCGGCGCTTGAGCCCGCGCCGAACAAGAACGGGGAGATCCGCGGCGGACTGCACATCAAGAACGCCGAACAGTTCTGGGCGGCCGGGAAGTTCCTCATCATCGTCGAGCAGTAAGCGTTCGGTGCCAGCGAGCGAGGGCGGGCCTCCGGGTCCGCCCTCGTTCTCTTTCTGGCAGCGGACTCCTATCATTCGCGCGATGCGCACTGCGGGGCGGTTCCTCCTCGACGTCTGGAAGAAAGCGGAAGCGGACGATGTCCTCTTCCTCGGTGGCGGCGTGGCGTTCGCGATCCTCCTGGCGGGGGTCCCCTTCCTCCTGTTGTTGGGTGCCGGGCTCGGCTTCGTGCTCGGCACCTCGCCGGACCTCTCCAGCGCGGAGGCGGTCGCGATCGTCGAGCGCCTCTTCCCGCTCTACGACGACGCGTCGGGGAACTCATTCCTCGCGCCGGTGCTGCGCGATGTGGTCCAAACGCGCGGAACGGTAGGGCTCTACGGCGCGCTCGCCTTCGTCTGGTTCAGCACGCGCCTCTTCGGCACGCTGCGCACGGTGCTCAACCGCGTCTTCGACGTGGGGCGCGGGCGTGGCGTCGTCGTCGGCAAACTGTTCGATATCGCGCTCACGATGTTCGCCACACTCCTGGTGGCGGCCTATGCTGTGCTCTCCGCCTACCTCGCGGTCGCGCGGGGCCGTGGGCTCGCCTGGCTCCAGTCACTCGGGGTCGAGCGGGCCACGATGGGCGGGCTGGAGTACGGACTCGCGCGGGCGGTCGCCTTCGCCGTGCTCCTGCTGATCTTTTTCGCGCTCTACAAGTATCTTCCCAGCCGTCGGATCCGCGCGCGGCAGGCGTGGCTCGCGTCGCTGGTGACCGCGTTGCTCTTCGAGGCGGCGCGCAGCGTGTTCGGCCGGATCGTCGCGTCCGTGGACCCAGGGTCGATCTACACGGGGACGCTCGCGGCGGTGATCGTGGTGGTGTTCTGGTGCTATTACGGTGCCCTCATCTTCTTGATCGGTGGTGAGGTCGCGCAGGTCCACGAGCGGCGGCGCACGGCGGCCGACCGCGCCAGCTTGGAGGGATGACTCGGCGTGCTGCTCGATCTCCGTAGCGATACCGTCACCAAGCCGACCGCCGCGATGCGGCGCGCCATGGCCGAGGCCGAGGTCGGCGACGACGTCCTCGATGGCGACCCGACCGTGCTGGCCCTCGAGGCCGAGGTCGCGCTGCGGCTCGGCAAGGAGCGCGCGCTCTTCTTCCCCACGGGGACGATGGCGAACCAGGCCGCGATCTATGTCCACGCGGAGCGCGGCACGGAGATCTACCTGCACGACGACTCGCACATCCTGAACTGGGAGATGGCCGGCGTCGCCGCGCTGGGTGGCGTGCAACCGCGCCTCGTGAGTGGCGCGCCGGTGATGACCGTCGCCGGTTTGCGGAAGGCGATCCGCCCCTCGAGCAAGCATGCGCCGCGCGTGTCGCTCCTTTGCCTTGAGAACACGCACAACGGCGCGGGCGGGATGGTCACCCCGCTCGCGGATCTGCAGGCGCTCGCGGCGGTCGCGCGCGAGAGCGCGATCCCGGTGCACCTCGACGGCGCGCGGCTCTGGAATGCGAGTGCCGCGACGGGGACCCATCTCGCCGACTTCGCCGCCTGCGCGACGACGGTCATGGTGAGTTTCTCGAAGGGACTCGGCGCGCCCGTAGGCGCCGCCCTCGCGGGCGACTCGGTGTCGATCGCCAAGGCGCATGAGGCGCGGAAGCGTTTCGGTGGCGGGATGCGGCAGAGCGGGATCCTCGCGGCGGGGTGCCTCTACGGGCTCCGCGAGCATCTCGGGCGTCTCCGCGACGACCACGCGAACGCCAAGCGCTTCGCCACGATCGTCGGCGCTGCGGAGGGCGCGCGGGTGGTCCCGCCCGACACCAACATCGTGATGACCGATGTGGCGGAGGGTCGTGCGGCCGCGATCGTGGACCGCGCACGCGAGCGCGGGGTGCTCATCAGTCAGTGGAATGCGTCGCGCGTCCGCGCGGTCATGCACCTCGATGTCGATGCGGAACAGGTCGAGCGCGCGGCCAAGGTCGTGGCCGAGGTGATCGCCAACCCGTAGTTTCGTGGGGTCCTCCACCCGGATCCCCCGTGACCGTTCAACGTCGTGATTTTCTTCGCGCCCTCGGTGTCGGTACCGCGGGCGTCCTCTTGGCGCCGCGCTTTTCGGCCCGTGGGGCGGAGGCAGCCACCCTCGAGCGAAGCGCCACGCGATCGTTCGCGGGGCTGATCCGGCTCGATTCCAATGAGAATCCGATCGGTCCATTCCCGGGCGCGCTCGACGCGATTCGCGCGCAGTTCGGCGAGGCCAATCGTTACCCCGATGACGCCGAAGACGTGCTGGTCGCGGCGATCGCCGCGCAACACGGCGTGCGCCCCGAGCAGGTCATCCTCGGCTGCGGGAGTGGCGAGTTGCTGCAACTGTGCGCGCAGCGCTTCACGGCCCCGACGCGTGGGCTCGTGAGCGCGAGCCCGACCTTCGAGACGCCGGCCCGCTTTGCGAAGATGCTCGGTCATCCGGTCACGGAAGTGCGGGTGACCGGCGCCCTGCAACTCGATCTCGACGCGATGGCGGTCGCCGCGCGCGGCGCCGGGCTCGTCTTCCTCTGCAACCCCAACAATCCCACGGGCACGGTGCACGGTGCTGCCGCCGTGCGTGACTTCATCGCGCGCGTGCATCGCGAGTCGTCGGAGACGATGCTCCTCGTCGATGAGGCCTACCACGAGTACGTCGATGCGGCGGGCTACTCCTCGTATATCCCTGAGGTGAAAGACGACGCCCATGTGATCGTCTCGCGCACGTTCAGTAAGGTGTTCGGTCTCGCCGGGCTCCGCGTCGGCTATGCGATCGCCGCACCGGCCACGGCGCGCGCCCTTGCGCCGTGGCGCGTGGGAAGTGGGGTGAATCAACTCGCCGCCGTCGCAGCGCTGGCGTCGTTGAGCGATACCGCACGCATCCGTGCCGAGCAGGAGCGCAATCGGACGGTGAAGCGGTGGACGCGCGAGCAGTTCGAGCGGATGGGCTACGCGGTCGGCGCGAGCGACGCCAACTTCCTGATGGTGGACATCAAGCGCGACATCCGTGCGGTGCGGGCGGCGTGCCGGGCGCAGGGAGTCGCGGTGGGGCGACCGTTCCCGCCGCTCGACACGCATCTCCGACTGACGATCGGCACCGCCGACGAGATGGAGCGTGCGATGCAGGTGCTCGGCGGCGCGCTGAAGGCGTAGCCGATGCCTGTCATCCGATCAGCCGAAGCGGAGTATCAGCGGTACAAGGCGCTCGCGGATCGCGCGCTCGCGCAGGTGCCGGAGGTGTCGCTCAGCGCCCGCTCAGGCGCGGGGAACTCGTTGGCGATCATCTGCTGGCACGTGTCGGGGAATCTCGAGTCCCGGTTCACCGACTTTCTCAGTGCCGATGGGGAGAAGCCATGGCGCGAGCGCGAGGAGGAGGTCGCCCCGCGAGCGGTGACGCGCGCGGAGCTGGAGACGAAGTGGGAACGCGGGTGGACGGTGCTCTTCGCGACCCTCGCCACGCTGGGTGATGACGACCTGCCACGCATGGTGACGATCCGCGCGCAGCCGCTCAGCGTCGAGGAAGCAGTGATGCGATCGCTGGCACACGTGGCGTATCACGTCGGGCAGATCGTCGATCAGGCGCACGCGATCGTCGGTGCGTCGTGGAGCTACCTCAGCATTCCGCCCGGGGGGACCGCCGCGTACAACGCGAACCCGACCAAGGTGCGCGTGCCGCCGCGGGGGACGGCGTGACCCGTTCCGCCTTCGTGCTTGCCGTGCTCTGCGCGGGAGCGTTGCAGGCCCAGCA
>JAIETI010000183.1 GCA_019745365.1 Gemmatimonadaceae bacterium | reverse complement strand
GCCTGCCGTGCCGGTGTCCTGCTTGTCGTTCACCTTGCGCAGGATGAGGAAGCCGAGGATCACCGCCACCGCCTCGAGCGGCAGGTTGAACATCGTCAGCGCGCCGGAGAGGATCACGAGCGACGCACGCGGCACCGCCGCGACCCCCTTCGACGTCAACATCAGCGTGAGCATCATCAGGAGCTGCTGCCCGAGTGACATCTCGATCCCACCTGCCTGCGCCGCGAACACACTCGCCACGGCGAGGTAGAGCGTCGAGCCGTCGAGGTTGAACGAATACCCCGTCGGGAGCACGAAGGCGATGATCCGGCGCGGGATCCCGAACGCTTCGAGCTTCTCCATCGCCTTGGGGAGCGCGGCCTCCGAGCTCGCCGTGGAGAACGCGATCAGCCAGGGCTCCTTGATGAACGACCAGAAGCGGCGGATCGGGATCCGCGCGATGAGCGCCACCGGGATGAACACGCCGACCACGAGTACCAGCAGCGACCCATAGAGCGTCAGCACGAGCATCGCCAGCGAACTGAGGATGCTGAGCCCGCTCTGCCCGACCGTGACCGCGATCGCCGCCCCGATCCCGAACGGCGCGAACGCCATCACCAGCCCGGTGAACTTGAACATCACCTCGGCGAGCGATTCACAGAACTTGAGCATGAACTCCTTCGGCGCCCCCTGCACGCGCGAGAGCCCCACGGCGAAGAGGATCGCGAAGAAGACGATCTGCAGCACCTCGTTCTTGCTCGCCGCCTCGAAGAACGAGGCGGGAACCATGTGCTCGATCACCCCCGAGAAGGTGATCTTGTTCGTCGCGTACTCCTTGGCCGCATCCGCACTCGCGTTGGTCAGCGAGATCCCGTCACCCGGGCGGATGAGATTCACCGCGCCGAGGCCGAGGAAGAGCGCGATCGTGGTGATGATCTCGAAGTAGAGGATCGAGCGGAAGGCGAGGCGCCCCACCTTCTTCATGTCGTCGCCATGCCCCGCGATCCCGACGACCAGCGTCGAGAAGAGGAGCGGAACGATCAGCGACTTGATCATCCGGAGGAACACCGACGAGACGCTCTTGAAGAACGTCACCAGATTCGGATGGTCCGCCGCAGGAAAGACCGTGCCAAGCGTGATGCCGATGACCATCGCCACGAGGATGGTCTGCGTGGGGCCCAGCAGGGGCTTCTTGGCGTTGGGCGCCGCGGCGGTGGCAGTAATCATCGTCAGCTCAGTCGAGGGGAGCGATTGGCGGCGCGCTGCCGCGCCGCAGTACCGAATGCGTGTAGCCGTAGGTGAAGTAGAGCACGAGCCCGATCACGAGCCAGATCCCGAACGCCTTCCACGCGTCGATCGGGAGCCCCTTCATCACGAAGAGGCACGCCCCCGCCCCGCCGAGCGCGACCGGCCAGACAAAGGGGACACGAAACGGCCGGTGCCGCTCCGGTTCGCGCACGCGGAGCACGAGCACGCCGATGCACACGAGGAAGAAGGCGAAGAGCGTCCCGATGTTCGTCAGGTTGTACGTCGCCTGATCGTCGGCGAACGCCGCGCCGATAGCCACGAACACGCCGGTGAGGATCGTCGTGACATGGGGCGTGCGATACTTCGGATGCAGCTTCGCCGCCCAGGGCGGGAGCAACCCGTCGCGCGCCATCGCATGGAAGATGCGCGGCTGCCCGTACTGGAACACCAAGAGCACCGCCGCCATCGACACCACCGCACCCGCTGCGATGATCCAGGAGAAGCGCGTCAGCCCCGCCACCTCGAACGCGTGCGCGAGTGGATCCGCCGCGCGAAGCTGCTCGTACGGGAGCATCCCGGTCGCCACCGCACCTACGATGACGTAGATCAACGTGCAGATGCCAAGCCCGATCAGGATCCCCTTCGGCATGTTCCGCTGCGGATCCTTCGTCTCCTCGGCCGCCGTCGAGATCGCGTCGAACCCGATGTACGCGAAGAAGACGATCGCGGCGCCCTGATGGATGCCGCGGAAGCCGTTCGGGGCGAACGGATGGTAGTTCGCGGTGTCGATGTGCTGCGCGCCCACAATCACGAAGAGCGCGAGCACCGCGAGCTTGAGCGCCACCATGTAGGCGTTCGCGCGCGCGCTCTCGCGCACCCCGATCACCAAGAGCCAGGTGATCGCCATCACGATCGCGAACGCCGGGAGATTCACCATGATCGGGATCCCCATCAGGCGCGGCGCCGTCTCGATCAGCCCGTGGACCGCCGGATCACCACTCGCGGCCGCCTGGAAATAGCCGTGCATCAACCACCCGGGGATATGCACCCAGGGCGAGATGAGCGACTCGAAGTACCCCGCCCACGCGATCGCGACCGCCACATTGCCGACCGCGTACTCGAGGATCAGGTCCCACCCGATCATCCACGCGACGAACTCGCCGAGCGTCGCGTACGAATACGCGTACGCGCTCCCCGCCTGCGGGATCATCGCCGCCAACTCGGCATAGCAGAGCGCGGCCAACCCGCACACCACACCCAACAACAGGAACGAAATGATGAGGGCGGGGCCGGCGCCGTAGCGCACGACCTCGCCCGTGGCCTTCACCTCTCCCGCGGCCGCAGTACCGAGCGTGGCAAAGATGCCCGCGCCGATCACCGCACCGATGGAGAGGAGAACCAGATCGACCCACCCCAACTCCCGCCGCATCCCGCCCTCCCCTGCGGGGAGGAGAGCGGCGATGGGCTTACGCTGGAAGAGCTGCACGCGCGCCCTAGATGAAGAGCGGCGCGAGGACCAGCGTGATCGTCGAGAGGAGCTTGATCAACACGTGCAGCGACGGACCTGCCGTGTCCTTGAACGGATCGCCGACGGTGTCGCCCACCACCGCGGCCTTGTGCGCGTCCGACTTCTTGCCGCCGTACACGCCCGTCTCGATGTACTTCTTGGCGTTATCCCACGCGCCGCCACCGTTGTTCAGGAAGCCGGCCATCAGGATGCCGACGATCGTGGCCACCATCAGGAAGCCCGCGACCGCCTCGGCGCCGAGATACTGATCGGCTCCACCCAGGTGCTTGAAGGTCAGTCCGACACCAACTGGGAAGGCCAGCACGAGCGCGCCCGGCAACACCATCGCCTTGAGCGCACCGACGGTCACGATGTCCACACAGGCGCCGTAGTCCGGCTTCTCCGTGCCATCCATGATCCCCGGCTTCTCGCGGAACTGACGCCGCACTTCCGTGATCACGCTCTGCGCGGCCTTCGACACCGCGGTCATCGCGAGCGAGGAGAACCAGAACACGAGCATCCCGCCGATCAGTCCGGCCACGAAGACCTGCGGCTTGCTCAGATCGACGTGCAACGTCTGCCCGGTGTAGTTCTTGACCTCATCGAGGTACGCCGAGAAGAGGAGGAACGCCGCGAGCGCTGCCGAACCGATCGCGTACCCCTTCGTGAGCGCCTTGGTCGTGTTGCCGACCGAATCCAGACGGTCCGTCTTGTCGCGGATCTCCGGCGGTTGCTGCGACATCTCGACGATGCCACCCGCATTGTCCGTGATCGGGCCGAAGACGTCCATCGCGAGGATGTAGCCGGCGGTACCGAGCATCCCCATCGTGGCCACGGCCGTTCCGAACAGGCCACCCGCCGCGACGCCGTCGATCATGATCCCGCTCGCGCGCCCGACCATGAAGCTCGACACGAGCGCGATCGCAATCGTGAACACCGGCATTACCGTCGACTCCATGCCGACCGAGAGCCCCATGATGATGTTCGTCGCCGGCCCCGTCTGCGAGGCCTCGGCGATCGAGAGCACCGGGCGATAGCGGTATTCCGTGTAGTACTGCGTGATGAAGACGAAGGCCACCGAGGTCGCCACGCCGATCATCGCGCAGATGAAGTAGTGCCACCAGGCATCCGGGGCGTCGGGCGTCACGAGCAGCCACTTGCAAGCGAAGAAGATCGCCACCGACACCAGCACCGCCGTGAGACAGTAGCCGCGGTTGAGCGCGGCCATCGGGTCGGCATCTTCCGCCGTGCGCACCGACATCACGCCGATGATCGAGCAGACCAAGCCGAGCGCGCCGATCACGAGCGGGAAGAGGATCCCCGCCACGCCGAACGACTGGAAGAGCAACACGCCGAGGATCATCGCGCCGATGTTCTCGGCCGCCGTCGACTCGAAGAGGTCCGCGCCACGACCGGCGCAGTCACCGACGTTGTCACCGACGAGATCAGCGATCACCGCCGGATTGCGTGGGTCGTCTTCGGGGATCCCGGCCTCGACCTTGCCGACGAGGTCCGCGCCGACGTCGGCGGCCTTCGTGTAGATACCGCCACCGAGCTGCGCGAAGAGCGCCACGAACGAGGCACCGAATCCGTAGCCGACGATCAGGAAGGGGATCTTCTTCGCCCACTCCGCCGACTCCATCCCTCCCGGGACGAGCATCGTCAGGATCGCGAAGAGCCCGCCGACGCCGAGCAGCGACATCGCGACCGTGAAGAGCCCCGACACCGCGCCACCGCGGAGCGCCGTCTGCAGCGCCGCGTTGAGCGAGGTCATCGCGGCCGCAGCCACGCGGATGTTCGTGCGGATCGACACCCACATCCCCATGTAGCCCGCGATGCCTGAGGAGAGCGCACCGAGGAGGAAGGAGAGGGTGATGAAGAGCGCGAAGGTCATCGGCGAATCGACCGGATCGGTCGGATTGTGCTGACGCAGCACGCCGTAGCCGATGGCGAGCACCGCCGCGACGAGCACGGCGAGGATCGCGATCGTCTTGTTCTGGCGCCGGAGGTACGCTTCCGCGCCCTCTTGGATGGCGTCCGAGATCTTGCGCATCTCCGGCGTACCGGTCGAGCGCGCGAGGACCCAGCGGGCGAGCCACACCGCGAAGAGGAGTGCCGCGACGCTAAGGCCGAGGACCAGGGTCAGGAGCGAGGACTGCGAGGCGATCATTGCGTGTTGGGGGAGAGATGAAGCCGGCGCGCGACGACCAGCGCGCGCCGAGGATCAGCCCTGGCTGGGCGCCGAACGCCGCCAGAACAGGTACACCGGGATACCGAGGAGCACGATCGCGAGCCCGGCGAGTGCCTGGGCGCGTGTCTTGTCCGCGATGAGGAGCACCACTGCCACCCCGCTCGAGAGCGCGATGTACAGTGCGGGGAGGTACGGATAGCCGACGGCGCGATACGGGCGCGGCGCCTCGGGGCGCTTCGCGCGGAGGATGAACAAGCCGATCGTCGTGAGCGCGTAGAAGACGAGCGCCGCGAAGATCACGTAGTCGAGGAGCTGGCCGTAGGTCCCCGTGAGGCAGAGGATGCTCGTCCAGATCGACTGCGCGAGCAGCCCCCACGCGGGGACGCCGCGATCACTGAGGGTGCCGACGCGTTGGAAGAAGAGCCCGTCCTTCGCCATCGCCCAGTACACGCGCGCACCGGAGAGGATGAGCCCGTTGTTGCAGCCGAACGCGGAGAGGAGGATCCCCACGGCCATGATCGTTCCGCCGACCGGGCCGAAGATCCCCTGCATCATCGCCGTGCCGACGCGGTCCTGCGCCGCGGTCTTGATCGCCTCGAAGGGGAGTGCGTTGAGATAGGCGATGTTCGCGGTGATGTAGAGCAGCGTGATGAGCCCCGTCCCGAGCACGAGCGCGAGCGGGAGGTTCTTCGCCGGGTTCTTCACCTCGGCCGCCGCGAAGGTCACGTTGTTCCACGCATCGCTCGAGAAGAGCGAACCGACGAGCGCGGTGCCGAAGCCGAGGGTGAGGATCGACATGAACGACGTCGTTCCCATGAACTGTCCAGCCCCGAAGTTCGCCGCGAGCGCGTCCGCATTGCGACCGATTGTGACGCCGAGGATCACGAGCGCGGCAAGCATCGTCGTCTTGATGACCGTCAACGTCGTCTGCACGAACTTCCCTTCCTTCACGCCGCGCAGATTGATCCAAGTGAGCACCCAGATGCTGATGAGTGCGACCAAGCGCTGCGGCGAGAGTCCGAGCTCGACCGTCGACCCCGCGAGGGTGAGATCGGCACTCGGGAACCAACTGAAGCGCTCCGGACCGATCGACGGGACGAGCACTCCGAGAAAGCGTCCGAACGCCACCGCGACCGCCGCAATCGTCCCCGTCTGGATGATCAGGAAGAGCGTCCAACCGTACAGGAAACCGATCAGCGGCCCGAGCGCTTCGCGGAGGAAGACGTACTGGCCGCCCGCCTTGGGATACATCGCCGCGAGTTCGCCATAGGCGAGGGCACCGAGCATGGTCATGAGCCCCGTGACGAGCCAGGCCATGAGGAGCATGTAGGGCGAGCCAACGGTCCGTGCGATGTCCGCCGACACGATGAAGATGCCGGATCCGACCATCGAACCGGCCACGAGCATCGTGGCATCGGTGAGGGTGAGCGCCTTCACGAAACCGCCGCGCTCAGTACCGTCCTGATCGCTCATCGGGGTCCTCGGGGCCGGGGTCCAGGGGGCCCACCTCGACGAGCCGGAGGCGGGGGAGAACAACCTCCAAAGCTACACACCGAGCCGAGAGCGGAAAAGGGCTAAATCGCGGAAGCGCAGCAGGTTGGACCGCGGGGCGGACGGCCAAACGGGACCGTAGTTCCCGTGGTTCTTGTCGTTCGTGTCGTTCCTGTTTCGCCTACGGCGCCTCCGCCGTAATAAACGCCGTATCGCGCACCGGCGTCCCATCGCCGCGCACTGCGGGGCGGAACCGCACCTCGGCAAGCATCGCGCGGATCTTCTTGTTGTAGCCGTCGTCCTTCGACGGCGTGAACGAGATGAGCGTCGAGTTCCCGCGCTCGTCCAC
>JAIETI010000172.1 GCA_019745365.1 Gemmatimonadaceae bacterium | reverse complement strand
GTGTCGCGCGCGACCGGTAGGTGCGACTCGCGGCGGCACCGGTACAGGCGAACGCGAGCTGGAAGTCGTCGTACGCCATCGATCCGTGGAGCATCCCAGTCGAAGAGAAGGTCGCCCTCCTCTTCCGTGCGAACGCAGCGGCACAGGCGGTGCGCAACATCCGATTCGTGAACTCCTCGCTCGCGTTCGTGAAGGAGGAGCGCTCCTACGCCAACAGCGACGGCTCGCTCATCGCTCAGGACGTGGTGCGGAGCTGGGTGACAATGAGCATGACAGCGATCTCCGATGATCGCACCGAGGTCGCGACGCGCGGCCCCGAGGTCGTTCAACCGGCCGGGCGCGGGTGGGAGTACGTGCTCGAAGCCGACATCGTGAAGAACGCGACCGTCTGGGCTGAGCAAGCGCGCGAGAAGCTCTCCGCGAAGTCCGTCGAGGTCGGCAAGTGGGATCTGATTCTGCATCCATCGCAGCTCTTCCTCACGATCCACGAGTCGATCGGGCATCCGACCGAGCTCGATCGGGCAATGGGGTACGAGGCGAACTACGCCGGGACCTCCTTCATCTCCCCGCCCGAGAAGGTGCTGGGTTCGTTGCGACTCGGTCCTGAACAGCTCACGATCCGTGGTGACCGCTCGCAGCCGGGCGCGCTCGCGACGATCGGATACGACGATGACGGCGTGCAACCGGACGAGTTCGACATCATCAAGCAGGGTGTGTTCAACGACTACCAGACCACCCGAGAACAGGCGGACTGGCTCCGGTGGTGGTACGAGAAGCAGGGGAAGCCGGTGCGGTCGCACGGCTGTGCCTACGCGCAAAGCTGGTCCGACGTCTCCTTCCAACGGATGCCGAACGTGTCGATCGTGCCCAACGCCGACAAGGATCTGAGTTGGAACGATCTGATCGCCGCCACGGACAAGGGGATCGCGATGATCGGGCGCGCATCGTACTCGATCGATCAGCAGCGATACAATGCGCAGTTCGGCGCGCAGGTCTGCTACGAGGTGCGCGGCGGCAAGATCGTCGGCCAACTGAAAGACGTCGCCTACCAGATGCGCACACCGGAGTTCTGGAACAGTCTCGACATCGTCGGTGGGCGCTCCGCCTACGAACTCGGCGGCACCTTCAACGACGGCAAGGGGCAGCCCGGGCAGAGCAACGCGGTCAGTCACGGCTGTCCACCCTGTCGCTTCAAGAACGCGACGGTCATCAACACCGGGAGGGCGTCCTGATGTCGCGCTTTGCACGCGGGACTCCCGCCCGGTTACTCGCCGAACGCGTCGGTGTGCTCGACGAAGCGGTGGTGCTCTCCAAGGACGAGTGTGCGGACATCGTGTCGCGCGCGTTGAAGGCCTCTCGCGCCGATGCGTGTCGGGTGACGGTGTCGAGCCAATACCAGACGAATCTGCGGTTCGCGGACAATCAGATGTCCACCTCCGGGATCAGCGACGACGTCACGATCACCGTGACCGCGGTCGTCGGCCGGAAGCGCGCGTCCGCGACAACGAACGACAGTAGCCCAGAGGGGCTCGCACGGGTCGTCGCGCAGGCCGAGGCGCTCGCGCGGCTCGCCCCGGACGATCCCGAACTCCTCCCCGAACTTGGCGCGCAGCAGTATCGCCCGGTGACGGCGTGGTTCGACTCGACGGCCCAACTCACCGCCGAAGCGCGGGCACGCGCCGCGATGACGGCGCTCGGGCCGGCGCGCTCCGGGAAGGAGTTCACGGTCGCGGGCTACATCGAGTGCTCGGCGAGTGCGGTCGCGATCGGGACGAGTGCAGGGTGCTTCGCGCACCATCGCGCGACGAACGCGAACTACACGCTGACGGTCCGTACGAACGACGGCACCGGCTCCGGGTGGGCGGCCGCTGACGCGAACGACTGGGCGCGCATCGACTTCAACGATGTCAGCGCGCGGGCGATCGCCAAGGCGCGCGCCTCGCGCAATCCGGTCGCGATCGAACCGGGGCGCTACACGGTGATCTTCGAACCGCAGGCGGTGTCCGATCTCCTGGGTGGTGTGCGGTTCGCATTCAACGCGCGCGCCGCGGACGAGGGGCGCTCGCCCTTCTCCAAGGCCGGAGGCGGGACGAAGCTCGGCGAGCGGATCGTCGATCCGCGCATCACGATGCGGTCGGATCCGTTCGATGCGCAGCTCCCGGGCACGCCGTTCGACGGCGATGGGCTCCCGCTCAGCACGACCACCTGGGTACAGGACGGTGTGTTGAGCGCGCTCGGGTACGACCGCTTCTATGCGAACAAGATGGGGAAGGCGCCCACGGGGAATGGCGGGGCGCTGGTGATGGCGGGGGGCGATACCCCGCTCGCGGCGATGATCGCGAAGGCCGAGCGCGCGGTGGTCGTCACTCGACTCTGGTACCTCCGGCCGGTGAATCAGCGCCAACTGACGACCACCGGGCTCACGCGCGATGGCACCTTTCTCGTGGAGAACGGGAAGATCGCGCGCTCGATCAAGAACTTCCGCTTCAACGACTCGCCGCTCTTCCTCCTGAACAACATCGAAGCGCTGGGTCCCACGGTGCGCACGGGCGAGGGCGGGACGGTGGTCCCGCCGGTGATGTCGCGCGACTTCAACTTCACCTCGCTCTCGGACGCGGTGTGAGCGGATGGCGGCATCCACGGGCTATTCGGGGACGCCGCTCGCGCGCAAGCTGGGCTTCACCGCGGAGATGACGGTGCTCACCGTCGGCGCGCCGGACGAGTACCAGCAGTGGCTCGCTCCACTGCCGGATGAGGTGCGGTTCGTCGCGCGCCACGCGAAGCCGCGTGCGGCCCATCTCTTTCTCACCTCACGACGCGAGCTGCAGCGTCGCCTCGTCGCACTGCGCGCATCGCTGGTGCCAGACGGCTTCGTCTGGATCTCGTGGCCCAAGCGTAGTGCCGGTGTCGCGACGGACATCACCGAGGATGTGATCCGCGCCGAGGCGCTCCCGCTGGGCTTCGTGGACATCAAGGTGTGTGCGGTGAGCGAGGTCTGGTCCGGGTTGAAGCTCGTGATCCGACGCTCCGAACGCGCGCGCTGACTCCCGGCGCATCACGTCTCCGCGCTACCTTCCAGCCATGCGCATCCTTGCCGACTTCCTCCAGCTGCTCGATCTCGAACCGCTCGAGGAGAACATCTATCGAGGTCAGAACCGGAACATCGGCACCGGTCGCGTGTTCGGCGGGCAGGTGTTCGCACAGGCGCTCGTCGCCGCACGCCGGACGGTGGAGGCGGGGCGCGAGGCGCACTCGGTCCATGGCGATTTCATCCTCGAAGGTGATCTGAACGCTCCGATCGTCTTCTTCGTCGATCGGCTCCGCGACGGGAAGAGCTTCACCACGCGGCGGGTGACCGCGATCCAGCACGGACGCGCGATCTTCAACCTCTCGGCATCGTTCCACATCCACGAGGACGGCCTCGAGCATCAAGCCGCGATGCCCGATGTGCCGGCACCGGAAGCGCTCGCGAGTGAGCTCGACCTCATCCGCGGGATCGCACACAAGTTTCCCGAGCCGCTGCGCACGATCGTCACGCAGGACCGTCCGCTCGACTTCCGCCCCGTGGCGCCGAGCGACCCGATCCACCCGACGCTGCGCGAGCCGGTGAAGCATGTCTGGTTCAAGGCGCACGCCGCGCTGCCGGACGACACCATCATCCATCATGCGACGCTCGCGTATGCGTCGGATCATGGCTTGCTCCCGACGGCGCTCAATCCACACGCTGTCGGCTGGCGCGATCCGCGGTTGCAGATGGCGTCGCTCGATCACTCGATCTGGATCCATCGCCCGTTCCGCGCGGATGAGTGGCTGCTCTACAGCATCGAGAGTCCCTCCGCCTCGGGAGCGCTGGGTTACGTGCGCGGGTCGGTGTTCACCCGCGACGGTTCGCTCGTCGCCTCCGTGGCACAGGAAGGGCTCATGCGTCTGCGCGCCCCGCGCGACTGATCTCTCACCGGCAGCTGACCATGTTCCTCGGACTTCGCACCGCCGTCTATCACGCGCCAGATCTCGACGCCGCGACTCGTTGGTACACCGAGCTGTTGGGGATCGAACCGTACTTCAAGGAGCCGTTCTACGTCGGCTTCAATGTCGGCGGCTACGAACTCGGGCTCGACCCGGATCCCGGTGACGGGCTGCGCGGCATCGGCGGTAACGTCGCATTCTGGGGCGTCGCTGATTGCGATGCCGCTCATGCCCGCGCGCTCGCACTCGGCGCCACGACGACCGGTGGCGTCCGCGATGTCGGCAGCGATATCCGCGTGGCGATCGTGATCGATCCCTTCGGCAACACCCTCGGCCTGATCGACAACCCCCACTTCAACGTCGCCCACTGACCCCCGCAGGTCGGCGCGCGTTGCACGAGGACCCCTGATGCGCTTCGCACGTTCGCTCTCCCTGTTGGCCGCGACGACGCTCGTCGCGTGTGCCGCACCGACCGCCGCGCGCCCCACGACGCATGCAGCGCTCGCGGAGCTCTTCACTGACTGGCGCGCGTTCCAAGCGCCGGTGCGGGTGAGCGGCATCCCGGACTACCGAGCGGACGCGATGGATCGTCAGCATCGGGCGCTGGCGGGGTTCCGCGCGCGGCTCGCCGCGTTCGACACGACGGGATGGTCGATCGCCGATCAGGTCGATTGGCATCTCATCCGCGCCGAGATGAACGGGCTCGATTTCGATCATCGGGTGCTCCGGCCGTGGGAGCGGAATCCGGGCTTCTACGTCACGTTCTTCAATGAGCAGAGCGATCAGCCCGCGCGCGAAGGGCCGTGGGCGTGGGGTGCCGTGGAGCTCTGGGCGGAGACGCAACCGCTCTCGTCGGCGCGCGCGGCCGCGATCGACAGCGGCGTCCGTCGCATCCCCGCGCTCCTCGCGCAGGCGCGAGGCAACCTCACCGGCGACGGCGCTGATCTCTGGCGCTTCGGGGCGAAGGCAGTTGCGGAGCAGGCGGCCGCGCTCGCCGCGTTCGACGCGACACTCGAGGCGAGTCCACTGAAGACCAGCGTGCAGCGCGCGCGTGCGGCCTCGGATTCGTTCGCGCAGTGGGTCACGGCGCAGGTGCCGAACAAGCACGCGCCCTCGGGGATCGGCGAGGCCAACTACGACTGGTATCTCAAGCACGTCCAACTGGTGCCCCTCACGTATCGCGAGGAGAAGGCACTCATCGAGCGTGAGCTGGGCCGCGCGCAGAGCTTCCTCGCGCTCGAGGAAGCGCGGAACCGCGCCGTGCCCGCCCAAGTCCCGGTGGCCAGCGCGGAGGAGCACGCGCGGCGGTTCGGGGCCGCGGTCACGAGTTACGTCGAGTTCCTGCGGTCACACGATCTCTACCCCGTGCAGCCGTGGACCGACTCGGTGCTCCGTCAGCGCATCGGCAGCTTCACGCCGGGTCCGCGCGAGTTCTTCACCGAGGTGGACTACCGCGATCCGATGGTGATGCGGACGCACGGCTACCACTGGATCGACCTGGGGTGGATGGAGATCGCGCCGCACAAGAACCCAATCCGCCGCGGCCCGCTCCTCTACAACATCTTCAACACGCGGACGGAAGGGCACGCCACCGGATGGGAAGAGATGATGCTCCAGGCCGGGATGTTCGACGCGCAACCCCGGTCGCGTGAACTCATCTATGTCCTGCTCGGGCAGCGCGCGGCGCGCGCGCTCGGCGAACTCCTGATGCATGGCGAGGGCGCATCACTAGAGGAGGCGGCGCAGTTCGCGGTCGCGCACACGCCACGGGGTTGGCTGCGGAGTGATGCGAACACGGTGCGCTTCGAACAGCACCTGTATCTGGCCCAGCCGGGGTACGGCACATCGTACGTGATCGGCAAGTGGGAGATCGAACGCCTTTTCGCCGATCTCAAGCGTCGCCAGGGCGACGCGTTCGCGCTCCGCCCGACGATGGCAGCGTTCGATGCGGCGGGGCTGATCCCGGCCTCGTTGCTGCGGTGGGAGATGACAGGGTCATTGCCGCCCGAGACCGCCGCCATGCTCCACGGACGATGAGTCGGGTCTGGCGAGCGACCGCCGTCATCGGTGCGCTCGTCGGGGCGAGTCTCGCAGCACAGCCGCCGGCGGTGCGCCGCGACTCGACGGCGCTGCGGGTGATCCGCGAGGCGATCACGCAGCGTGGTGGACTCGCCGCAGCGCGGAATGCCCGCGCTCTGATGTGGGAGGGCGATGCGATCGTCGCGGCCGGCGGTCGCAACATCCCGATCACCGGACAGTGGCGGATGCTCCTCCCCGACTCGGTCGTGGTCGCGACGCGCGAGGCGATGCGGGACTCGACCGCGACGCGGCGTCTCATCATCGCGGGCCCGCGGGGCTGGCAACAGCGGGCTGGAGGCACGGCTCCCCTCGACAGCGCCTCGCTCGCACACGAGCGGGAGCAGTTCTTCTTGTACTTCGTACTGTGTCTCGCGCCCCTGCTCGACGACAACCGGTTCGGCGTGCGCCTCGTCGCGGCGGAGATGGACGGCACCCGTCGCATCGTGGTCGAGGCGCCGGGGCGGATGCCGGTCACTCTCTGGATTGCGCCGAGCGGAGAGATGACGTCGATGGCGAACGACATCGTCGAGCCTGGGACGGGCGCCATCAAGCGCCAACGTCTCTGGTTCTCGGGGCGCGTGACGTCGGCGGGGTTCCAGTGGCCCGCGCGTATCCGGATCACGCAGGATGGGGAGCCGTACTTCGATCTGTCGATCCGCCGGTTCGAAGCGGCGCGCACGCTTCGCGATCCGCTCTGGGCCGGTCCTCCAGCCTCCGTTGACAGCGGCCGCCCCGCGCCCCAAGGTGTGATGCAGGAAGCCTCGCCTCCGCCCCACACTCCGTGACCGACGCCGCCATCGTCCAGGATGTCCTGCAGCGCT